>DATBID010000299.1:0-15478 GCA_036557125.1 Bryobacteraceae bacterium | reverse complement strand
CGCTTTCGCCTGCTAGAAAGGAGCCATCAAAAACCAGGTGAACGCCCTGGCTGGGAGCGATCATCGGCTGAACGGAGGGATCGGCGGCGCGGCGCAGGCGATCGGTGAATGGGCCGGTGGCGTTGATGACCGCCTTCGCAGAAACAGTGAACTCGTCTCCTGTTTCGGCATCGCGGGCTTTGACGCCGTTCACGAAGCCTTCCGCGTCCTTGGTGATCCCGACGACCTCCACGTAATTGAGCAGCGCCGCGCCCTGTTCACAAGCCGTGGCCACAAGATGAATCAACAAGCGCGCGTCGTCAAATTGACCATCAAAATAGATCACTCCTCCGCGCAGGCCGGCCGTTTCCAGGTTGGGCAGGAGCCGCAGCGTCTCTTCTAGCGAGAGGATTCGCGAAGGCCCGAACCCGTATTTCCCGGCAAGCAGGTTATACAGCTTCAGTCCGATTCCGTAAAACGGAGCTTCCCACCATTCGTAATTCGGCACCACGAAGCCCAGATTGTGAACCAGGTGCGGCGCATTCTGAGCGAGCAGCCCGCGCTCTTCGAGCGCTTCCATCACGAGCGAAATATTGCCTTGCTCGAGATAACGGACGCCGCCATGGACCAGTTTCGTGCTGCGGCTGGATGTGCCCTTGCCGAAATCGCTCTGTTCGAGCAGAAGGACCCTGTACCCACGCGCCGCCGCATCTACTGCCACGCCGACTCCCGTCGCGCCGCCGCCAACCACAATGATGTCCCAGGCTGGCGATTGCCGCAGACGGCAGTACATCTCAGCGCGGTTCATGCGCCTGTGGAAGCACCCTGCAGAACCTAAGCCGCCCGAAACTCCGGCCGCCGTTCTCTGGTAGCCTGATTCAGCGCGCGACGAACGCCGGCCGCATCCAGATCTGTGGCGTAAACGGGTGTGCCCGGTTGTTGCCGCCAGGATTCCTCGATCGGTCCGGCGTCCACACCATCGAACCCGAGTTCATTCACGAGCTCGAGCACAATCGCTTTCGCCCGCGCACTATCCCCCGAAACCGGCAAAGCGATGCGTGTGGGCGTGCCGGGCGGGTGCCCCAGTTCCATCAAGTGCCGCGCGTAGATGTTGTTGAACGCCTTAATTACGGGCCGGCCCAACTGCTGCTCCACCCACCGGCTTTCCGGGATTCCGCGTTCGATCTCCTCAATCCGGCCATCCCGGCGCGGGTAGTAATTTCCGGTATCGATGACAACTACGGATTCCGGCACGCCTTCGAACAGATCCTTTGGCAAGTCTCGAAGCTTTCCTTCGGGAATTGTCACAATGACGACCTCTCCGGCTCGAGCGGCTTGCTTAGCGGAGACCGCCGTCGCGCCGGTCTCTCGAGCCAGATCGGCGAGCGTTCCCGGTTCGCGCGAGTTAGCCACGAACACCTTGTGTCCCAGTGCCGTGAGACGCCGGGTCAAGGTCCCGCCGATGTTACCGGCTCCAATGATGCCAATGTTCATGCCCTGATTCTAGCGCTCGCAATTTGGCGCTTTTTGTCTTGGGCGAGACAGCCGCGGCCGGCTACCGTCCCGCGGAAGACAATTTGCGGTAATACTCCGCGACCGAGTCCTGGTAACCCGGCGGTATGCGGCTAGGATCGGTATTGCGAATGGTTCCGCCGTGGTCTTCGTCCAAGTGCCGGCGCAATTGCAGTTCCAGCGCATCCACCCTGCTGAGGAGTTGCTGGCGCATCTGGTCGACCAGAGCGGGATCTGCGGAGAATCGGCGAAGATCGAGGTTGCGCATCTGATCGATCAAAGACTGCAACTGCGCCTGCGCTTCGGGACTATCCTGCACCACCGCGCGCATGCCGTTCAGCAAATTCAATCCCTGATCGATCTCGCGCTGCGTATCGGCCGGGTTGGGTCCCTGTTGCGGCGCGACGGCCTGGCCCGTGCGCGGGTTGCCGGTATTGTAGGCGCCTAGAGGAAACCGCCGGCCGCCATTGGCTGGGCCTCCACCGGGGCCTGCCACGCGGTTGCCAAGTCCGCCAGCCTGCTGCCCACCAGCTTGCTGGCCACCGGCTTGTTGCCCGCCGGCCTGTTGTCCACCACTTTGGCCGCCCTGCCCCGGTTGTGAGTTGTTCCCACCGCCGATCCGGTCTAGCTGATCGCGCAGCCGCGCCAGATCGTCCATCGCGCGGTTGATTGCCGCATCTTCGGACGTATGCTGCGCATTACCCAGAGCCCGGCTTGCGTCGCTCAGTTGCTGTTGCAATTTTTGCAAGTCGTTGGTCAGGCCGGTTTCGAGCGGATCGGAGAATTGGCCGCTGCGCAAATAATCTGAGCTGCGCTGCAACCGTGTCCCCAGGTCGTTTTCGTCCATGCCCTCCAGCGCGCTTCGCAACTTGCCGGAAGCCTGCGGTTGCGTGGGAGCGAGTTCCCGCGCCGCGTTTCGCACCTGCTGCGTGAGGTGCCCCAGGTCATCGCTCACCCGCTGGCGATCGTTGACCATCCGATCGAGTTCTTGCTCGGAGGGGAACTTCGGCTGCTTGCCGGAGGCGCGGGCCGCGCCGATTTGCGCCATGAGTTCGCGCACCTGGTCGGCCTGCTGCTTCTGCCGTGAGGTCAATTGCGCGGCCGTCTGCGCCAGTTGATTCAGTTCGCCCGTAGCGTCTTGCTGCTGCATGCGTCCCAGCAGGTCCGCGGCTTCGCGCAAGCGGTCGGCGGCGCGGCGCGAGTCCGCTGCGCTGGCGTTACCGGAAAGGGCCCGCTGCAAATCCTCATTGGCCTGGCGCAAGCGCTGCAAGGCCTGCTGGGCCGCCTGTTGCCGGCCATCAGAGGCTTGTTCGGAGGACTGAGAATTAGAATCCGCCTTCCCGCCCGATTGTCCTGATGCGGAAGATCCTTGGCTCTGCCGGCCTTGCTGGCCCGTTTGCCGCTCCAGTTCGCGCTGAAGGTCTTCCGCTTCGCGGCGCAGCATTTCCTGCTGCCATTTCTTTTCCGCCGACTGCTGGCCGTTGCGCTGCTGCTGCGCCAACTCTTCTTCGCGCCGCGCCAGATCATCCAGCTTCTTCAGCGCATCGGCGATCTCCTGCTGCTTCTGCTCCTCGCTGGTTGCCGCGGATTTCTGCGTTTCATACTGGTTCTTCTCGGTATCGAGTTCGAGATCGGCAAGCGCCGCCAAGTCGCGCGCTGCGCCGCTGCCGCCTCCTCCACCGCCGCCCCCGCCGAATGCTACCTGGATTTCCCGGAAAGTGGCTTCGGCGCGCAGCAGGAATTGCAGCGCCTTCTGCTCATTCGGGATGGCGTCTTTCCATTTCTGCTGCTGTAATTGCTGCGCCGCCGGCGTCATGGCCTGCGAAGCTGCGATCATATCCTTCTGGAATTCGCCAATGGCCTGCACCGCTGAGGTCAGATCGCGAGCTTCGAGGCGGCCGGAAAGCGACACGGCTTGGTCGCGCAAAGTGGCTTGCGACTGGGAAAGAAGCTTTGAGATGTCCGTGGCCTGCTGCGCGGTCGAGTTTTTGTCGCTCTGCTGCTTGAAGGTGGCGGAAATGATTTCCTTCTCGCGCTGCGAGATTTCCGCCGGCTGATTACCCCCTCCTCCGCCGCCGCCTCTGCCACCACCGACTTGCGATTGCGAAAACTCGCGCAGGAACGGATCGGCCTGGATGAAGACCATGTCGGTGTGAGATTCCGCATTAGCATCCTTAGCGGTAGCATAGACGCTGATCAGATCGCCCGGCACGAGGTGGTGTTCCTCAAGCGAGATGGTCGCCGATCCTTCCGCCTGTTTTTCGCCGTTTTTCTGCATCAGATTTACAGTAGTGTCCGGGCCGCCGTTGATCGAGTAATGCAGCGTGACATCTTTCAGGCCGTACTCATCGGTGGCCTTGGCGGCAACGGTGACTTCCTCAATCGGGCTGGCATGGTAGTCGCCATGTCCGGGGCGCACCAGTGAAACCTGTGGCGGATTGGCTTTGCGCGCCTCGATGAAAAAGTCCTCACTGACGCGAACAGGTTGTCCCTCTTCAATGCCTGCGATGTGATAGACGCCATCTTTGTCCATCTTCACCGCGCCGTGATACACATTGATTACACCGCCGGTGAGTTGGATTTTCTGGCCGTTATCGAGCAGGATCTGGCCTCCCTGAAGCGGCCGGTCGGTCGTAACGTCGAGCTCCGCCTCGGTTCCGGCGACTGCGCGCAGATCGCCGCCTCGTTCTTCGATCTCGGGCGGCATGCCTGTCCACGCGGGGTAATGGTAGGTAACCCGAATCTGCTTGACTGCGGGTAAATCGGTGACGCGAATGTGAAAATGCTTGGAGGTCATCGCTCCGGCGGTGACGTAGTACTCCACATTTTCCGGCACATCGCCAAACAAAAATTCGTAGCCGCCGGCGAAGCTGTTGATCGCCTTTGCCTGCATGGGAATCTCTTCCCATTTCGCCAAGCTCTGAAACCGCGCATGCAGTTTCACGCTGGGAGAACGAAGCCCGATCGGAAGCGCCGAAACCATCTGATCGGCATGCCGGCGCACCACTGCATCGCCGGGAGTGACGCGCAGATCGTAGAGCGCGGGTTTGCCGCGGTGCGGGCCGGTCCAGAGCAGGGAAGCCCCGTAGCCAAGAAAACCGGGGCCGGCCGCAATCATCCAGATGAGCGCGGCAAAGGCGGTCGCACTGGAGCCGAGTGAGACCCAAAGACGCCGATCGGTGATCAGTTCTTGGGGCTCGGCAAAACGGGCGATCTCTATGGTGTCGCCGGCCAGCAGTTCGATAAATGGATCCGGCCCGTCGCGTTCGGTGAAGGTAGTCAGGCGCTGCTGGAATTGCGGGAACGCCCCTTCAGCCTTGGCAACCGCGCGGCGGCGCGTCAGCCGGCGTAGGGGCAATACCAATCCGGCCGCGGCAGCGATGGCCAAAATGAGAATGAGGGCGAAGCGGGCGGCGGTGACGCTCCCCTGGGAAAAAGCCAGCGCATTCGCTACGGCCACCAGCGCAAGTGTAGCCAGCAAGGCGGCGGCAGCGAGTATTGCCGCGCCGCCGAGCACGATACTCCAGCGGAGACGTTGTTCCACTTGCGCGATGTACGCGTTGAGCTGCTCGCGGAAACTCATGGAACCTCCACTTGAGCGTAAGTCCCCGGCAGCCGCCGGGCCAAGTTATTGCTTCAAGGATACCTCAAGTAGTGGCCGGCGAAACGAAATCCCCCGCCGCGGCAACTCGGCGGCATCACCACCGGCCACGCAAACGTTCGAGCGACCGGCGGTCGCGCTTCGATGGCTTGCCTTCCGGCAATGAATCGATACGCGGCATCGCCTTGCGTTCGGCGGCTAATTTCAAGCGCTGTTCGCGGCTGGCGGCGGTCTCCCGGTACAGGGTTTGGGCGACGGGAGCCGGGCTGCGCACCTCGCTGAGAAGCAGGACCTCGACTACGAAATCGCCGGATTGGTTTCGGATCTCGAGCAACTCGCCGGGGCGCACTTCGCGAGCGGGCTTCACTTTTAGGCCGCCACATTCGATGCGGCCGAGTTCACATGCCCGGGCCGCCAGTGTGCGCGTCTTGAAGAAGCGCGCCGCCCACAGCCATTTGTCGATTCGCATACAGCCCGTCCGCTTCCTAATGGTCGCGGCTCAAAGGGGTTTCCTCGGCAATCTCGATTTCCAGGTTGAGCAGCGCCGCGCCAAACGTCTTGCCTTGCGCATCAGTTCGCAGGGAGACCGTTCCGCCGCCTCCCAACGCGCGGTGGAGCAGGAAATTTAGGGCGGCAAGATTGGGAAGTTCATAGCGCTCGACTTCGCCTTGGACCAGGGCGCCGAAATGATCTTTCACGCGAGCGGAAGTGACTTCACGGAGCAGGATCGGATAATAGCGATCGTCCCATGCAATCACCCCAATGTTGCACGTATCGCCTTTGTCGCCGGAGCGGGTATGGGCGATGCGGGAGAGAGGAACCTTCACGCTGTACATTGTGCGTGGTTCAGCCGTCTCGCCGCAACCGTTCCATGTCAATGCTACTGGGCATGCTAGGCGTCCTGATACTATTTCGTGATAATAGAGTCTTGAATAACCTCTTTGCGTGTGCCAGTATGAGCGGTGCCTATGTTCCGACGCATTCCGCTCCTTCTGCTTGTGATGGTCTTCCGCCTGATGGCTCAACTCGATCCAGAAGGCGCCCAGGTTATCTCTTATTTTCCCCAGTTGGTTGACGGCGGTTCGATTACGCAAAGATGGAATACGACCCTTACGTTGGTTAATCCCCATCAGACGCTCAAGGCAGTAGCAATCGCGTATTTTTATGATGATAGTGGGAAACCACTTCCGCTCGATTTCGGCCACGGCCTCGCAGCGACATTCACTGTGACAATCCCTCCCCAAGGGTCCGTCACATACAAGAGCCTTGGAACTTCGCCGACGACCATTACTGGTTGGGCCGTCGTTGGGTCTACACTTCCCTTGCAGGGCGTTATTCAGTTCAGTTACTCGGTTAATGGAGTGGCACAGCAAGGCGTGTCCACTCAAGCAACTCCGGCATCGTTTCTGTTCCGATCGCCAGCAACAATCAGCACCGGTCTAGCGGTTGCGAACCCGAATGGAGCTCCGATTTCGATCGCGGTGAACGCCATCGATTCAAATGGGAACATACTCGCAAAAGGCGGGATTAGCCTGCCGGAGTCGGGCCACCGATCCCTGACGATTTCTCAGATGTTCCCTAGTTTGAATGCTTCCTTCCGAGGCACCGTTACAATCTCAACACCAGTGCCACAGACATTCGTCGCGTGGACTCTGAGTGGTGACGGGGGCGTTCTGTCTAGCTACCCTCCAGCGGGTCTGCGATGGCCGGTCTCACAGACAGAGCTTATTTACAAGGTCTGGCTCAAGGTTCTCAATACTGCGGCGACTCTGGTTTCCATGGGAAATCTGCCCAACCTCGTTATCGATTACACCACGGGGCAGATCAACTCCTATGCTGTTCCCGCATCCAACGAGGTCCACATCTTCATGAACCTTGCGGAACTCATCAGCGACTCGGAAAGCGAACTAGCCTTCGTAGTAGGCCATGAACTTGGGCACATAATCCAGTACAAAACCCAGCAATTGGCGTTCGTACCTGACAATGCTGAGGAGGACGCCGACGAATACGGTGTCTTTCTATCGATGCTTTCAGGGTACGATCCATACGGTGGGGCTGGCGCCCTGGCAAAATTGGCCATGGTTTCGGGGACGGCTGGCCTCGTTTCGCAGGTGTTCGACAATCTCTCTACCGATCCGCATGGATCATTCAATAATCGGCTGGCGTTGGTATTCACTTATATGCAGGCGGTGTGTTCGGCTCCGCAGGCCCAAGCCGCTTGCGCGGAATACAAGAGCATCGTCCATCCACATCTGCCGTCGTTGGCTCCGCTAGTCGTTAAAGTGGCGGGGCCGAATTGATTGAGTGCAGCACGGCATTCGCTAATTAGTGCAACTTGACACTAGGAAACTACCTCCACCCGTGTCGTGATCTCCTCCCGCGGCACGAGCGCAGACCAATACGCTACGATTTCCCGCACCGCGGGCCGGCCTTCTCCATAGCCGGTAGCGCCAGGCGGGCCATTCAAAACGAGTGGAACTAATTCGCGGGTAAAGCGGTCGACAGCTTTGCGGCCGGGGCCCCGCACGCCGATGCGAAGCTGCACCTCGGGCGGGTCCGGATTCGGAGGGGCTGCCGGCCCGAGGCACGCATTCACTCCGAAATATTCGGAGTAGATTTCGTCGAAGGTGAGGCCGATCTGGCATAGGCGCTCGCGCACGATCCGGTCCGCGGCCTGCGCTTTCGCAAGCGCCTGCGGCCAGGAGTAGACGAGCGTGCCGATAGCCTTCCACCCGGCGGTATAGCTGATCGAAAGCTTCAAGGTAGGAGGGCGCTGTCCGCCCCGAATGCCGCTAACGCGGACGCGATCCGGGCCTGCGTCTTCAAGCTGAATGCTGGTGAAGTCGGCTACGCAATCGGGGGTGATGTAGTTTCTCGGATCGCCTAATTCGTAGAGCAACTGCTCTTTGACGACGTGGCTGTTGACTCGGCCGCCGGTGGCGGGGTGCTTGGTAACCGAGAAAGTGCCATCGGGTTCGGCTTCGACAATCGGATAGCCGATGTTCGCCATGTCCGGAATCGATTGCCAGTCGACCTGGCAATTGCCGCCGGTCGATTGCGCGCCGCATTCGATGATGTGGCCGGCGATGGTACCGGAGGCGAGCTTATCGCATTCGTGCGGTTTCCAGCCGAATCGTTGGATCATGGGAGCCAGGGTGAGCGCGGTGTCGGTGGAGCGCCCGGCAATTACCACATCCGCGCCGGTGGTGAGAGCTTCGGCGAGCGGAAATGCGCCGATGTACGCGTTGGCGCTCAGAATGCGATCGCGGATTTTGGCGAGCGGTTCGCCGCTATCCATATCGCGCATCTCGAAGCCCCTGGCCAGAAACTCGTCCAGGCGGGCAAACACATCGTCTCCCAGGACCACGGCAACTTTCAGCCCGGAGGCGAGGCGCAGTACTTCGCGCGCGCACGCGACGGGATTGACGCCGCCCGCATTGGCTATCACTTTGATGCCGCGCTCGCGAATCCGGCCGGCGATGCGGGCAATCAGGGGAGGGAAGTCGCGGGCATAACCGAGTTTTGGATCCTCCTGCTTTTGTTTCTGCAGGATGGACATGGTGATTTCAGCCAGGTAGTCGAGCGCGAGATAGTCGATGGGACCTTGCTCGACCAGGCGGACGGGAGCTTCCAACCAGTCGCCCCAGAACCCTTGACCATTAGCAATGCGAATCATGACGGTAAGGGCGGGAATGCGGCCGGGAAATCACTTCCATAGTTTATACAACCGTTTGGGGCAAAATAGAGTCATGAATGCGAAAGCCGATCTGGCCGCGCTTTACGAGCAGGATTTTTATGCCTGGTCGCAGAGGGCAAGCGAACTGTTGCGGAAGGGCTGCTTTGCGGAAGCGGATATCGAACATGTTGCAGAGGAAATCGAGGACATTGGCATCGAGCGCAAGCACAGCCTCAAGAGCCAGACGCGCCGGCTTTTGGTGCACTTGTTGAAGTGGCAGTTTCAACCGGAGCGACGAAGCCATAGTTGGCTCGTCAGTATTGGCAATGCGCGCGTCGAAATCTCGGATAATCTGGAGGAGAACCCCAGCTTGAAGGCGACCACACCCGATTTGCCGCGTGAACTCTATCAGAAGGCTGTCAAGTTGGCCATCTTGGAGACGGGACTTCTCAGAAAATCGTTTCCCGATTCCTGCCCCTACACGTTCGATCAAATGATCGACGATGATTTTCTGCCCGGAGACGAGTGAGGTTACGCCGAAGTCTGCCGCTCGCCCGACTGCCGCTCCGCATCGTGCTCCGCGATCATTTTGCGCAGCATAGCTTCGAGTTCCGCCACCCGATGCGTGAGATCTTCGAGCGCCTGACCTTCGGGGTCCGGCAGCTTTCCATGTTCCAGCACGCCGTTCTCATCGCGCACGCGCACCACGCGGCCGGGCACGCCGATCACGGTTGAGTTATCGGGCACCGGATGAACCACGACGGAGCCGGCCCCAATGCGGACATGATTCCCGATGCGGATATTGCCCAACACCTTCGCCCCCGTCCCCACGACCACATGATTGCCGAGTGTGGGATGACGCTTGCCGGATTCATTTCCGGTGCCGCCGAGCGTCACACCTTGGTAGAGCAGCACGTCATCGCCGATCTGAGTGGTTTCGCCAATGACCACACCCATGCCGTGATCGATGAAGAAGCGCCGGCCGATGCTTGCGCCGGGATGTATCTCGATTCCCGTGAAGAACCGGCTGAGCTGCGAGATGAAGCGGGGCAGAAGCGGCACACGCCAGGTGTAGAGCTTGTGCGCGAGGCGGTGGGCCAGAATGGCGTGGAATCCGGGGTAACAGAAGAAGATTTCCAGAACGCTCTTGGCGGCGGGATCTTCCCGGAAAATGGTTTCGATCTGTTCCCGGATGGCTCGAAACATGGCTGCTAAATTTGATTCATCGCAGAGACGCAGAGGCGCAGGGAAAGGCGCCAAAAAACGAAACCTGAAGCGCGGAGGGGGCCGAGGGCGCGGAGGACATGAATGATGCTAATGACCGGCGGCGGCCTCTTCGGCCATCACCGGCGGCTTAGCGCCAGGCGGTACGGCAGCTAACATATCTTCCTTGCGCTTGATCAGTGTAGAGGTATTGTAGCTGGCCACCTCGAATCCGTGGCCGTGGGTAATGGCATCGGTCGGACAGGCCTCGACGCAATACCCGCAAAAAATACAGCGATTGTAGTCGATATTGTAAACTTTGGCGTACCGCTCCCCGCCTGAGATGCGGACCGTGTCCGTATTTTCCGCGGCTTCAATATAGATGCAGTCGGCCGGGCAGGCCGCGGCGCACAGAAAGCAGGCTACGCATTTTTCCAGGCCGTTTTCATCGCGCTGCAATACGTGCGCGCCGCGGTAGCGCTCCTCAAATTTGGGCGGCTCCTCGGGATAGAACTCCGTCACGGTGGGCGACATCATCTCCTTCAACGTGACTCCCATTCCCTTCACGATGGCTGCCGCCGCGCCCAAAACGTTAATGTTGTTGTTGGCCATTCGATTGTTTCTATTTTAACGTGACTCCGGACCGGAGCCTAATTCAGCGATCCTCAGCCCGCTTTCGATTCGGGAACGGAAACGTCGGGCTGGAATGGATCAACGCCGGCGAGCTCCCCCAGCTTCCGGATTTCCGCTTTCAACCAGCCTTCGGTAACCCGCTCGACTACCCCGCCCGGGCCGAGCAGAAAGAGCGTCGGAACGTGCGAAATGCCGAAGGCATTACTGACCAGGTAGCCCGCTTTCGAGGAATCGATCATCGTCGGGAAGGTGACGCCGAAGCGGTGGTTGAAATCGCGAGTGTCGGCGGCGCTATTTTGCGACACCCCATAAACCAGCAGTTTTGAGGAGGAAAGCTTTGAGTGGGAATGGATGCGCTGGAGGTGAGGCAAGGTCAACTGGCACACCGGACAACTGATCTTAAAAAACGCGAGCAAAGCAGAACCGTGAGCTACGATATCCGGCAGCGAGGCCTCCCCGCCATCAAGCAGAGGCAAGTGAAAATTCGCAACGCGCGCTCCCGGCTCCAGCAGCTTGTGTTGCTTCAGCAGGCGCATAGGGAGATTGTACGATGTTCCGGCTGAATGACAGCGTTCCGGCACGCGGATACATCCCGTATCGGCCCTCTCGAGCGCCGCTTGACCCGGCATATTTCTTTCGCCCAGAACCCATTGTCGTATGTGTTCACTAACACACGTGCGCGTTCCTTCGGACTGTATTATATAACATAGTTTGGACATTAGTTATTAATTTAACTATCGCTCCAATTTGTTGCATCTTTAACCATTGAAAGGTGTTGTCAATCAATCTATACTCAGCACTCAAGGAGGGATAATGTTAGCCCGCAATGTAGTCGTTCTGTCCACCGGGCTATTGTTGTGTCTGGCAACCGCCCATGGCGCGACGGTAGACACAGCACCGTATCCCACAACCGGCACATATCAGAATCTGCTCAATACCGATGCGGCTGCTGGCTCCACGATGGCCCAGGTTTCAGCTCAATACCGAGCGGGCATAGTGCGGCCGCGCATATGAGCCGTATCCGCGACCTTCTCCAGATCGCCAGTAGGCTGGAAGCGAAGGCCAGTTCACCAGAATCCGGTGCCGGCATTAATCAGGGCATGAGAGATGCTGCCGGTCTTTCTCACATAGAGACCGAGGAGGTGGTGATTGCGCTTGAGAGCCGACTCGTTTACCACACCGACCATCAGAGTCCAGCGGCCGACCGCTTTCGAATGCTGCGCCTGCGATTGCAGCCGGTATGGAGCACGGGGAGGCTGAAAAAGATTCTGATTACCAGCCCTCTCCCGGGTGACGGGAAATCCACAGTCTCCATGAACTTGGCGGCGGCCCTATCCGAACGAGGCAAGCGCACCGTACTACTCATCGAAGCGGACCTCCATCATTCACCAATGACGAAAAATCTAGGGTTGCCACCCCGGCCGGGGCTTGCAGAATGCCTCGAAGGCGGCCGGAACCCGTTAGACCTTGTACGCCATCTGAGTCCGCTGGAGTGGTATCTGCTGCCCGCCGGAATACCTTGCACTAATGCGACGGAGCTTCTGCAAGGACCAATGCTGTCAGTTATCGTTGATCAGTTAGCTGCGCATTTCGACTGGATAGTGATTGACTCGCCGCCAGTAATACCTCTGAGTGACGCACTTTCGCTGAAGAACCATACGGACGGCAGCCTGCTGGTTGTGAGGGCGGGCCGAACCAGCCAAGATGCTGTCGAAGACGCAATCGCGCTTCTGGGAAAGCAGCATGTACTCGGGGTTATTCTGAACGCTGTCGAGCAACTGGATTTTGTGAAATACGGCTACGGTGATTACTACAGCCGCCCGCCGGGAGTCAAAACCACCAGCAAGCGTCCGGGCGCCAGTTGAGAGGGCCGGGCAGACTGGTGCCTCAGCGAGCTATCTGTGGCGAAAATGATAGCAAAGATAGGGTCTGAGGTGGTTCAGTGGGCTTCAGAGTAGGCCTATTGTAATCAGTTGCGTAGGATGAGTTCAGTCACCGCTATCGCATCGTGCGAACTCAGTGTCCTCATGATATTGTCGCGAATCGGCTATTTTGCTCATTTGGTACTTCTGGTATTTACTTAAATCAATAACTCACAACCTGTCAATACTCAGTATAGGTTCGAGTCCCGCCCGGCTCACCAGTAAGTTATTAAAACAAGTTCCGGCCGAACCGACGGAAGGAAGCGAGGACGGACGGCCTGACCCACGTCACGCCCACCGGATACCCCGCCGTGACATCTCTTCTTCCAACTGCGCCGGCGATTCGAACTGCACAGCATCCATGCCCAGTCGTTTCGCGGCTTCCACGTTGTCCGCGATATCGTCGGTAAAGAAGCACTCTTCCGGGCGGCATCCGGCTCGCGCCACCGCCGCTTGAAAGATCTGCAGTTCCGGCTTCATGGAATGCACTTCGAAGGATAGAATCCGGTCGTGGAAGTAGCGGACCATCGGGTAATTTTCGCGGATCATTTCCCAGTGGATGGCATTGGTGTTGGAGAGCAGCAGCATGCGATAGTGCGCCGCCAGCGATTCCAAGACTCTGTCCGCCAGCAACTGGCCGTGAAAGATCGAACTCCAGGCGCGGCAGAAATCCGCGTATTCCAAACGCAATTCCAAAGCTTCGGAAAGCCGCCGCACGAAATCCTCCGGCCCGATGAGTCCTTTTTCCAGGCGCTCGACGAGCCCGGTCTTTGCAATCCGCCGGGGAATTTCCACGGCCTGGTGGGGGCACGCACGCTCCAGCGCCCGGTATCCTATTTTGAAATCAAAAGACACCAACACTTTGCCGAGATCGAAAATGATCGCTTTGTGCATGCCGGCAATTAATGTCCGGCAGGATGAAGATAGACCACGCGGGAATCGACCTGAAATTTCTTATAGTCGCTGAAGTTGTATTCCATCTCGCGATTCAGATTCTTCAGCAGCATAACCCGGGCTTCGGCCACCACCGAAACCCGCTGCGGCAGCCAAAGTTGATCGTCCATGCGGGTTTGCTCAATCAGAATCCGGCTGCCTTTTTCAAGGCGAAGCAGGAACCCGCCGAAGGATATAGTGTCGGTGGCTTCTATTTCGATCCGCTTCGCCTCGAGATCGGCTTTGTCGATCCACGCGCGCACTTTCACCTTGGGAAAGAACGCCGTATAGGAGGATTTTGGTTTATAGCCGGGTTTGGGAACGGCTGCGATCACATAAACAGGACGGCCATCGAGGTTCTCGTCCGGAAGCAAAGTGAATTTGAAGGCGTCCGGCAATTCCCGTAGCGGTTGCCGCTGCCGATCTTGCCGGTGGCGCCATTCCTCTAACCGGCGCCCGCGCTGTTCGGGCGATTCCTTGCGGCGCGCCTCAGCAGCCGCCCGTAGCTTTTGATCCTCGATCTGCTGTTCCGTGGCGGATAACGGCTGGCCATTGCGCAAAACCAAACGCTTATAGGGCGACCCATCTAGAGGAATGACATCCCAAGTCTCATCCTTGCGAATCCTGGGTTTGCCTGCCCGATCCAGCTCGCGCGTCTCTTCGCGCTGCAAATAGTTGTAGTCGTTGGCCAGTTGCATATCCCGGGCATTCAACTCCACGGCCCGGCGTACGATTTCGCTCGGGTCGGCGGCCAGCATCACGGAAATCTGAACGCCGAAAAGGACCAGCAACTTCATTTCTTCAGCTTATCGTGCCGCGGTTTCGAGCGTAGCGCTCCTGCGGTAGTTATTGTACGTGATATTTTCTTCGAATTTGTGAGGGAACAGCACGAACAGGCGTGCCGCGGCCTTCGCCTGGAGGCTCTTTGGGACCCAGTCTCCGGAGGACAGCTTCTGCTGCTCCAGCAGAATGTGGGAACCCTTTGCGAGCCGCGCGATCACCAGGCCGAAGGAAACATTATCGACGGCAAGCGCGTCCGCCTTCACCCACTGGAGGTCCTTTTGATCGATCCACAGCGTGCCGCGCATCTTGGCGAAGACCCGTGCGTAGCGGGATCTCGGTTCATAGTCCGGCCGTGGAGTCGCCTCCACGATCCAGGCCCGGCCTGTCGGCAGATCTTCCGTCCCCGTAATATGGAAATCGAATGCATCCGGCACTTCGTTCATGTAGGCGCGTTCGGCTAAGGCTTTCTCGAAACGACGCTGCTTCACGGTGGGCGGCTCTACCCGCAACTTTTCCAACTCTTTTTCGGCGTGTTGCCGCACCTCGTCCGGGACCGGTTCGCCGTTGTGTTTCGAAAGCTTCTCAAAGGAATCGCCGTAGCCCAGGGGAACTATTAAGAACTCATCTTCGGCGGCGCTTTTCTCGTTTCCAGCGGAGTCCAATTGCCGCTCCACGACATTCTTCGTGTAAGCATAGCCCGCCACTATTTTCCAGGACTGCTGCCCATTTTCGATCGATTGCCTGACTAATTCTCGGGGGTCTAGCTGCCCGGCGGAACAGCACGCCGAAAGTGTGAAAATTACCGAAAAAAACCGCACTCCGCTCGGTTAGAGCACGTGACAATCCAGTGAGCTAAAGAATACTCCTAGTTCGAGTATCAACGAGGACCAACGTCAGCCTTTCACGTCCACTGGAGGAGTGCCATAGGTGTGGAAGGATTCGATGGTTTTGAGTCCCCATGCCTGGCCCTTTTTGCGCTCGGCTTCCGTCCAGCGGATCGGCTTCCAGTCGGGAGCCAGGATCAGGCGCGCGCCGGCATTAGCGATTTCCACGCGATTGCCGCCGGGTTCGTAGACATAGAGGAAAAAAGTTTGTTGGATGGCGTGCTTGTGAGGGCCGGTCTCAATATGAATGCCATTCTCGAGAAAGACATCGGCTGCCAGCAACACCTCTTCGCGGCTGTTGACGGCGTACGTGACATGATGGAGCCGTCCACGTGTCCCCGTGTGGTCACGG
>DATBID010000298.1:0-3199 GCA_036557125.1 Bryobacteraceae bacterium | reverse complement strand
CGCCTCACACGCATCGGGTCTTGGGATCTATTTCAGGAAATGCCCGTATGAATCCAACAAATGTTCATAGATTTTACTAGGGTAATACCGGGGGGCCGCGTTGCGGGTACCCATGCAATTACGCCAGAATATTCGTGTGCGCCTGTCAATGGCGAACCCGTTGCTCGAAATTGGCGGTCTCAGCGTTGACTATGGCGGGCCAGCCGCGGCGGGGGTCAAGGCGTTGGATGGAATCTCCTTGGCCGTATCAGCCGGCGAGTGCGTGGGGGTGCTGGGCCAGTCCGGAAGCGGGAAATCCACGCTCGGGTTATCGTTGATCCGCCTGTTGCCTTCCGGCGCATCGATTCGGGGCCGGACGCTGCGATTTATGGGAACAGATATTCTCGCCGCCTCTCAAAACGAACTACGACGCATGCGATGGGCCGGCGTCGCCGTTATCTTTCAACAGCCCGGTATGGCGCTGAGCCCGTTCCTGACGGCACAGCGCCAGGTGGCGGAAGTAATCCGAGCCCACCGGGAGCGGGGCGGGGCGAAGCGCCAGGCGATGCAGGCGCTGGAGCAGGTATTCGGCGCTGCGGCGGATCGTATTTCTCGCGCATATCCGCATGAGCTCAGCGGAGGCGAGCGCCAGAGAGTTTGCATTGCGCAAGCCCTCGCGTGCCATCCGCAACTCATTGTCGCCGATGAACCCACGGCTGCTTTAGACTCCGTCGTCCAGACAGAGATCATAGAAATGTTTCGGCGCCTGAAGGGTTCCTGCGCAATGCTTTTCATGACGCATGATGCGCGAATTCTGGCCGGCCTCGCGGATCGCATTGTCGTCCTCCAGAGTGGACGCATCGTTGATGAAGGCGATCTTCTCGAGATGTACAGACATCCGCCAAGCGGCTATACGGCCGGCCTGCTCGGCGCCGCCTTCCAGCCGCTGCGGACTTGAGAGGGCGGCACGGTACTCGATCCTGCGGCACTCGCGTTCATTGAAGCGCGTGCATTGTGTAAGGAGTATGTACCAAGAAACTCCTTCATGGGAGCGTCCAAAACCGTTGCAGTGGACGATGTCGACTTCGCAATCCGGCAGGGGTCAATTTGCGGTCTGGCCGGCGCATCGGGCTCCGGTAAGTCGACCCTTGCCAGATGCCTGGCCGGCCTGGAAGCCCCCACGCGCGGCCACGTTTTGTTCCGCGGCGACGGCATCAGCGATCTTTCGAGAGCGGATCGCCTTCAATTTCATCACCGGGTGCAGCTCGTTTTACAGGACGCATCGAACGCGCTCAATCCACGTTTCACGGCTGCGCGCGCCATTGCGGAACCGCTTGCGGTCGCCGGAATGGGAACAGCCGCAAGCCGCCGCTCACAAGCTCTCTACTGGATAGAAACACTGGGGCTGGAGGACGCCGCCGCGGACCGGCCGGTACTCGAATTCAGCGGCGGACAGCGGCAGAGATTGACCATCGCCCGTGCGCTGATCGGCAATCCGGAGTTCGTGATTTTCGACGAATCCTTTTCTGCCTTGGATATGCCTTTGCGCGCGCAGATTCTCGATCTGCTCAGCGCTTTGCGTGCGAAACAGGATTGCGGCTACCTGGTGATTTCCCACGATCTGAGCCTGTTGGCCCGCACATGTGACGAAATTGCAGTGATGCATCGCGGGCGCATTGTTGAAATTGCGCGACCGGCAGAATTACTGTCCAATCCCGTGCACGAGTACTCGCGGAAGCTGGTTCAGGCGATTCCCGGGCTGCCGCCTGAGGCATGCGCATGATGCGTTATTTCGCGCGACGGGTGCTCCATTCGGCAGTTGTGCTTTTTCTGATCTCGGTTGCCTCCTTTGTCCTGCTCGAGATCGCGCCTGGGACATATGTCGATGAAATCCGGCTCAACCCACAACTATCCACGGATACGGTGGCTCTATTGAAGTCCCGCTATGGCCTCGACCAGTCCCTGCCTGTGCGCTACCTGAGATGGCTTCGGTCGGCAGCGCGCGGAGAATTCGGGTTCTCTTTTTCTTATGGCATGCCGGTGGGACGTGTCATTCTGCCTCGTGCGCGAAATACGCTGGTGTTGACCCTTGCAGCCACTGTTTGCGCCTGGTCCGCCGCACTGTTATTAGGCATCACCACAACTGTATATACGGGGACTTGGGTAGAGTCCGCCATTCGCGCGCCTATCGCATTTCTGCAATCCGTTCCCGAGGTTCTGATTGCACTCCTCTTCTTAATGGCGACTGTCCGGATGCATTGGATGACAGGTAACGGGACTTTGGGAGGTTCCGCCATATTTTCTGCGACCCGCCTGATGCTCCCCGCACTTGCGCTGACGCTGGTCCTGCTGCCCGTCCTGGCGCGACACGCCCAGGCTTCAATCACGGAAGCGCTAACGGCGGCTCACGTCCAGGCGGCTCGTGCGCTCGGAATCGCACCCAGGCGTTTCTGGGCGCTCTATGTGCTTCGTTCCGCAGCAAACCCGCTCATTTCTCTGTTCGGGTTGTCGATCGGTAACTTGCTTAGCGCATCCCTGCTGGTGGAGATCGTCATGTCCTGGCCCGGCGTGGGACCCCTGCTGCTCGAAGCTATCTTTAGCCGCGATGTCTATATCGTCATTGACGCCACTCTTCTCGCGGCTTCGTTCCTCATTGCAGGGAATTTGATTGCGGACGCCCTGTTGTGGCTGGCGGATCCGCGCGTTCGGCTGGAACGATGAGGCAGCTAAGAACCTACAGCGCGGCGATTTTGCTGGTTCTCATCCATGGAGTCGCTCTGTTTGCTCCATTTCTATCTCCATACGATCCTGTCGCGCAGCACCGTGACTTCTCATACGCGCCCCCCACGCGCATCCATTGGATTGATCGTTCCGGAGGGTTCCATTTACGACCATTCGTTTACTCGAGTGCTGCGGGCGGCGACAACCGGCCGTATCCGATCCGCTTCTTTGTGCGCGGTTACCCATACCGCCTGCTCGGTGTGTTTCCATGTACGCGGCACATAATCGGCGTGGATTCCGGCGCGACGATGTTCCTGCTGGGCGCGGACCTTTACGGCCGGGACCAGCTATCCCGTTTGCTCGAAGGCAGCCAGATTTCACTCGGCGCCGCGTGGGCCGCTGCCGCCCTGTCACTCGCCTTAGGCCTAATATCGGGCGCCATCGCGGGTTTTCAAGGCGGCTGGACCGACGATCTGATCATGAGGGCCGGGGAAATTTG
>DATBID010000297.1:0-17971 GCA_036557125.1 Bryobacteraceae bacterium | reverse complement strand
CGTCGAAGACGAACCGAAAGTCGCGCAAGCGCTGGAGGATGGGTTCAAATCCGAATCTTACGCGGTGGCCGTGGCTCGCACGGGAAACGAAGGCTTCTTTAAAGCCAGCTCCGAGCCATTCGATTTGATGGTGCTCGATGTGATGCTGCCCGACCGCAGCGGTCTTGAAGTGCTTTCCATCATGCGGCATCGTGGCATCGAGCTGCCGGTCCTGCTCCTTACCGCCAAAGATGCCGTCGAAGACCGGGTTTCGGGGCTCGATGCCGGTGCGGACGACTACCTCGTAAAACCATTTGCCTTTGCGGAGCTTTCGGCGCGGGTGCGCGCGCTCCTTCGACGCGGCAAATCCGAGCCGCCGGCCGTCATGAAGCTCGAAGACCTCCAGATGGATCCGATCACCCGGACTGTGCGCCGGGGCTTCCACATCATTGAACTTACTTCGCGCGAATTCGAAGTGCTCGAGTACCTGCTGCGGCATCAGGGCCGCGTGGTTTCGCGCGAGATGCTGGCGCGCGACGTGTGGAAAGAGACCGTGCGGCACACACCTCTGGATAACGTGATTGACGTACACATGGTGCGCATTCGCCGCAAGGTGGACGAGGGCTTCGAAACCAGCTGGTGCATACCGTGCGCGGCGTGGGTTTTGTATTGAAGGCGGACAGCGCGTGACCTTCCGTCCCAAGCATGTGCGCACCCGGTTGACGGGCTGGTATGTGGCCGTGCTGGCTGCGGTGCTGCTGATCTATGGCGCTTTCACTTCCGCGCTCCTCTTGTATCAACTTCGCGCGCAACTGGATCATCAGGCCATTGAAGATCTGGAAACGGTAGAGGGCCTGCTGAGTTTCGCGCCCGATGGCAGAGTGGTGCTCCGCTCCGATTACCACGACCACCCGAACCCCGAAGAACTGGTCGATCGTTTAATGGAGGTTTGGAGCACCGATGGGCGCCTGTTGTACCGGAACGATCTGCTGGGCAACCGCGCTCTGGGCGCCCCGCCGCAGACAGGTGAAGGCGTTGATTCGTATTCGCAGCGCTCTGTCCGGCTTGCCGATAGCATGCGCGTGCGCCTGGTCAGCAAGCGCCATGTCCTCGAGGGTCACCCGACCGTGATCCGAGTGGGGTTCAGTGAAGCGCGGGTTTGGCAGCGCTTCCGGCAAATGGCACTGGGTCTGCTGGTGGGTCTGCCACTAGCCCTGGGATTGGCGGGACTCGGCGGCTATTTTCTGGCGCGGCAGGCATTGGGGCCGGTGGACCGCATGGCTCGGCGTGCCCGTGAAATCAATGCCGAACGCCTCAGCGCCCGGCTCAATGTCGAAAATCCCGAGGACGAACTTGGCCAGCTTGCCCAAGCCTTCAACGAAACCCTGGCCCGCCTGGAGCGCTCTTTCGACCAACTCCGCCGCTTCACCGCCGATGCTTCCCACGAGTTGCGAACACCACTCACGGCAATTCGCAGCGTCGGCGAAGTAGGCCTGCGCGACTACGCCTCGGCGGAAGAGTACCGCGAAGTGATCGGCAGCATGCTCGAAGAGGCTGCGCGCCTGACGCAGCTTGTGGAAAGCCTGCTGCTGATTTCGCGAGCCGATGCCGGGCAAATCCGGCTGGAACGCAGCCGTATAGAGTTGCTGCCGTTGGTGCGGGAAGTGGCCTCGTTGCTGGAGGTGCTGGCGGATGAAAAGCGGCAGACGATTGCCGTCGAAGGAGACGCGGCCAGCGGGGTCGAAGCCGATCCGGTAATTCTTCGCCAGGTACTGATCAACCTCTTGGATAACGCGATCAAGTATTCGCCGATGGGCGGCAGCATCCGGATTCGTGTTTTGCGGGGTGCGGAGCAAACGGTAACGGTTGAAGTCGAAGACACCGGCCCCGGCATCGCTCTGGAACATCGTGAGCGGGTTTTTGACCGTTTCTATCGCATTGATGCCGGCCGCGCGCGCAGCGCTGGTGGGGCCGGCCTTGGTCTCTCAATTGCCAAGTGGGGCGCCGAAGCGCACGGTGGCCGCCTGGAACTGGAGTGCCCCGCGCGCGGCGCTGTTTTCCGCCTCATTCTGCCGCGTGCCGCTGAGTCTGAACAAACCTTCAGGGAATCTTCATCGAATCTTCAGGTAGCTCCCGCTTCCGAGGCCTTATAAGGGAATATACGGGAGAACTGAGGCCTGGGCTGGATTCTGTTTCTATTAGCCGCTACTGGCGGGCTTCTATCTGCGCAGCCCCTCACTGTTGCTCAAGCTGTCGAGCGAGCCCTGCGCAACTACCCTTCGATCCGCGTTTCGGAGGAGCAGATGAACGCCGCCGCCGTCGGGATTCGCCTGGCACGGACTGCCTATCTTCCGCGCGTAGATAGCCTCTTCCAGGTAAATCGCGCGACGCGAAATACCTTCTACGGTCTGCTGCTACCGCAGAATGTGATCTCCAGCGTGGATGGCGTCGCCTCTAACAACTTCGGCACGGTATGGAACAGCGGCGCGGGGGTGCTGGTCAGTTGGCAGCCCTTCGACTTCGGTTTGCGCGCCGCGAATGTAGCTGTTGCGAGCGCCGCGCGCGGCGAAGCGCAGGCGACCCTTAACCGCACACGCTACGAAGTTTCGGTTGCCGCCGCGGACGCCTTTCTCACTGTGTTGGCCGCGCAGCAAACGGCACAAGCGGCGCGCGCCGCCGTGGATAGCTGGCAAACCCTGTTGCGCAGCATTCACGCGCAGGTCACAGCGGAACTGCGCCCCGGAGCAGATGAATCCCGGGTACAGGCCGAGCTGGCGGCGGCTGAAACGCAGGTGGCACAAGTGGAGCAGGCCGTGGCGGTCGCGCGGTCGACGCTCGCGTTGTTCGTGGGCGGCAATGCCGCCGAAGTTGCCCTCAGTCCCGGCCGCTTGGTTGCGGAGCTGCCGGCGGAGCGGCCTGAACCTGCATTGAATGCCAGCGGCAATCCGCTGGCGCAGCAACAGACGGCGCTGATCGCGGAGCGGCAAAAGCAGCTCGATGCGCTGGGCCGCACATATTATCCGCAATTCCTATTGCAGAGCGAGGCCTCGGCCCGCGGCACCGGCTTGGTAAATAGCGGCTCGCGGCTCGGCGGATTGAATGGCCTTGCCCCGGCCACTCAAAATTACGCGATCGGCCTCACCGTCACCTTCCCGGTCATGGACCGTTATGCCCAGGCGGCGGAAGAGGCGCAGGAAGCCGCCAATCTCCGCGCAGACCAGGCGCAATACCGGGTAATTACGGCGAATCTCGAAGCGCAGTTCCGCGCCGCACAGGCCAACCTCGCGGGCACCCGCCGGGTCGCGGCCAACACTCCAGTCGGAGTCGCCGCAGCACACGCCGCGCTCGAGCAGGCTACCGCACGCTACCGCTCCGGCCTTGTACCCATCGATGATGTGGCTCAAGCCCATCGCCTCGTGGTGCAAGCTCAGATTGACGATTCCCTGGCGCGCCTGAATGTCTGGCGCGCCCAATTGCAACTCGACAGTGCCCGTGGCGACATCCAGCTCTTCCTGGCCATGGCAACTGCGCCGTAAGGAGGCCTATGCGTCTGGTGTTGGCTGCTCTTTCGAGACCGATCACAGTCGTGGTAGCCCTCCTCGCCATTGCCCTCTGCGCCATTCTCGCGATTCGCCGGATGCCTATGGACATCTTCCCGCAAGTCGGAGATCCCGCCATCTATGTCGCCCAACCCTATAGCGGCATGGACCCCGCGCAGATGGAAGGCTACCTCACGTACTATTACGAGTATCATTTCCTCTACATCACCGGCATCGATCACGTAGAAAGCAAAAGCATTCAAGGGGCAGCCCTCATGAAGCTCGTCTTCCATGAAGGCACGGATATGAGCCAGGCTATGTCGGAAACCGTTGGATACGTCGATCGCGCCCGCGCGTTTATGCCTCCCGGTACTGTTCCGCCGTTCATCACGCGCTTCGATGCAGGCAGCGTGGCCGTCGGCCAGCTCGTGTTCCAAAGCGCGAATCACACGCAAGGCGAGTTGCAGGATTACGCGCTCAACCGCGTGCGCCCGCTGTTTGCCACGCTTCCGGGGGTCTCCGCGCCGCCTCCCTTCGGCGGCAACCAGCGCACTATCGTGATCACCCTCGATCCGGGCAAGCTGCGCGAGTATCACATCTCGCCGGAAGAAGCGATTGCCGCGGTCAACCACGCAACACTTGTCATGCCCTCAGGCAACATGTGGACCGGCAAGATCGAGCGTATTGCACGCACCAACGCGGCGCTGGGAAGCAATCTCTCCGAGTTGCTCAATACACCCGTCCACCCCGCATCCGGCGTGGCCGTTTATTTGCGTGATATCGGCACGATCGAAAACGGCACCGACATCATCACCGCTTACGCGCATGTAGATGGTAAGCGCACCGTATACATTCCGGTGACAAAGCGGGCCGATGCTTCCACGGTTGCGGTGATCAAGGCCGTGAAAGCCGCTATTCCGGATTTCAAGAAAGCGGTGCCGTCCGATGTGGATGTCCGTCTGGAATTCGACCAATCACCATATGTGACTAACTCCATTCGCGGCCTGGTTACGGAAGGTCTCGTGGGCGCCGTGCTGGCCGGCCTGATGGTGCTGCTCTTCCTGCGCGACTGGCGCGGCGCTGTGATTGTAATTCTGAACATCCCGTTTGCACTGCTGAGCGCCGTTATCGCGCTGTGGATTACGGGCCAGACCATCAACATCATGACGCTCGGCGGCTTGGCGCTGGCGGTTGGTGTGTTGGTGGATGAGGCCACCGTAGAAATCGAAAACATCCACACACGCATGCGTCCCGGCGTCTCCAAGGCCCGCGCAGTGGTGGAAGCCTGCAGCCGCACCGCCATGGCGCGCCTGCTCTCCATGGTCTCAGTTCTGGCGGTGTTTGTGCCCTCTTTCTTCATGGTGGGCGTGGGCCGGCAGCTTTTCGTGCCGCTAGCGCTTGCCGTAGGTTTCTCGATGATCGCGTCGTATCTGCTGTCCAGCACGTTGGTCCCGGTTTTCTCCACCTGGTTCGGTGCGGTTGGCTCTCACACCGGCACCTCGCGCTTGCGATCCCTTTATGAACGTTACCTGCGGGGCATGCTGAAGCTTCGCCGGCCTCTGGTATTCGTGTATCTCGCGTCTTCCGTCGCGCTGGTCTACTTACTTCTGCCGCGCCTCGGCACGGAACTGTTCCCCGATGTCAACGCCTCGGTTATGCGCCTTCGTCTACGCGCTCCCGTGGGCACGCGCATCGAAGAAACCGAACGGATCGTATTGCACGCGCTCGATGTCATCAAGCGCGAGGCCGGCCCCAACAATGTCGAAATCACCAGCGACTTCATCGGCTTGATTCCTTCCAGCTATCCGGTTGATCTGATTCATCTCTTTACCAGCGGTCCACAGGAGGCGATCATTCAGATAGCCCTAAAATCACCAGCCCCGGCCAGCGAACCGCTGCGCGAGCGTTTGCGCGAGAGCTTCCGCCGCGAATTGCCGGGCACGCAGGTGTCCTTCGAAGCCGGCGACATCGTCACACAGGTGATGAGTTTCGGCTCGCCCACCCCCATCGAGGTCGCTATTCAGGGCGTCAGTCTGCAGGACGATTACGTCTTCGCAGAACGTGTCCAGGAATGTCTCGGCAGACTGCCTTTCCTGCGCGACCTCGAATATGCGCAAGAAAAAAACTACCCGACGCTCGATATTAATATTGACCGCGACCGCGCCGGCCAGTTCGGCCTCACTATGGCGGACGTGGTTCATTCGGTTGTGCCTGCCACATCTTCATCCCGTTTCATCGATCCCAATTACTGGCGCGACCCGGTTTCCGGCAATGCCTTTCAAATTCAGGTGCAGTTGCCGCAAAACCGCATTCAGAGTGAAGAAGAGGTGGCGGAAATGCCTGTTATGAAAGATGGCCGTCAGAATACCGAACTGACCAACCTCGCGCGCCTGAAATTCGGCACGATGCCGGGACTGATCGAGCGCTATAACGGCCAGCATGTGGTCAGCCTTACTGCCAACATTCACGGCATCGCGGTCGGCGAGGCCGGCAGGCGCATCGAAGAAGCGGTCGCGCAAGCCGGTACTCCGCCGCGCGGTGTCAGCGTGCGGCTGCGCGGCGAAATCCCTCCGCTCGAACAAACTATCTCCGGGTTGCGGACGGGCCTGCTGGTGGCCGTGGCCGCGATATTCCTGTTGCTATCCGCCAATTTTCAATCGGTGCGGCTGGCGCTGGCGATCGTCCTGGTGGTTCCGGCCGTGTTATGTGGCGTGCTGTTGATGTTACTCGCTACCGGCACCACACTAAACGTACAATCATTCCTGGGCGCGATCATGGCGATCGGCATCGCCGTGGCCAATTCGATTCTGCTGGTGACCTTCGCCGAGCGCGCCCGCCACGAAGCTCTTTCCGCCGTAGAAGCCGCACGTGAAGGCGCCGCCGACCGGCTCCACGCGATCCTGATGACTGCCTCCGCGATGACTTTCGGCATGCTGCCCATGGCTATTGGTTTCGCCGAAGGAGGGGCACAGGCAGCGCCGCTGGGCCGCGCCGTAATCGGCGGCCTGATCCTGGCCACCTTCGCAACACTGACTATTTTGCCTTCGATCTATGCAGTTCTCCAGGGCCGGGCGGCGCTCACCTCGCCATCGCTCGATCCGGACGATCCCGCGAGCAGGTATTATGAACGGAACTGAAAATGCCCCATCGGACCATGCTCGCGCGCTGCGCGCGGTTGGCACGGCATTTTGGCTTGCGGGTTTGCGCCGTGCAGAAGCCCGGCGGCAGGGCAGAAGCCCTGGCCCCACGAGACTGTCGTCCCTTCTTGTGGTATTACTGCTTTCCGCGCCTCTGCATGCCCTCGATCTCGTTCCCGTTGTGTCCCGCCCCGTCTCCGAAGCCGTCACGCTTCCCGGCGAGTTTGCCCCCTATCTCAGTGTCGCGCTGCACGCCAAGGTCGCCGGCTATGTCGAACGCGTTCTGGTGGATCGCGGTAGCGAGGTCAAACAAGGCGATCTGCTGGCCGTGTTGACTGCTCCGGAAATGGCAGCGCAAATCGCCGAGGCGGAATCGAAGGTCGAAGCCGCCGAAGCGGAGCGTCTGCAGGCCGCGGCACAATTCGCCGCCGCCCAAGCTACTTACGAGCGCATGAAGAAGGCCGCAGAAACTCCAGGTGCGCTCGCCGAAAATGAACTGATCCAGGCCGAAAAGCAGGTGGAGGCTGCCAAGGCGCTGGTCTCCGCGCGCGAGCAGGCCGCCCGCGCGGCTCAACAGAGCGCCGCCGCGCTCAAAGACCTCCAGTCTTACCTAAAGATAACCGCCCCCTTCGACGGCGTTGTCACTGATCGGCTGTTGCATCCGGGCGCGCTGGTTGGCCCGCCCACCGATCCCGTCCTGCTCATGATTCAGCAGGTATCGCGCTTGCGACTCGTGGTCTCAGTTCCTGAGGAGGACACCGGCGGCATCATCCGTGATGGCCGCGTCGAGTTCACCGTGCCCGCCTATCCAGAGCGCCTCTTTTTCGGGACTGTGGTTCGCGTCTCCCACGCCCTCGACGCTAAGACCCGAACCATGCCGGTTGAATTGGACGTGCAAAACCGTGATGGCGCCCTAGCCCCGGGAATGTATCCTTCCGTTAAATGGCCAGTGCGCCGCTCACGCCCCGCATTGTTTGTCCCCAAGACAAGTGTGGTCACCACCACCGAACGAACTTTCGTCATTCGCGATCAGCACGGCCGCGCGCAATGGGTGGATGTCCGGGAGGGCAGGTCTCAAGGCGATGCCGTAGAAGTGTTCGGCGATTTGCATGCGGGCGATGAGGTGGTCCGCCGCGCGACCGACGAAATTCGCGAAGGCGCCAGTCTTACGGGCCCTTGATCAGCGTTGGGCGCGGCTCCTTCGCCACCACAGATATCCCAAAACCAGCACGGCCAGTCCGATCGCCACCCACTTCAGGTCTTGATCGATATGCTGCTGTACCGCTTGCCAGCGTTCTCCGAGGAAATACCCCAAGCTGAGAAAAGTCCCCACCCACAAGATCGCTCCCAGGTAGGCAAAAATGGCAAACGTGTGCGGCGCCAAGCCGCTCATTCCGGCGGCGTACGCCGTCAGGTGGCGCACGCCGGGAATGAAGTAGCCGAAGGTCAATGCCCAGTGGCCAATGCGCTCAAACCACCGGTGAGCGCGCTCCAGGCGCTCGGGTGTCACATGCACATACTTCCCGAACCGGTGCAGCAACGGCATGCCGAACGATCGCCCCAACGAATAGCTGATGGTTATGCCCGATGCGCTTCCCGCCAACGCCGACGCGAACGCCATCGGCGGCGACAAGTGCGATTTATAAATCAGGTATCCCGTGAAAGTCAGCAGCGTTTCATCCGGCACCGGAAGACCAACGATTCCGAACACCAGCAACAAAAAAATTGCCAGGTAAGTATATTGGGAAATCCAGCCGAGGACGTGTTGTTCCACTAAACCGCCAGGTTCCCGATTTCGACTGGCGTGCGATTGCCCTCCACCACGACAATCCCGCTCGGCGTCACGTGATGAAATTGGCGATCGCGATCGAGATCGTAGCCAATGCAGGTATCCTCGGGCACGCGGACGTTCTTATCCAAAATGGCCTTGCGGATGCGCGCGCGGCGGCCGATATCGCAACTGTCCAGAATAATGCTCTCCTCCACCAGCGCGCCCGCATGCACTCTTACGTTGCGCCCCAGCACCGAATTGCGTACCACGCCGCCCGAGAGAATACTCCCACCGGAGACGATCGAGTCAATGGCCTGTCCGCGCCGCGATTCTTCGTCGAACGTGAATTTCGCCGGAGGATCCGGAAAAGCGGTGGTGCGTACCGGCCATTGCCGATTGTACAGATTCAGCGACGGATTCACCGAGCGCAAATCCATGTTGGCTTCGTAGTAGGCGTCGAGCGTTCCCACATCCCGCCAATAGGGAACTGCGTCCGGCAGTTCTCCGGGAATGCGGTTGGACTGAAAATCGTATGCGTAGATATCGGAATTGCCGGCCAGCTTGGGCAGAATGTCCTTTCCGAAATCGTGGCTGCTTCCCGCATTCGCCGCATCGTCGTGCAGCAATTTCAGCAGCGTCCGCGTGGAGAAGATGTAGTTTCCCATGGATGCGTGCACGCGCCGCGGATCACCCGGCATGGTGGGCGCGTCCGGATTCTTCTCGTGAAATGCCACGATGCGGCCATCGCCGGTGCTCTCAATTACGCCGAACTCGATAGCCTCCTTTTTGGGAACCGGAATCGCAGCCACGGTGACTTCCGCATTTTTGTGGATGTGGTATTCCACCATACTGGCGATATTCATGCGGTAAACATGGTCGCCGCCGAAAATTGCCACGACGCGCGGGTCCGCCTGCTCCACCAGGTTGATGTTCTGGTAAATCGCGTCAGCCGTTCCCTGATACCAGGTTTCGCCGGGCGATCGCATCTGAGCCGGTACCGGGATGACGAACTGAGTCTTCAGCAGGCCGCCGAACTGCCAGCCTTCGTTCAGGTGCTGCAGCAGCGACTGGCTACGGAACTGGGTCAGAACGTAAATGGAATAAATCCCCGAATTGATGAAGTTGCTCAGCACGAAGTCGACAATGCGATACTTGCCGCCGAACGGGACCGCCGGCTTCGCGCGTTCCTTGGTCAGGGGCGCCAGACGCGTGCCCTTGCCCCCGGCCAGCACAATTCCCAGGACTCGAATCTGCATAGCTGATACCGATCAATTATTCTAATCGGGTCCGATCGCCGAGGACGACGCTTTCTCTTCCCGCTCGACTACGCTCGCCTGCCGCAGCAAGAGGAATTCCGAGACGTTTTCCGCCGTAACCATTCCCAGCAGATGGTCTTCGCGATCCATCACCAGGGCGCAGGCGCCTGGAGGAGTCAGTTGGGGCAGAACTTCCGTCAGCGGCGCGTCGGGAGAGAGCCGCGGGAAGTCGCGTTCCATCGCCCCCGCCACGTAAGCGTCGGCGCCTTGCGACATCATGGCGCGTACCAGCCGCGATCGGGTTAGCAGCCCGGTCACGTTCTCTCCATGCATCACCGGAAAATCGTGCTGCGAGGTGGCCAGCAGCAAATTGCCGGCGTCGCGGACTGTATCCCCGTGCTGCAACGTGCGGAAATCTGTGATCATCGCAGCACGGACCGAAAAGCCGGCGCTCAGCAGCCGTCCGCGCGCGGCCGCCCCTTCCTGCGCCGCCCCGAGATACACAAACAGCGCAATGAAGACCAGCATGAAGTTGCTCCACAGCAGGCCCGCCAATCCCATCAGGATGGCGAGCGAGCGGCCCGTCAGCGCGGCCACCCGTGTAGCTTCCTCAAGCGAGCGCCTCCGGGCCAGCAGCGAGCGCAGAATCCGGCCGCCATCCATCGGCAGCGCGGGCAACAGATTAAACACGCACAAGATCAGGTTCCCGATCGCGATCCGCTCCGCCAGGTTGGCGTCCGTCGGCTGCCGAAGTTCCTCCAGACCAACGATGCCTTGCCTCATTGCGAACCCGAACCACAGCCCAAGCGCGATCAGCAGGTTCATCAGCGGTCCTGCAAGCGCAATCCACAGCTCCTCGCCGGCCTTCGGCGTCCGCTCCGGCCGTGAAACGCCGCCAATCGGGAACATCACAATCTCCACAGTGCCAATGCCATACAGACGCGCGACGAGTGCGTGCGCCAGCTCGTGCAGAAGCACGGAGGCGAACAATGCCACGATGTATAAGGCCGTGGATAAGCCCGATTGCTGATCGCCCACCCCAATGAACAGCAGGAAGACGAGCAGCAGCACGAACGTAAAATGCAGCCGCACCGGAACGCCGAAGATGTTCAGCGTTCCCAAACCGTGGCTGGGTTTGCCGTTCTTTTCGGGAGACACTCCCTCTATTTTGCCCGATGTGGCAACAGCGCAGCGATCCCCAGCACCACTCCGGCTACGGCCAGTCCGCCCAATTCCCTGCGGTACCGTAGGAGCCTGCGGTATTTCCAGATCGCCCGGCGGTATTTCCATGCGAGCCGAATTTTTCTAGTGACTTTCATCGAAGCGCCTCCGCAGGCGGTCGGCAGTTTCCACACCACCGTTGGATTCGTCACACTTCCACTTCCAACCTACGCTAATCGCCCATCTTTTGATTTTGAATCGCCGATCGCAGATCGTTGCCGGGCGCGAAGCGCGGCACGCGCCGAGCCGCGACTGCGATGGTTTCCCCACTTCGCGGATTGCGCAATTTCCGCGGCTTACGGTGAGAAACGCCGAAGCTGCCGAAGCCGGAAATCGTCACCCGGTCACCGCGCACCAGCCCCGCCTGAATCCCATCTAGGCAGGCGTTCAACGCGCGCGCCGCCTGCGATCGCGTCAACTGGGCATCACTTGCAATTTTGACAATCAAATCTTTCCTGTTCACGAGTCACCCGATGCCCGCGCAAATTATCAGGATCGCGGGCCGGTGTCAATGATGCCGATCTATTTTCGGGGAAAGGACGTATCCGCGCGCGCTAAATCTTCACACGCTTCCACTTGCCCTGCCGGAAGAGCACCATCGAGGCGATGGCAAGCAGCGATTCGGCTACCGGAACCGCCAAATAGACGCCGCGCGGTCCCATGCCGCCCGGCCCTGCCAGCCACCACGCCATTGGGATTTGTAGCATCCAGTAGCAGCCCAGGTTTACCCACGTAGGCGTGGCTGTGTCCCCGGCGCCATTGAAGGCTTGCTCCAGAATCATGCCCCAGGCGTAAAACGGGTATCCCACGCTCACATACTTCAGACAAGCCACACCCAGCGTGGCCACTCCGGGATCGCTGGTAAACAAGCCGACAAACGCGGGAGCGGAGAAGAACAGCACTAGCCCGACCGCGGTCAGAAAGATCGTGTTGTAAGTTCCGCAGAGCCAGACCGCGCGTTCGGAGCGCTCGGGCTTGCCTGCACCCAGGTTCTGCCCGACCAGCGTCGCGGCGGCCGTGCTGATCCCCCACGAAGGCAAAATGGCAAACAGGATCATCCGCATGGCTAGCGTATAGCCCGCGGCCGCCGTGTTTCCGAAAACCGCGTTGATGCGGGTCAGGCTCACCCAACTGGCAATGGAAATAATGTATTGCAGCATGGCAATGCCGCCCACACGCAGCAGCCGGCGAAGCACGCCCCAGTCAATGCGCAGGTGCCGCCGGGCGATGGTCACACGCCCGCGCCCCCCCAACAGAACATAGAACTGGTACAGCACTCCGATGCTGCGGCCTGTAGTGGTGGCCACGGCCGCGCCGGTCACGCCGAGCCGCGGAAATCCCGCCCAGCCGTAAATGAAACAGGGGTCCAGCGCCAGGTTGAACAGGTTCGCCAGCCACAGCGTTCGCATAGCGATGGCCGCATCTCCTGCGCCACGGAACACGCCATTGATAAGGAAGAGAAGCATGATGCATACGTTGCTTCCCAGCACTATCGCTGTATATAGCGACCCCGTCCGAATCACCTCAGGTGAAGCATGCATCCAGGCCAGCAACTGCGGCGCATAGTGCGCGCCCGCGATGCCGGCCAGGATGCCAGTCAACACGCCGCATCCGATCGCCTGCACGGCGGCAAGCGAGGCACCTTCCGGATCTTTCTCACCGATGCGCCGGGCAACTATCGCGGTGGCGGCGATGCTCAACCCCAACGCGACGCTGAACACCAGCACCGCCAGTGATTCGGTTAGCCCCACGGTGGCCATGGCGCCGGCTCCCAACCGCGCCACCCAAAAGGCATCCACGATCCCGAACGTGGACTCCATCGCCATTTCGAGTACGGTTGGAATCGCGAGCAGTGCGATTCCCCGGCTCAGGCTGCCTTGAGTGAAATCCTGTTCCGTCCCGGATAACGCTTCTTTGAGGAAATTCCGCGCTGCTCTTTTCCGTGAAGCCGCGCGAAGCGGTTTGACTGCTTCTTGCATACAACCTCGCCATCTTTCGCCTTGGGGGTTATTAAGAGTGAGGATCGGATAGCGCAAGGGCCGCGGCGCACACTACAATGCGCCGCTTTTACCCATTCGCTATCGGAATTCGAGGTTGACACGCATAAGAAGAGAACCTGTGGAGTTATTGTAGCAGGCGCGGCTGGAAGGGGGACCCGATTTCCCGCTCCCCTCTTGTAAAATTCCTTTATGTGCTTCCTGATCCTTGCGACAGTGGCCACGCCCGCAAACTGAGGATAGTTTCAATTCAATGGTGGATTTGCGACGCTGAAAGCGAAAATGCGGTTCCAGTCATTCTTCATGCTGATGACGACCCAACCCTTGGCCTTGGCTTCATCGTAAAGCGCCTGCGTGAATGTTCCGACCTTCGTATCCGGCAAGCCCTGGGCAGGGCCGTAGGCATATTCACGAATGGCATCGTCGTGCAGCACGAGCATCGCCAACCGCTCGCCGTCGCCCGCCTTTGTGTACTCCAGCATCTGTCGATCACCGGTCGAATTACCAAAAGCGGTGTAGGGCCTCCGGCCGATCATCAGTTGGATACCCTCCGGCTTTCCCGCGAAATCATCATTCAGCAGCAACTTGGGGTCCTTGGTAAGAAAAGGCCGGTCGTTCTTGTCGTAGCCGTAGGTTGTCCCCCCTGCCGTACCGACCACTTGCTCGGGTGGAATGCCATACACCTGTTCGGAGTAAACTCGCACGAAATCCTGGCCACCTCCAGTGACAATGTATGTCCTGTAGCCGTTGGCGCGCAGATACTTCAGCAACTCGATCATCGGTGCGTAAGTGAGCTCGGTGTATGGCCGATGCCAGCGGGGGTCCTGGGCGGTGGCCAGCCACCTCTTTACTTCGGTGTGGAACTCATCGACACTCATGCCAGGAAGCGTCGCCTTGAGAATCTTGATGAGATCGTCCATCGAGAGCTTCGCTATCGCATCGCGGTTGCCCGACAAGACGGCTTTGAAAGGCTCGATCTTGGCGAGCTCCGGTTTTGCTCTCACAACCACGGGTACGCGGTCCAGGCAATAAACCACCTGCGTGTACATGGGATGCTCCGCCCAGAGCGTGCCGTCCTGGTCGAATGTGGCAATGCGCTCAGGGGGAGGCACGAACTTCGAGCTCAACTCCTCAGTCGTCGCATGGACGAACGAAATGATCGCCTGCTTGGCTGGACCGTCGTTCCATGAAGGGAGCGGATCAGTCTCCGCCAGGGCTAGGGAGGCAATCAGTGCTCCCCCGACTACAGACAGAAGGCTCGTGCGATAGCGCATCATGCGAACCTGTGATGCCCCGAGGCGGTCCCCATTTCTTTTTTTCTACTTTGCATGGCTTATCACGGTGCGGTTTTGAAACCCCTAGCTCCTATGCCTCGCCTGAATTGACTCATTTTTCACCGCGGAGTAGACTGAACCCAGTCGCCCGGCGTTTCGAAAGGCGGGAACAATCTTGGAAGGCAAAATCGAAATCGATTCGAACCTCTGGACGCGGGTGGTCGAAGCCGCCCAAGCCCGGGGCTTCAGTTCGCCTCAGCAGTTTGTTACGCAATTGATCGAGCGGGAACTCGTTAAAGAGCAGGCCTCTTCCTCCGATGCGGAAATCACGCGGAAAATGGAAGAGCTGGGCTATCTGGATTTCGGGCGCGACATTTAATCCCGTGATCCCTGGGGCTTTGGGAACCGCTTCAAGTTCCTTGTTCTACAATAGACGCAGGAGATTTTAAGGATGCTCGCGCGGATGAGTGTGGGCTTGTGCCTTTTCGCGGCAGTGTTGCTGTTCGCCCAGGATTGGACCACCAGCAGCTCTTTGCCCGGTGTAGATTTGAACGGTCTTACAGCGGTTCAAAAGGCGAAAGTCTTGAAGCTGCTGCGGGAGAGCGGGTGTTCCTGCGGCTGCAATATGAAGCTTGCCGAGTGCCGCATGAAAGATCCGGGCTGCGCTTATAGCAAGGGCATGGCGGCAACCATTGTGGAGGCCGTAAAACAGGGCAAGAGCGACACGCAGGCGCTCGCGATGGCCAAAGCATCGAAGTGGGGGCAAGGACCGCCCGACCATTCGGCTACCCTAGAGCCTCCGGTCTCCATCGCAGTGGCCGGCGCACCGGTTCGGGGCCCGGCCAATGCCCCCGTCACGCTGGTTGAGTTCTCTGATTTCCAATGTCCGTTCTGTATCGCCGCCACTCCCCAACTGGAAGCCGTTCTCAAAGCCTATCCCAAACAAGTGAAGCTGATCTTCAAAGAGTTTCCGCTCGACACCCACGCGCAAGCCGCGCTGGCCGCCGCCGCTGCGTTAGCCGCGCAAAAGCAGGGTAGGTTCTGGGAAATGTATGACGCGCTTTTCGCCCAAAAGGGTTATCTTTCCCGCAAAGGCATTCTGGGATTAGCCGCCGGCCTGCACCTCGACATGAACCGCTTCCAGGTAGATCTTGACTCCGTCGAAATCAAGCGCGCTGTAGAAAAGGACATTGCTGACGGCGAGCGCATTAACGTCGATTCCACGCCGACGCTATTCATCGACGGCCAGCGCTTCAACGGCCCCGTAACGCTTGCCGGTTTGAAGCCGATTGTCAACGAAGAGCTGAAACATCCGGCCAGCGCATATAAAGCTCAGGCAGCGTTGGTGCGGTAGGATCAATGAGTTGGCAGGCTGAAGCCTGTCCCTACGCCGTAGCCGCTACGCCTGCACCGGCCCGCGATTCCTTCCACAAACCGATATACGGCTGCAAGCTGCGCATCATCTCCCGGAAATCGCCCAGCGTCAGGGACTGCGCCCCGTCGCTGACGGCTTTTTCGGGGCACGGGTGCACTTCCACGATCAACCCATCGGCCCCCACCGCGACGCCCGCGCGACAAATCGCCGGCACCAAGCTGCGCTTCCCGGTGGCATGGCTCGGGTCGAGAATTACCGGCAAATGGGTCAGCTCGTTCAGCACCGGAATGGCCGCAATGTCGCAGGTATTGCGGGTGGCTGTCTCGAACGTGCGGATGCCGCGCTCGCACAAAATCACGTTCGGGTTCCCATGCGCCACAATATACTCGGCCGACATCAGGAGTTCTTTTATCGTGCAGCTCATGCCGCGCTTCAGCAGCACGGGCCTCCCGCAGCCTCCCAGCAATTTCAGCAGCGAAAAATTCTGCACATTACGTGCGCCCACCTGCATACAGTCGGCATATTCGGCCACCATGTCGACATCCCGGTCGCTCATAATCTCCGTGATGATGCTCAGCCCGGTAGCCTCTTTGGCTTTGCGCAGCAGCTTCAAGCCTTCGAGTTCCAGCCCTTGAAAATCGTACGGCGAGGTTCGCGGTTTGAAGGCGCCGCCGCGGAGCATGCGCGCGCCGGCGGCGGCTACGCCCTCGGCCGTATCCATAATCTGCTTTTCGTTTTCCACAGAGCACGGGCCGGCTATAACGATAAACTCGTCACCGCCGATCTCCTGTCCATTCACCCGGATCACTGAATGCTCGTTTTTGAACTCGCGGCTGACGAATTTGTAGGGAGCCGAAATCCGCACGGCGCTTTCTACCCCCGGCGTCGCTTCGAGCGATTCCAGGCACGCCGTCACATCCCCTACTCCCACCACACCGATAACGACTCGCTCCTCCCCTTCGATCGAATGAACCCGATAACCAAACTCGCGGATCCGCTCGCACACGTGCTCGATTTGTTCGCGCGTGGCATGAGGCCGCATGGAAATAATCATGGTTTGAAACTTCCTCCGCCCATAGAAAAACCCACCCTGAAGGGAGTGGGTTGCCTTGAACTGAATTTATGTATGCAGTATACCTGACCCGGGGTGAATCCGGCAAGCAAGAGGCTGTTTTTCAGTAGATTTAGGCACCACCGGATTACAGTGTACGCCCTATTGTAGACGGCCTCCAACGGGCTGGGAACGAGGGCTTTCATTCCCCAGCCGATCGACCGCCGAGACCGCGTAGCGATAGTCCCTGCCCTGCTGGACATCCTTATCGGAAAATGCGGGCAATTGCACTTCGGCGACTTTCTGAAAAGGGCCTCCACTCACCGAACGGTATACCCAATAAGTGGCGAAGTCCGGCTCGGTATTTCCGCTCCACGACAATTCGAATGAATTGGATATGGCCGTCACTTGCAGTCCGGAAGGCGTTGCGGGCGGAAACATGTCCCGCGGGGTGATTGTCACCGCAGGCGAGAATTGGCTCGTGGCTTCATGATTATCGGGCAATTTTACGATGGTTTGCAGCTTGTACTCGTACTTCTGCCCAAACTGCGAAGTGTTGTCTGTCCAGGGCGATTTCTCCGCATCGGCAATCTGCAGAAATTCCCCGTCGCCCGTCTTGCGGTAGATGCGAAATGCGTTACCCAAACCGTTCCACTCCAGGCGAACCCCGGCTGCGGTATTTTCTACCTTGATATTTCCGGGAGGCTGGGGAGACTGAACAATCGGAATGGTGGCAAACGACCAGTTCGATGGTTTTCCGTTGCTGCCGATGGCCCGCGCTCCCACCGTCACTTCCTGGTCTGCCCAAGCCGTAACATTGGTTTCATATTGAAAAACGCCGTCTTTGGTTGTGCCGCTCGCCAGCTTACGGGCGCTCGCAGCCCACGCATTCTCGTCAAAATGCTCTTCTGCCGGGCCAACGCGCACATCGAGATCAAGCACCGTATGGATCGGCATGGCTTCCGTGGTTAGCGAGGGCGGGGAGAACCGCACCACGAGCTGCGAGCCAAGCTGGGTAGCCGAGAGCCCGATAATCGGCCCCGGAATATTGGCCAGCGGGGGCAGCGGCTGCCCCTCATACCCGCACCCCGATGCCGCCAGCGCCGCTACCACGGGCAGAAATTTACGCATGAATTTTCAACGTAACTTTTCAGCGTAGCAGGGGGGCGGAGGCTTGCCGCCAGTCCTTCCGCGCTATCCTAATCCCTTATGGCTGCTAATGCTACCGCTCTTGATCGCCAGCTTGGTTTCGCCACCCGTTGCCTGCATGCGGGTTACACACCCGAGAAAACAACTCTTTCCCGGGCCGTCCCGATTTACCAGACAACCTCATACGTTTTCGAAAATTCCGCCCATGCGGCCGCGCTCTTC
>DATBID010000296.1:0-6894 GCA_036557125.1 Bryobacteraceae bacterium | reverse complement strand
TTGACAAGATGAAAACCGGCAATGGCCGCACGCCGGGGATAAGCCCCAGCGTCGTAACGATGTTACGGGAGGCGTGGACCTTCGGATCCCTGGAATGCAATGCCGCCACTGTCCGAACCGGATTCCTGATCGTGGCGCTCACCGAAATCGAAGAGCTGGCCAGAATGGTCAGCGGCGTCAGTATCGAGTTTCAAAAGATCAAGGCCGAGGCCCTGCGCAAAGATTTCGCCGCCCTGGTCTCGAAATCCGAGGAAGAAATTCAGCAGGTTTCAGGCGGCGCCGCGCCGGCCGGAACTATCGAACAGAAGCGCGCCGCCGGGGCCAAAACGCCATTTCTCGATCAGTACACGGTCAACCTGACCGAGAACGCGCGGAGCGGAAAAATCGATCCGGTGCTGGCGCGAGATTTCGAGATCCGCCAGGTGATCGACATACTCACCCGCCGGCGCCAAAACAATCCGATCCTGGTGGGCGAAGCGGGCGTGGGCAAGACTGCCGTAGTAGAAGGCTTTGCCATGCGTGTCGCTCAAGGCGATGTGCCGCCGCCGTTGCGTGGCGTGGCTGTTCATGGATTAGATCTGGCGCTGCTCCAGGCCGGAGCCGGAGTGAGAGGCGAATTCGAGAACCGGTTGAAAGGGTTGATCAATGAAGTGAAGTCTTCCCCCACGCCCATCATTCTGTTTATCGATGAAGCTCACACCATGATCGGCGCGGGCGGACAGGCCGGACAGAACGACGCGGCCAATATTCTGAAGCCTGCATTGGCCAGAGGCGAGTTGCGCACCCTCGCGGCAACCACTTGGTCCGAATACAAGAAATACTTCGAAAAAGACCCCGCTCTGACGCGCCGGTTTCAGCTTGTAAAGGTCGACGAGCCCAGCGAAACCCAATGCCAGTTAATGCTGCGGGGCGTCGCGCCAGTGCTGGAAAAACACCACAATGTGAGAATTCTGGACGAGGGACTAGCCGCAGCCGCCAGGCTCTCGAACCGCTACCTTCCGGACCGCCAGTTACCCGACAAGGCAGTCAGCGTCTTGGACACTGCGTGTGCACGGCTGGCGCTAGGGCAGGCGGCAACTCCGCCGCTCATCGAAGACGCCATTCGGAAGCTGGAGGATTTAGCCGTGCAGGCGCGCGTGCTCGAACGGGAAGCGGCCACCGGGGCCGAACACTCCGAGCGACTGGCGAAAGTCGCCACCGAGCGCGCCGATACCGAGGCGCGGCTCGCCGCGTTGCGCGAACGCTGGGAGTCGGAACGAACGTTGGTCGACGAGATTCGCGAGATTCGCGGCAAGCTCGAAGAGCAACACGCGGCATCCGCGCAATCTCCTGCTGCCGCCGGCGAGCCGCCCATTTCCGCCGAAATCGCGGCCCTGCGCAGCGCGCTGGCCGGCCGAAATGCCGAACTGGCCCAATTGCAAGGCGAAGCGCCGCTGGTGCGCGTGTGCGTCGATGAACAGGTTGTGGGAGAGGTCGTTGCCGCCTGGACTGGTATCCCTATCGGAAAAATGCTCAAAGACGAGGTCGGGATGGTTCTCGAACTCGAAAAGCATCTCGGACAACGGGTGATCGGCCAGGATCATGCGTTGTTCGCCGTCAGCCAGCGGATTCGTACTTCGCGCGCCAGCCTTGACGATCCGGGCAAGCCGGTAGGGGTGTTCCTGCTGGTAGGACCGAGCGGTGTCGGCAAGACAGAAACCGCCCTGGCGCTATCGGATCTTCTTTATGGCGGCGAACGAAACCTGATTACCATCAACATGTCCGAGTTCCAGGAGGCCCACACGGTATCCACTTTGAAAGGGTCGCCTCCCGGATACGTCGGCTACGGGGAAGGCGGCGTGTTGACCGAAGCCGTGCGGCGACGGCCTTATTCGGTGGTTCTCCTGGACGAAGTTGAGAAAGCCCATCCCGATGTGCTGGAGCTTTTCTTCCAGGTATTTGATAAGGGTCAGATGGAGGATGGCGAAGGCCGCCAGATCGACTTCAAAAACAGCATCATCATTCTGACCTCCAACGCCGGCACCGAAACCATGGCGAAATTGTGTGCCGATCCCGAAACCACGCCCGAACCAGACGAGCTGGTGCAAGTCTTGAAGCCCCAGTTGAACCGGATTTTCAAACCAGCTTTCCTGGGCCGGCTGGTCATTGTGCCGTACCTGCCCATTCGTGAGGAAGCCCTCAAACAGATCATTACTCTGAAGCTGGAGAAGATTCGGCGCCGGCTGGAGGAAATGCACAAACTGTCGCTCACCTACGACGCGAGCGTGGTCGAAGAGGTGGCGGCCCGCTGCACCGAGGTCGAGAGCGGCGCGAGAAACGTGGACAACATTCTCACCAATACGCTTCTTCCCGACATTTCGCGCCAGTTGCTAAGCGCCATCACCCAAGGGATGCGGCCTACGGAGATCCATGTCGGCACCGGCGAGGATGGCTCTTTTACCTATGGCTCGCCCGAGCAGACCGCCGCCTCAGCCTCGTAAGTGAATTCCTTACGACGGGTCAAGTTGCATTAATTCGCGTATCACCGCTCCCTTTGGTCGCGGCTCGGAAGCGCTTGACCGAATCGCCTTCAATTGGGGAGGTAGGGAAGCCAGCATGCCTTTGAAACCGAGCTGATTGTTGCAACTCGGAGGTAATGCCGCGCGGAGAGACACCAGCGGCCCCCGTGATCGGTTACTGCCATTCCAGAAGGCCTTTGACGTCCTTCACCATTTTTTCATAGTTCGGTGCATTGGTGGGTTTTTTCGGATCGCTATCAAGCACGGCTGCTGCTTTTTCCGCTTCGTCTAACGGCTTGGCAAAACGTTGCTTCATTCTGACCCATTCCGTGAATTGTCCTTTTCTCTTAGCGTTTATAAGCTGCCAGCCCAATCCATTGAAATCTTCATGAATGCCCGTGCCGCCATAGGCCATGCCCAACAGGCCCGCTTTCACATGCGTGTTAAATGCCAGCTTTTGGGCAGGGAAGCCGGGTATAGGCGGAGGCGAAATTATCACAATGGCCGGGGACTTGAACTCAGGGTTCATGACATCGAAATCGATCGTGGTGCCATCGGGAGATGTCCAATGACCGGACCCGTCGGGGCTGAAAGGGTTCGGGCCGCCGGCAGTTGGTGTCCCTGTGCCGGCGTTTGTTGCGCCAGCAACTCCGCCGGGAACGGGTTGGGGCGGCGGAGCGGGAGGTACGGACGCGGTCGCTGCACCAGCAGGATTCACAACCAAATTTCCCCCGTTTTGCGATACCAGGTCGAGCGCTACGAGTTTAGCCTTATTTTGGATATCCTGACCGCCGGAGTTCATTGTCATGGTATATGTACGACGATCCGTGGTTGCCACCGTCGCGACTGTTTGGTTCGTCGCCTGATCCACCATCTCATACTCGATACCGGTTGCTGTGACGCTCTGCATAATGTTGAAACCATCTTTTTTCATTAAGAGCGTCTTCGGCGATTTCAGATTTTGAGCCTCTAGAGAGCCGCACAGGAGTACAGCCAAAACCATCAGCGGACTCCAAGCTCTCCGCATTGTTGGTCGCGAAACCGTGTATCGGGTGCTCACAGGTATTCGACGCCTCCTTGCCATGGCAGACCATTTTATACCCGGTTTTTGGCTCCTGCTTCGCGGAATTCTGGGTCAGTCGTTGTAATTCTGAGCCCGTCCAGGATCTGCGGCGCCGGCTATGCCTCAAGGCAATGGAGGCGGCGGCGCGGCAGCGGGCGGCGTTTCTCTCTCAAGTCTTCGAGCCAGAGCTCGACGTTTTCCGCGATCTTGCCAATATTGCCAGCGGCCAGTGCAAGCTGGTGTCCCGGAACCGGAACGCGTTCGAAATATTTCGCGCGCTATGTGCCGGTCTGGCCGGCGGGGTAACAACTTCGGCTGGACTGAGCAATTCTTTTCGGTCTACATCACTGACTACCAGTCGATCTTCTCATCGGTCCAGTTATTTTAAGAACCAGCGGACTAGTGTTTTTTCCCCAGTACAGTTCCAGTGCCGAAATCGTACCCTTTGCCGTAATTCCCTTTGCTGGGATCAGCGGTACCGATCAGATAGAACATGAATTCCCCCATGCCGAGCTTGGCGGGGTTCAAACGATACAAGCCAGGTCCGACCTCAAGCGAGTCGAACTGCCGCAGAGATTCCGGCTTCATCTCCGGTTTAGCGCCTGGGGCGCCCATATCCAGCTCCCGGCGGCCATCCTTGCGGTCGAAAGCCACGAGGAGGAGTTCCTCAATACTTTTCCCCTCGGGAAGCCGTATGTAGAACACAGAGTTCCCTTCCGGGGCGCGAACCTTGGCGCTCGGTCCCACCAGGTAGGCGGTTACTTTGCCCTTTTTCATGAGCACCTTGCCTAGTCCGGCGCCCGATATCTCGCCCAGTAGGATTTTAATCTCCACCTTCACGGGCGAATTCTGCGGGAAACTATATAGTCCAGGCTCGGCCGGCACCCGCGAAGCGTAAGCATCCTCCGGGTATTTCTTCGCGGGAACAGGTTTCGCCTGCGGTATGGGCGCTGATTCGGGAGGCTTGGCGGGAGGCGGAGGCGGTGTATACGGCTGCGATGGGTCCAGCAAAAGCTTAATCACCACATCGCTCACCCCTAATTTCCGTAGTTCCAGAATCTCGTCCGTATTCAAATCAAAGGGCTTTCCGTTTTTCTTGATGCTGGTAACGATCAGGTCCTCAGATACTCCTTCGCGAGACATCTGCACGACCTGCTCGACGCTGAGCGGGGCGCTTCGCGGCACAGCTTGAGCGGCAAAAACTGAAACGGGAGCCCCCACTAGAAACACATATAAAGCTGCAGTGCAAACAACGCGACAAACCACCATAAGCACATCGAAGAGATTAGATCAAACTGCCTATTCTTGCAATCAGGCTGAGTTTGGTTTAAGGTGATCTACCGAGGATGGCTACCGGGTCACAAGCGCCGATGCAAGATCGAAAAGGGGCCGATCCCGGAGGTTCCAGCGAAAATCTGCCGCTTTTATACCAAGGCCTGCTTACGGGTATTGTCCGTCTCAAGGGACAGCGCCAGCGCCTTCCCGACAGCGAGTCGTTCCGCCGCCGCACCAAGGCGACCTTGCAGGAAATTGAGCGCGTGGCGGTGGCCGGAGGCTATGACAGTCGCGATGTTTGGGATACCCACTTTGCGGTGGTCGCATTCTTGGACGAGGCCATCCTTCACTCCAATGACCCGGTCCGCGCGGAATGGGAACAGAGGATCCTGCAGCAGGACTTATTTGGCCAAACCGATGCCGGTGTCGTTTTTTTTGAAAAGTTGGAGCAACTCCGCTCGCGGCGTGATTCGGAGCAGTTGGCCGATATTCTTGAGGTTTATTTACTTTGTCTTCTGCTGGGCTTTGAGGGCCGCTATGCTGGGGCCAGGCGAGGTGAGCTGGAAGGGCTGACGGAGACTGTGCGAATGCGGATTGAATACATCCGGGGGCGCAGCGATCAGATCTCGCCATCAGCGAATTCGCCGCGGGCTGCGGCCCCGCCGGCGCCTGCAAAAGGTCCAGCGAGCCAGTTCCACCTGATTACGCTTGGTCTGATTGCGTTCACCCTGATTCTGTTCTGGATTTTGCGGACGGACTTGGTCTCTCGAGGAGAGGACTTATTTAGCAGGCTTCCGTAAAGTCTTTGGTTGGGCCACCGTGACGATCAAAACGATTCTTTTCAGCCTGTTCTTATATATTGCCCTGGCTTGGGTGGGCGCTGCATACTTGTACCCGGCCGAAGTCGTCCACCACGCCCTGCTGTGGACCGCGATCGGCCTGATTGCGGTACTGCTCTTCCTGATCGCTTCCCGCTTGTTCGGATGGTGGCGGCTACGGCGAGCCAGAGCGGTCGCCAAACCTTCACCTGCGCCCCGAGCCGCCGCAGCTCCAGTTCATCCCGACGACCAGGCCATGATGTCGTTATTGGCAGAAGCCAATGCGGCTCTTGCCAAGTCCCCGCTCTTCGCCGGCACGCGGCGCGGCAGGCCGCTCTCGGCCTTACCGCTCTATCTCCTCGTGGGTCCCGACGGGAGCGGTAAGACAAGCGCTTTCCTCGAATCCGGACTGGAGCCGCAGTTGCTGGCGGGCCAAGGTACCAGCCCCATTGCCTCTACGCGCCTTGCGAATCTCTGGCTTGCCGGGAACGCGATCTTCGTGGAAATCAGCGGCCGGGTTTTTGGCGGTGAATTGGCCCGCTGGAATCAGTTGCTTCGTCTGCTGCGCGGCGAGAGTACCTTGGGATTCTGGCGACGGCTTTGGGGCCAGCCGGAAAAGCGCGTAGATCTTCGCGGCGTGATCGCCTTCTGTGATTCCAAAGAGTTCACCGGCGCTTCTTCCGACCCCCAGCGCCTCGAACGTTCCACACGCGACTGGCAGGAGCGCCTCAGGAGCATCGCGGAAGTATTCGCAGCCGAATTTCCGGTCTATTTCGCGATCACCAAATGCGACAAGGTCCCCTTCTTCCCGGATTTCTTCCGGCGATTGCCTGAGCCGGAAGCGAATCAAGTCCTGGGCTGCACGCTTCCGGTGGAAAGCACGGGCCACTCTACGTCCGAAGCTTTTGCCGAGGCCGAAGCGAAGCGCCTCACAGCTTCCTTCCGCTCCCTGTACCATGCTCTTGCCCAGAGACGTTTGACCCAACTCGTACGCGAACCGAACCTCGCCATACGATCGGGGATTTATGAATTCCCTAGAGAGCTCAGACGTGTCCGCTCCTCTCTAGTCCAATTCCTGACTGACGTTTTCCGTCCAAACTTGCTGGGCCCCGGCCCCCTGTTGCGTGGCTATTACTTGACTGGGGTCCGTGAAACCGAAGTGGCTCTAAACGATCCCGCGCCGACCCGCCCGGATTTCGATGGCCCTGCCTCCATGGAAGCCACCAAGCTGTTTCGGGGC
>DATBID010000295.1:0-10971 GCA_036557125.1 Bryobacteraceae bacterium | reverse complement strand
TACCGGGAAATCTTAAGCACCATTTCGCGCTGCCACAGATGAGCAATAGCGTCACCATCGGCGCGCATTTGTTCGTTCAAACGCACGCTCCGGATCAGACAGGCCGTCGGCCTTGACATATCCACTGCCGCCTCGATCTCCGCCGCTCCGGTCCATCTAATTGGATGCTGGCGGGATTCAGGCCGGGTTTTCATGAAACTTCGTGGGCCGTAGGCCCATCCTTGACAGGCCAGAAGGCCTGACCCCACGGGCTTTCGTGTAGTTTCGTGGACTTGGTGGGCCATATTTGCAGGCGAAAGCGCCTGCCCCCACCCACGGTCCTAGATTAGTTCAGCAGCCGCCGCTGGCGCAGGTAAGCAGGCGTATCGAGGTCGTCGAGATCCAGCACCGGAGCCTCGGGCGCGACTATCGGGATCGGTTCCGGCTCGGCTTCGAATTCCATGTCCCGCGGCAAATGCTCCGGGTCCGCCAAGATCTCCGGCGCGGGAGCGGGAACCGGCTCCGGAACACGCGGCTCAATCCTGAGTTCTGCGGCGGCTCGGGGCACAAATGCGGGCCGGGCCGGGGCGTCTTCGGGCGTGAACCCGGTGGCGATCACGGTGATCTTCACCGCATCCTCCATTGCTTCGTTCAGGATAACGCCGAAGTTGATCTGCACATCTTCGCAATCGGCTGCTTCGCGAATGATCGAGCAGGCTTCGTTGACTTCATGCAGCCCCAGACGGCTGGAACCGGTGATGTTGATTAAAATGCCGCGGGAGCCGGTAATGCGCGAATCTTCGAGCAGCGGGCAACTGATCGCCTGCCGCGCCGCTTCTACAGCCGCTCGCGGACCGCGCGCCACAGCCGTGCCCAGCATCGCGTAACCCATGCCGACCATGGTCGCCTTGATATCGGAGAAATCGCGATTGATCACGCCGGGCGTAGTGATGATATCGCTGATGCCCTGGACAGCCTGGCGCAGCAGATCGTCGGCCATTTTGAAAGAGTCGAAAAAGCTGGTCCCGGGCGGAACCAAAGCCAGCAGCCGGTCGTTGGGAATGGCGATCACTGTATCGACCGTAGCTGCGAGCTTGGCTAAACCTTCATCGGCCAGTTTGCGGCGGCGTGCCCCTTCGAAACTGAACGGTTTCGTCACCACCGCCACCGTCAACGCGTCCAATTCTTTAGACAGGGATGCGACCACTGGGGCTGCGCCTGTCCCCGTGCCGCCGCCTAATCCGGAGGTGACGAACACCATATCGGCGCCTTGCAGAATCTCCACGATGCGGTCGGTGTTTTCGAGCGCGGCCTGTCGCCCGATTTCCGGGTTCGACCCCGCCCCCAGACCGTTCGTGATCTTCGCTCCCAGTTGCAGCTTGTTGGGAACTCGGCAAGCGTTCAGCGCCTGCAGGTCGGTGTTCATGGCGTAGAACTCAACGCCTTCCAGGCCCTCCTGCACCATGCGAGCCACCGCGTTCGAGCCGCCTCCGCCCACGCCAATCACCTTGATGCGCGCGCCGGTGTGAGCTTCTTCCTCGATTTCGTATTTGAGATCGTCAATGTCGGATTCCATAGCAGCCTTCCTTAATCTTGGCGGCAGGACCGCTCCCTGACGGTCGAGCTGCCAGCAGCGGCTCTGATCGCTTACCGCAGCACTTTTCCCAACCATCCGGCCACTTCACGCTCCTCGGCGGCTTTCACTTTCAATTTGGCCGAATACATCGCCAGACCGGCAGCCGTAGTCCATTCGGGGTCGCGCAATTCCTCCGGCCAGTCCTGGATTCCTACAGCCAGACCGTAGCGGGCTTGGCAGTGGAGCACCCGCTCGGCCACATCACACAATTCGGGCAGCTTGGCGCCGCCTCCCGTCAGAAAGACGCCACCCAGCAACGACCGCTCCATGCCCACCCGGGCCAGCTCCGCCCTGACATACTGGAACAATTCCTCCGATCGCGCTTCCAGAATCTCGCTCACCAGCTTGCGCGGCACGTGGCGCTGCTCGCGGTTTTCCGGCATCGGCACTTCGACGAACACGTTCTCCGGGCAGCCGGCCGCGCACGCCGTGCCGTATTCCAGCTTCACCACTTCGGCATCCTCGAAGCTCAGGCACAATCCCTGCGCCAAATCGCGCGTGAAATGATCGCCGCAAACCCGGATGGTGGAGGCGAGTTGCAGCGAATCACCGTAATACACGGCCAGCTCGGTCGATTCCGCCCCGATATCCACCACTGCGATGCCTTCCCGCCGGTCCTCGGGCAGCACGGCGGAATAGCAGCCGGCCAGCCCTTCGAAAATGCTCTCTTCGACTTCCATGTGCGCCTGATTTACGGCGCCGATTAGGCAGTTGTGCTCCTGTATGGAGCAGGTCACCAGGTGAATGTGGAGTTCGAGACGCGATGCCAGCATTTTCCGCGGATCGCGGTGGCCAGGATGGTCCGAAACGATGAAATCCTGCGGAAAGAGTTGCAGGAGCATCCGGTCTTCCTGCAACTGCACGCGAGCGGCGCGGTCCACCACGCGGTTCACGTCGCGCTGCTCAATCTCCCGCACCTGCCCCAGCTCCAGCACGCCGCGCCCGTTGGCTCCGCGCAGCGTCGGCCCGCCCATACCGACTACGGCGCCTTCCACCGAGAGCCCCGCCGTGCTCTCGGCTTCACGCAGAGCGCGAATCATAGAATCGGATAGGGCCTTCTGATCGCCGATTCGCCCCTTCGCCCAGCCTTCGGAAATTGCCGCGCCGCATCCCACCAGGCGCACGCGCCCGTGGTCGAGCAGGCAGATCACCATCCTGGTGGCCGCGCTGCCTGCGTCCAGTCCTACGCCGTAAATCGGTTTTACTGCCATGGGCCCCTTTATTCCTTCGCCGTGATACGGTCTTCCAGCCGGAGATCGAACAACTTCACCTCCGGCGAGTGTTTCCGGATCTCTGGATAGTGGCTGAGAAAATTCTGATAGCGCCGCGCGAAATCCGTGTCTCCCAGCAGCAGCTCCAGGGCGCGATTGTCCACCTGCGCCACCACTTTAATGCTGTCCGGGTCGGAGACGTTCACTTCGGAAATGTCCTTCATCAGGTAACCCATGTCATCCTGAACGCGCAGGAATGTGCGCACCCGCTCGCGGCGTTCTGCCGGCGAATCGGTCTCGCTGACACCGCTGAGCACGGGAAACGCGAATTGCGCCTGCGCGGGCGGATCGAGCAGCACACCATGCGGATCGATCAGCAGAACTCCGGTACGCAAGGTGACGAAGGCCACCGGCCGGCGCTCGCGAATTCGGGCTACCAGGCGGTCGGGCCAGATTCGCGAGATGGAAGCGTCCTCCACCCAATCGATGGCCAGCAGCTCGCGGCGGCGCGCCTCCAGAGGTGCGGAAAAAATGCTGCGCTCGAAATCCGGCGCGAAGATGCGCTGGATTTTGCCGCGCGAGGCATAGCGCACGCCTTCGAGCCGCAGCGCATCCTTGTGGTCGCGCGAGAGCCGGAACTCAGGATCGCTCAGAGCAAAGCGCCGCACCCGCAGAGCCGCCATGCCTGTCGCGACGCATAGCAAAGCCAGCGCGGCCAGGCTGAAAACCATCCGCCAGTGAGATCGTTTCGCTTTGGCTTCACGCGGCATTGGTTTTCCCCAATTTTTCGAGCACGCGCTCGCCTGCCTGCCAAACGTTACCGGCTCCCAAGGTGAGCACCAGATCGCCCTCCCGAGCTACCTCCAACAGCGCCGCCACCCCGTGATCCAGAGTTCCGACGTACAACACGTTGCGATGGCCGAATTGGCGGATCCGCTCCACCAGCGCTTCCGCCGTCACGCCCTCTATCGGCCTCTCCGAAGCGGCGTAGATATCGGCTACGAACAGCGTGTCCGCCTGGTGAAAGGCGCCGGCGAATTCGTCCATCAGGTGCAGCGTGCGGGTGTAGCGGTGCGGCTGGAACAGCACATGGATCCGCCGGAAACCGCACAGCCGCGCGCCCTCCAGCGTGGCGCGGATTTCCGTTGGATGGTGCCCGTAATCGTCAATGACTGTAATACCGTCCCGCTGCCCTCGCATCTGGAAGCGTCGCTCCACGCCGCTGAACGCGGCGAGCGCATCACGGATGATCTCCGGCTTCACTTCGAGCTCGGTTGCCACGGCCGCCGCCGCCATGGCGTTCAGGACGTTGTGCCGGCCCGGGACTTGCAACTCGAAGCGCCCGAGATCGTTCCCGTGGTGCAAGAGCCGAAAGCTCGAAGCGAATTGCCCGCAGGCGATTTCCGAAGCCTGCACATCGGCCTGAGATGTGGTTCCATACGTAATGGTCCGCCGCTTCACTTCCGGCAAAATGCCTTGCACGTTGGCATCATCCAGGCACACAATGGCGGCACCGTAAAACGGTACCTTGTTCACGAATTCGATGAAGGCGGCGCGAATGGCATCGAGATCCGGGTAGTGGTCCAGGTGTTCGCGGTCGATATTAGTTACCACGGCGATGATCGGCGCGAGCTTCAGAAACGAGCCATCGCTTTCGTCCGATTCCACCACCAGAAATTCGCTTTTCCCCACCCGCGCGTTGGAACCACCCATGGTAGCCACGCGGCCGCCCACCATTACCGTGGGATCGAGGCCAGCAGTGTTCAGAATCGTCGCGGTCATGGAGGTAGTGGTGGTTTTGCCATGGCTGCCTGCAACGGCGATGCCGTACTTCAGCCGCATCAGTTCGGCCAAAAGCTCGCCCCGGGGAATTACGGGAATCTGCAGCCGGCGGGCTTCCTGCACCTCCGGGTTCTGTTCGTCCACGGCCGAGCTGACCACCAGCGCCCGCGCGCCCGCGACATTCCCGGCTGCGTGTCCTTCGTAGATACACGCTCCCATCCCGGCAAGTTTGGCGGTGATGGGAGAAAGGCGCAGATCGGACCCACTCACCTCATAGCCCAGGTTGAGGAGCACTTCGGCGATGGCGCTCATGCCGATGCCGCCGATGCCGGTGAAATGTACATGCTGGGGGCGAAAAAACATTCCCTTACCGTATTGTTTGTGCAGCCTGCCGCTCGTGTCAATCAAAATCGCGCCACTTCCTCCAAAATGTCCGCAGCTCGCCGGGCCGCTCCCGGATGCGCGAACTGACGTGCCGCTTCGGCCATCGTTTGCAGCCGGCCGGAGGCTGCCGCGAGCTCCTGTACCACCGCTACCAGCCGCTCACCGGTCATCTCCGCGTCGCGCACCAGCTCGGCGGCGCCGCCGCGTTCGAGCGCCTCCGCGTTGTGGGTCTGATGATCGTCAGCGGCGAACGGGAAGGGCACCAGCACGGAAGGTTTCCCGGCCGCCGCCAGTTCCGAAACCGCTCCCGCTCCCGACCGGCAGACCACCAGGTCCGCCGCGGCGAAAGCGGCCGGCATATCCATGATGAACGGAACGATTTCGCCAGCCAGGCCCGATTGTGCGAACGCCTGGCGCATTTCTTCATACCCCGCCGGACCCGACTGATGCACGATTCGCACCGTTAAGCCCGCCTTGCGAAACAGCGGCCAGCTCTCGCGACCGGCGCGATTCAACGTCCGGGATCCCTGGCTCCCTCCGGTCACGAGCAAATTCAGCACGGGGCCGCGAGGTTTGGGCAGAATTTGAAAGAACTCTTCCCGTACCGGCAACCCTGTCAGTTCCGTGCGCCCGGCGGGAAAATAGCGCGCCGTTCCCGGGAAGGAGAGCAGCGCCCGCGCGACGAAGCGGCCGATAATTCGGTTCGTGAACCCGGGAATCGCATTCGGCTCCATGACCACAACGGGAATCTGCCGCGCGAGCGCGGCCATAACGGGCGGCCCGGCCGCGTACCCGCCCATGCTGAAGACAGCGGCAGGCTTGTAGCGCAGGCACGCGAGCGTGGTAAGAGGTAGGCGGAAGAGCGTGGTGATCCGCTGCTGCGGGCTAACGCGGTTCAGTCCGCCAATCTCGATCAGCTCCAGCCGAAATCCGCCCTGCGGCACTAATTTCGCTTCTAGTCCACGGGCCGTGCCTACAAAAAACACCTCTCGCCCTCGGGAGCGCAGCTCCTGCGCCACGGCCAGCGCCGGAATCACGTGGCCGCCGGTCCCACCGCCCGCCATCAGGAAAGGGTCCGCGCGCCGCGATTCAGCCGGCATGTTCGGAGACATTCATCAGAATGCCCAGTGACGCCAAAGTGCTCAGCAGTGAGCTGCCGCCGGAGCTGATCATCGGCAGAGGGATGCCTTTGGTCGGCATCATGCCCAAAACCACGCTGATGTTGATCAGCCCTTGTACCACGACTGCCGCGGTCACGCCCAGCGCCAGATAGCGGCCGAAATCGTCGTTCATGCGCAGCGCCGTGCGCCAGCCGCGCCAGAAAATCAGGAAAAATCCGAGCAGCAGGCCGCCCGAGCCGATCAGGCCCAGTTCTTCGCTCACCACGGCATAAATGAAGTCCGTGTGTGCCTCGGGGAGGTAGAGCAGCTTCTGGCGGCCGTTCATCAGGCCCATGCCGATCGGTCCGCCCGCGCCGACGGCGATTTGCGATTGCTGCAACTGATAGTTGGTGTCGCGCGTCGTCAGCGATTTTTCGAGCTGCGCCTTCACCCGGCCGTTGTGATCGAACTGGTTGACGATTTTGAATTGCGGGTCGAAGAATTTCACCACGCGCGCCAGGCGGTAAGGCGAAGTCACGATAAACAGGCAAACGCCAATCATCGCCACAGTCCCGGCGATCGCGCAGTAGCGCCATTCCAGGCCCGCGACAAAGAAGACGATCGCGGCGGTTGCCCCGAGCACCACCGCCGTGCCGAGATCGGCCACAATTACCGCCAGAATCACCAACCCCACCGCCAGCGCCGCGGGAATCAGGGTGTAGCGAGTGTTATTGATCGCCCGGCCGCGCCAGGTTACGAAAAATGCCAGGAAGACGATGAGCGCCGGCTTTGCCAGCTCCGATGGCTGCAAACTCAGCGGCCCCAGCAGCAGCCAGCGGTGATGGGCCGTATCAATCACATAAACCGCGCCCAGCAGCAGAAGAGCGATGGCGATCGCGCTAAACGCCACCGCCGGATTCTGGAAGTTGCGGTAATGCGTGCGCTTCAACGTCATCATGACCAGGACCGCAATTGCCGCCCATGCCGCCTGGCGAATGACAAAGTGCCAAGTGGAGCCGTATTTCAACTGCGCCATGATCGACGACGCGCTGTACAGCATGAGCACGCCAAACGACATCATCACCAGCACAGTTGCAAACAAAAGCCAGTCGGTTTTCAGACGTTGCGCCATATCAGTTGAGCTCGTTCACTAGGTGTTTAAACACTTCCCCCCGATGCTCGAAGCTGCGGAACTGGTCGAAGCTGGCGCACGCGGGCGCGAGCAGCACTGTGTCGCCGGGTTTTGCTTCGCCAAATGCGAGGGCTATGGCCTGGTCGAGGGTCTTCGCGTTCTCTATCCGCACTGCTCCGGCAAGTTGCCCCGCAATCTTCCCCGCAGCCGCGCCGATGAGCAATGCCGCCTTCGCCTTGGCGGCCAGCGGGCTGCGGAGGGCCGTGTAGTCGAGACCCTTATCTTTGCCGCCCAGAATCACCCAAAGATTTCCCCCGAACGCGTCTACGGCTTTGAGCGTGGCATCCACGCTGGTAGCTTTGGAATCGTTGTAGAAGTCGATGCCGTTCACGTTGCGGACGAACTCCAGGCGGTGCTCCACGGCGCGGAATGTGCGCACGCCGGCGGCGATGGATTCGTGGCTAAGACCGGCGCAGGCAGCGGCGAGGGAGGCTGCGAGGATGTTTTCTATATTGTGGCGGCCACGAATGGCGATTTCGCTCGCGGCTATGAGGAATTGGCCGTGAAGCGTGAGGGCGCCATCGTTCAGAGAGGCGGACGACCGCTCCCTAACGGTCGCGGCTCTGTTAAACCACTCCACGCGCGCCTTGGTGTGCTCCGCGTACTCGCCGCAGACGGGGTCTGCGGCATTGAGGACTGCAAGATCTTCCGCCTGCATATTCTCAAACAGGCGGCCCTTGGCAGCGGCGTAGCGTTCGAAGGTGTGGTGGCGGTCAAGATGGTTCTGCGTCACGTTAAGCGCGAGGCCGATGTTAGCCCGGAAGCACTCGATAGTCTCGAGTTGGAAGCTGGACAGTTCGAGCACGTTCCAACCATCCTCACGCGAGGAATCTATCATCGCCGTGACCGGTGTGCCGATGTTGCCGCCCACCTGCACCGCCAGGCCCCCCTCTTTGAGCAAATGTCCGATCAGGCTCGTGGTGGTGGTTTTTCCGTTCGAGCCGGTGATGCCAATCGTGCGGCCCTTGAGGAAGGGTGAAGCAAGTTCTACCTCGCCGATCACCTTCGTCCCCTGGCGGCGAGCTTCTTCAAGGGGCGGAAGGTCCGCTGGGACATCGGGCGAAAGAACGATCAGGTCGCGCCCGCGAAATACCTCCGGGGTTTGGCGGGCAAAGGGCACTTCGAGTCCCGCGAGGATTGGGCCGGCTTGGCCCAAGTCTTCGAGCGGCTTCAGATCGGTGGCCTCGACTTTGGCACCCCCCCGCACGAGCAGGGACACGGAGGCCATGCCCGATTTTTTCATGCCAACGACGAGCGCGCGCTTATCCTTAAAGGTCATCGCAGTTTCAACGTCGTCAGCGCAAACAGCGCCAGCACCAGTCCCGCAATCCAGAACCGTGCGATGATCTTCGACTCCGTCCAGCCGACCTGCTCAAAGTGATGATGAATCGGGGCCATTTTGAAAATGCGTTTGCCGCGCAATTTGAAGCTGCCCACTTGCAGAACGACCGAGATCGCTTCGATAATGAACACCCCCCCGATGAACAGCAGCAGCACTTCCTGCTTAATCAGCACCGCGACCACCGCCAGCGCGCCCCCGAGGCCGAGTGAACCCACATCCCCCATGAAGATTTCCGCCGGATGCGCGTTGTACCAGAGAAATCCCAGGCTGGCGCCGGTCATCGACCCGCAGAAAATCGTCAGCTCGCTGGTCCGCGGATTGCGCGCCAGATCGAGATACGTGGCGAGTTCCACGTGCCCGCCGGCATAGGCCAGCGCAGTCAGCGCGCCCGCTGCCACCACCATCAGTCCGATCGCGAGTCCGTCGAGGCCATCGGTCAGGTTCACGGCGTTGGAGACGAACACCACCAGCAAGCCCACGAAGATGCAGAAGGGCAACACGCCGATTAAGTAGGTCCACGGGTTACGCAGCAGCGATTCGATGAGCAGCGAGGGCTTGAACTGCTTATCGAACGGCATGTTCATAGCCGTAGAGAACATGTTGTGCGAGCGCATCAGGAGCAGCACGGCCGCAAAGCCGAATGCCACCATGAACTGATAAATCAGCTTCCGCGTCCCGCTCAATCCGAGGTTGCGCCGCCGGGTGACCTTAGCGTAATCGTCCAGAAAGCCGATCCAGCCGAAGGCCAAAAGCGCCCCCAGCGCTACCCAGACGTATTCATAGCTGAGGTCGGCCCAAAGCAGCGTGGGCACAACGATAGAAATAATGATAAGGACGCCGCCCATGGTGGGTGTGCCGGCCTTTTTCTGATGCGACTGCGGGCCTTCCTCGCGGATATACTGGCCGATCTCGAATTGCCGCAGCCGGGAGATCAGCCACGGTCCGAGCGCCACGCACAAAAACAACGCCGTAATGCTGGCGAAGGCAGTGCGGAAGGTGGTATAGCGAAAAACACGAAAGCCGCTCACATAGCGCTGGAGCTGCTGATAAAGAAGAAAGTAAAGCATGGAACCGCTGGTTAGAGGGGTTGCCTCCGAATGAAGGAGTCAGGAGCAAGGAGCCAGGAGCCAGGAGGCAATGCCTCCGCGCGCCGAGGAACGTTTGCACGGTGAGGGTTCATGCCAGCAGCCTTTCGAGCGCGCGCTCTACGGCTACGCCGCGCGAGCCTTTGAACAGAAGGGCATCTCCGGGTTGCACGAGGCGGCGCAGGAACCCGCCCGCGCCTCCCGCGTCTTCAAAAAAAAACGCGGCGCTCTCCGGAAGCCCGGCGCCGACCGCCGCGTCGATCATGGCGTATGCGTTGCCTCTCACGCCGATCAGAAAATCGATCCTCTGCGCCGCCGCATACCGGCCCAATTCGCGGTGCAATTCCTCTGCGGCGCTCCCTAATTCGAGCATCTCGCCCAGCACCGCAATCCGCCGCCCGGCAGGCGTATCGCGCAAAACGTCGATCATGGAGCGGGCGGCTTCGGGGTTGGAATTGTAGCAGTCATTCCAGATGATAAGCCCGTTGCGTTCCAGCCGCTCGCCGCGCATTTTTCCCACGGTGAAGCTGCGCACCGGCTCGCGCAGGCGCTCCGGCGCAATGCCGCAAACCCGCGCCACCGCGATGGCCGCCAACAGATTCATTACGGCATGCCGCCCTACCATACCGGTCTCGAAATCCACTCCGAGGGCCTTAAAGCCGGCGCCATCGGGATGATATTCCACTCGACACGCACGCACGTCCGCCGATTCCGAAAAACCGAACGTCACGCTCCGGCCGGGATGCACTTCGCGAAAACGGGCCACCCGCGGATCGTCTGCATTTAGCACGGCGATGCCGTCTTTCGGCAGTCCCTCAATCAGTTCCCGCTTGGCCGCGGCCACTCCCTCGATCGAATCGAAGTTTTCCACGTGCGCGTAGCCGACGTTCGTAACCACGCCGATATCCGGTCGCGCAATCCGCGCCAGGTCGCGAATCTCGCCGGCGTGGTTCATGCCCATTTCCAACACCGCGATTTCGGCGGAATCGGGCAGCCGTAGAATCGAGAGCGGCACGCCCACGTGATTGTTGAAGTTGCCAATGGTCTTCCCGACGGCGCCGACCTCTCCCTTCCGGTCGCGGCTCTGATCGAGCAGGTGAGCGATGGCGTCCTTGGTAGTCGTCTTGCCTGCGCTGCCGGTCACGCCGACCACTTTGCCATTCCAGCGCCGCCGCGCCCACGCCGCCAGTTCCTGCAAAGCAGCCAATGTGTCGCCGACCACCAGTTCGCCGGCGGTTCCGTTTCCGCGCTCCACCACCA
>DATBID010000294.1:0-10562 GCA_036557125.1 Bryobacteraceae bacterium | reverse complement strand
TCAGGCCCTCCGCGGCGCCGGCCGCGGGATCAGCCTCGGCCGCGAGAGGCATCGCGTCCGTAATGCGCTGGTCATCGCCCAGGTAGCGATGGCGCTGGTGCTGCTGGTGAGTTCCGGACTGATGATTCGCACATTTCAGGCTTTGGGAACAGTCCAGCCGGGATTCACAGATGCCACGCACCTCCAGATCATGCGGATCTCGATTCCGCCTTCTCTGCTTCCGGAAGCCCAGCGAGTCACACGAACGCAAAATAACATAGCCGACAAGCTGGCCTCGATTCCCGGAGTGATGTCCGTGGGTATGGGCGAGATGCCTCTGGAAGAGCTTCCCCTTCAAGCGGATGCTATTTACGCCGAAGACAAGATCTACAGCCCAAACGAAATCCCGCCCATTCGCTTATATAAGTTCATCTCTCCTGGTTTCTTTCGGACTGCGGGCACCAGATTGGTTGCGGGGCGTGACTTGACTTGGACCGAGGTCTACGGCTTTCGACCCGTCGGAATCATTTCCGAAAATCTCGCCCGCGAGCTTTGGGGCAGCGCCGCGGCGGCAATCGGCAAGCGGGTCCGTGAGTATCCCGGAATGGCTTGGCGTGAAGTCGTCGGCGTCGTAGAGGACGTCCATGAGAACGGGCTTCAGGAGAAGCCGCCCGCTATTGTGTACTGGCCCATGATGATGAGATTGAGGGACGATGTCCCACCCAACGCTATGCGCACGACGACGTTTGTAATGCGAACACGCCGTGCTGGAACGCAAAGCTTTCTCGAACAGGTCCGGCAAGCCGTTTGGTCGGTGAACGCCAGCCTGCCCGTCGCCTCCGTTCGCACAATGCAGGAAATCTACGACCGTTCCCTCGCCCGCACCTCATTCACGCTCGTAATGCTGGCGATTGCAGGCTCGATGGCGCTCCTGCTCGGTCTGATCGGCATCTACGGAGTAATCGCCTACGCCGTTTCGCAGCGCAGGCGCGAGATCGGAATTCGCGTGGCCCTTGGCGCCCAGCAAAGTGAATTGCGGCACATGTTCGTGAGCCACGCCCTTACGCTTACTGCAATCGGGGTGGCGATCGGCCTGGCCGCATCCGCCGGTCTGATGCGGCTTTTGAAATCGCTGCTATTCGGCATCACGCCGCTCGATCCCTTCACGTATGCCTCGGTTCCTGTGGTTCTGCTGGTCACCGCTCTGGCTGCCAGTTACCTGCCGGCGCGGCGCGCGGCCGCAGTGGACCCCGTGGAGACGCTGCGGGCAGAGTGAGACCATCTGGAACCGAAATACTGAATCTGGTGAGACGTACTAAAACCCACGCACAGAAACTCAGTCTGAGATAAGATAACTGCTGGGTGTGAGGTTTTCTCGCAGAAGTTTCCTTTCTTCCCTGGCAGCCGGTGGTCTTGCTACGATCGCCTTTGATCGCGCTGACGCGGCGGAAAATGCTGCGCAAGGGGCGACCGATGGGCTCCTCGATGAAATCGAGAAGCGCGCCTGCCTCTATTTTTACGAAATGGCCGACCCGGAAACCGGGCTGATTCTGGACCGGGCCGTAGTCAATTTGCGCTACGCCCCGGGCCCGTGCAGTATCGCCGCAACCGGGTTCGGACTGAGCGCCCTTGCCATCGCCGATCAACGCCGTTACCTCCCGCGCGATTTGCTCCAAACCCGCGTGCGCCGGTTGCTCCAATTCCTGACCAACGGCGCGGCGCAGGAGCACGGCTTTTTCTACCATTTCCTGAACTCCGCATCCGGCCAGCGCATCTGGAAGAGCGAAGTTTCCTCGGTGGATACGGCTTGGCTGCTATGCGGGGTCTTGCACTCGAAGGCTTACTGGGACGATGAAAAGATCCACGCCCTGGCTGCGGGCCTGCTCAACCGCGCCGATTGGCAATGGATGCTGAATGGCAGCCTGACCTTATCCCACGGGTGGGCACCCGAACAAGGATTCCTGCCTTACCGCTGGGATGCTTACTCCGAGCTGCTGGCGATGTATCTACTCGCGATGTCATCGGAAACGCACCCCATTCCGGCAGCCTGCTGGGACGGCTGGAAGCGGCCCATGACGGAGTTTGAAGGGATCTTCTTCATTGATTCCGAAGCTCCGCTGTTCGTTCATCAGTACTCCCACGCCTGGTTCGACTTCCGCAACCGCGTGGACCGCTACGCCAACTATTACGTCAATTCGCAAAGAGCCACGCAGGCGCACCGCCTGTACTGCATGGAGCTCTCCCCGCAATACCCCTGGTTCGGGCCCAATATGTGGGGTATCACGGCCTCGGATTCGCGTCAGGGTTATGAAATCTGGGTTTCGCCGCACAATCCGCCGGATGGCACGCTGGTGCCATGCGCGGCCGGCGGGTCGTTGGGCTTCCTGCCCCAGCTTGCCGGTACGGTACTGCAGAACATGTACGACTGGTACGGCAAACGCATCTGGACGAAGTATGGCTTCCGCGATGCGTTCCATCCCCTGGCCGGCTGGTACAGCCCGGATGTGATCGGCATCAATTTGGGAATCACGCTGCTGATGGCGGAAAACTACCGCAGTTCCTCTGTCTGGGATGCGGTAATGGCGACACCCGAGGCAAAACGCGCCATCGAAGCGGCCGGCCTCCGCTCCATTCGTTCGTAATCTCACTCCGGCGGCGATTTTCCCCCCGTTACAATCGGCGTATGGCTTCGCTTGCATGGTATTTGCTCGCCTTCCCTTTGTTAGGCGCAAGCCTTTGGGCCGCCACGGCCGATGCACAAATCGAGCGGCGCGCGAACGAGTTGCTCGGGCGCATGACGATCGAGGAAAAGCTCGGCCAGATGTCGCAATCGACGTCGATGAACACTCTGACGGATAAGATCAGAGACGAGATCCGCCAGGGACGCTGGGGGTCGTTTCTGAATGCCGGAAGCCCGGCCGACCGGGCTGAAGCGCAGCGCATCGCGCGCACGGAAAGCCGTCTCAAAATTCCGCTGCTGTTCGGGCGCGACGTGATTCACGGTTACCGAACGATTTTCCCCATTCCTCTCGGGCAGGCCGCGACCTGGGACCCGCAACTGGTCGAGCAGGCCGCACGCATGGCGGCGCGGGAGGCGACGCTCGAAGGAATCAAGTGGACCTTCGCTCCCATGATCGATATTGCCCGCGACCCGCGCTGGGGGCGCATCGCGGAAAGTCCGGGCGAAGATCCATTTCTCGCCTCGCAACTGGCCGCGGCGATGGTGCGCGGATTTCAGGGCACGGCGCTGAGCGATCCCTCGGCGCTGGCTGCATGCGTAAAGCACTTCGTAGCATATGGCGCGGCGGAAGCCGGGCGCGATTATGCCGGCGCATGGGTGCCGGAGATTCTGCTGCGCTCCGTCTACCTCCCGCCGTTTCGCGCCGCTATTGACGCGGGCGCGGCTACGCTGATGACCGCTTTCAATACCGTGAACGGCGTTCCCGCCACGGGCAACAATTTTCTGCTGCGCGAGATCCTGCGCGGCGAATGGAAATTTCCGGGCATGGTGGTGAGCGATTACACAGCCATTCCGGAAATGGTGCCGCACGGGTACGCAGCCGATGGCGCGGACGCCGCGCGCGAGGCCGTGAACGCCGGTATCGATATGGAGATGGTGAGCACCGATTACTACGACCACCTGAAATCGCTGATCGCCAAAGGCGCCGTTTCCACCGAAACCATCGACAATGCCGTGCGGCGCATTCTGGAGCTGAAATTCGCTGTGGGGCTTTTCGATGACCCGGCTCCGCCGCCGCGAACGGTCAGCCCCACACCGGAATCGCTCGCTCTGGCCGAGCGCGCCGCAACCGAAAGCGTCGTGCTGCTGAAGAATGAAGGCGGTGTGTTGCCACTTTCCGAATCGCTTCGTTCGGTTGCTGTAATCGGGCCGCTAGCCGACAGCCCGATTGATCAGATGGGCACGTGGGTAATGGATGGCCGCGCATCGGAAGTTCAAACGCCGTTAGCGGCGTTGCGCAAGCTGCTCGGCGATGCCCGAGTGCATTACGCGCAAGGCCTCAAGAACAGCCGCGACACCGGTCACGAGGGATTCGCAGCCGCGCTCGCAGCCGCGCAGCAATCCGATGCCGCAATTTTGTTTCTGGGTGAGGAGCAAATTCTTTCCGGCGAAGCCCGTTCGCGCGCTTATTTGAATCTGCCGGGCGCGCAGGAGGCACTCACTGATGAGGTGCTGAAAGCCGGCAAACCGGTTGTAGCCGTAATCATGGCGGGCCGTCCGCTCACCTTTCACGATCTGGCTTCGAAGGTGAATGCGGTGCTCTATGCGTGGCATCCGGGGACGATGGGCGGGCCGGCAATCGCCAACCTCCTGTTCGGCCGCTCCGCGCCCTCCGGCCGGTTGCCGGTGACCTTTCCGCGCGCCGTGGGACAGATACCCATCTTCTACGCGCATCTGAACACCGGCCGGCCCCCGAAGCCTGAAGAGCTAGGCATCCCCGCCGGGACACCCGCCCGCCCCACCGGATACACGTCCAAGTACATCGACGTGGATGTCACTCCTGAGTATCCCTTCGGCTACGGCCTCTCTTACACAACCTTCTCCTACAGCAACATGCACGTCTCCTCAGAATCAATCCCCATGGGCGGCGAGTTAGTGGCCTCAGCCGAGGTGACCAATCGCGGCTCGCGCGAAGCCGCCGAGACGCCGCAACTCTATATTCATGACGTAGTGGCCAGCGTGGCACAGCCCGTGCGCGTGCTCAAGGGCTTCCAAAAAATCACGTTGAAACCGGGAGAGACCCAGACCGTAAGCTTCCGCCTCGGCACTGCCGATCTTGCCTTCTACAACCAGCAAATGAAGCTGGTAACGGAGCCCGGCCAGTTTGAAGTGTGGATCGCTCCCGATGCCGAGCACGGCGTGAAAGGTGAGTTCACAGTGAGATAGGAAGCGGGATCTGGTTTGATCCATCGCGCCGGGCAAAAGCCCGGCGGCAGGGCAGAAGCCCTGACCCCACTAATAGCTATGGAATCCGGCGCGCTCGAACCCGCGCTGCGCCTCGCGGCTCTTCATAAACGTATTCCAGACAAATCCGCTGCGCAGGTTTTCGGCCATCAGCAGTGTGATGCCGGTGTCGATGCCGATCACATCGGTGTCGTACCAGTTCTTCAGCGGATTGAACGCATCCACGAAACCGTAGCGGCACCAGGCGCGGTCGCCGTACTTGTTCTTCATATTCTTCAAAACGCGCAGACACGCCTGCGGCAGGAAGGGCAGCGAGCCGGCCGTGGCGCTCGGCACTACGCTTCCGTCGATCGGTCCGATCTCCGGCGGGCCGCCCCAAACCACGTAGCCGTGCGCTGAATCCGAAGCGGTGATGCCCCAGAGATCGTCACTATAATCGGGAAACCGGCGCGCCAGTTCCAGGCAGAAGCAGCGATGAACGTCGGTGGCAATGGTCGAATTTTGGAAATAGTCGGCATATCGGTCGCGCTTGCCGCGGAAATCGAACCACGCCTGGGAATATTGGTTGATGAATAGCGGCGCATAAGAACCGATGTAGCGCATGCCGGCATATTCGAAAATGCTGCGCTTCCAGGCATCCCAGACTTCGGCGCGCAGGGGGTGAGCGCCGGAGCCGAGGCCCAGCAGGTAAATCATCATGTGCTCGCTGTAGTAGTCCCAGCGGTATGGCAGGAAGCCGAACTCGGGCGTCCAGCCATGCGGGAGCAGAGTAGTGTCCTCGGAGAGCCACGTCCAATCGGCGCGGTTGAAAATATCGGAAGCCAGGCGGGTGACCTCGGGCTTGCGGAAATGCTCGCGGCAGGTGAGAACTCCGCACATCAACATGGCGGTATCCACGGAAGAGACTTCCGAATCCCACATGCGCTCGCCGGTTTCGATATTGGCGTAGTGGAAGTAGAAGCCGCGGTGGTTAGGCATCTTTTCCCATAGAAAACGCAGCGCCACCAGCGCCCGCTCGCGCGCCTCACCGAGCGAAATCCAGCCCCGCTCGTGTCCAACGCACAGTGCCGTCAGACCGAAACCTGTGGCAGCAATACTGGCTACTGTGGTGCTTTGGGTTCCACGTACGTTAAAGCGGTCCTTCACCAGGCCGGTTTTGGGGTGGGCTTGTTCGGTAAAAAAGAGAAAATTCTGCTTTTCCAGTTCATCCAGAAATCGAGAGTCCGGTTCCGTGAGTGTAGAAGCGGTGTTGGTCTCGCGGCCGGCGACAGGCGCGCCGGACAAAGACACCAACGTCTTCAGAAATGTGCGGCGCGGCACAGCCAGATGTGGCTGAAAACTCACTAGGGAACCTCTTGCAAACTGGCAGCCGAACCGGCCGCCCAGGGATTATGAAGAGTGTGAAGCGTATTCTTCGGCCCCTACGGCTGGGGATTTGGCTGGCGGTGGGGGTTGCCGCGGTTGTGGCCGCGGCCCTAATCTTCACGGAAGTCAGCCGCCAGCGGCTGGTGCATACGCTCAGGGGCGTCGTGCTAGCGGCAAATACCGATCCTGCCAAACAGGTTGCCATTCCACATGCCCGCATCGTCGCCGTAAGCCGGACCGGTGAGGTCAGGGCGGAATCCGACGACTTGGGCTATTTCCACATCGCGTTGCCGAAAGGGCTGTGGATCGGCGAATCCGTCGAGCTTACCTTTGAACATTCCGGTTACGAGACGCTCCAGGTGCACCGCCGTATTTTCCATCAAGACTGGGTGGCTCGTCTGGCATCTGCTCCCTCCAAAGCCGCGGCAGAGGCCCAGGCGCCTGCGGTGACCCTCTCGGATGTGCGCGTGCGATATCTCACCAAGGGAGCCACCATCACAGCCATCGGCAGCATGGTGCGGACATTTCAGGTTAGCAACGAGGGCGGCGTCCCCTGTGACGGCTATTCCGTTTGTTCCCCGGATGGAAAGTGGCGCGGGACGATGAATGGCGTCACGGTCGATGCCGGTGAAGGCCAGGAGTTCCGCAATGCGCGCGTTTCCTGCATCGCCGGACCCTGCCCGTTTGCGCGCATTGAAACCGATCACTTCTCGCGCGGCGGCAGAGTCATCGGCGTGGCCGTCCGCAACTGGTCCGACACCGTGACATTTCTGCTCGAGGCAGAAGTGGTACGAACCTCAGCCAACGATCTCGTGCAGCAGGCGTACCCGGCGATCTTCGGCCGCGTGATCAGCTTTACTCTGCCGCCCAGGGCGCAAGGTCTGAGTTTCGAGGCCGATTGGAACGGCCAGGAAATCACCTTCCCGCTCGGTCCTGCCCTGCTGCTCTCCTGGGCGAACTGCACTTTGAAAGTGGAGCCTGACCAGACCAGACTCTATCGCTGCGAACTGAAGCCGGGCTTTCGGGTGAAAGGGTCATGATGGCCTGAATCGTATCGATCTGAATAAACGCCGCTGCCGTTAATCCTGCCGCAGCGCGCTGATCGGGTCTATCAGGCTTGCGCGTCGCGCCGGGATAAAGCTGGCCGCCAGGGCAGCCGCAACCAACACTGCGAGCATCATCGCGAATATGGACGGTTCCGCCGGCCTCATCCCGGTGACGGAATGTTCTAGCAGGCTTCCCACGGCAATGGATGCGGCAAGTCCAATGCCAGCGCCGATGGAAATCATCACCAGACTATGGCGCAGCACCATCCCAATTACGTCGCTGGCATTTGCTCCCAGCGCCATCCGCACGCCGATTTCCCCAACGCGACGGCCAGTCAAGTAAGCTAACACTCCGTAAATTCCGATGCAGGCGAGCAACAGAGCCAGCCCGGCGAAGATTGCGAACAGGAGCAGAAGGAAGCGCTGCCGCGCTATGGACGCCCCGGCGAGCTGCTCCATGGTCCAAACGTCATGGAACACCGGATCGCCCGTACCTCCGTGCGCCGCGCGGCGCAACGGTTCAACTACACTCAACGGATCAGCCCTGGTCCGCACGGCGACTGACATCACGGAAGACAATAAGCGCATGAACTGATCGGGGACTTGCCCGAACGGATAGTAAACTTGATCGCGTATCTTAGACTGGTCGTCGCTCACAAGTCCCCAGTGGCGCACGTGGCCTACCACACCGATTACCTGCACCGGCCCCGGTCCCAGACCTTGAATCCAGAGGCGCTGTCCTACAGCCTGCCGTGCTCCGAACGCATGTTGCGCCATGACTTCGTCAATCACGACTACGGGCACACTGCCGATACGATCCTGCTCACCAAAGAAGCGGCCCCGGCGGAGCGGAATACCCATCACCTTCAAGTAGTCCGGCATGACGCAGGAGGCTAACGCAATCGGCAACCGGTCCGGCGGCGGCGTTTCCGGTGTGGTCCAATAACCAAGCGTGTTTTCTCCCTCGCGCATCGGGATGATATCGGCTAACGCAACCGATTCCACACCCGGCAAGCTCCGGGCGCGGTCAACGAAATCCTGCCACTCGGCCCGCATTGCCGCCGGCGTCGTTAGCGCTTGGGGCGCAAGCTCCACCCGCGCCGTGATCACATGGTGCACGTTGATACCTGGGTCAAGCGAAGACAGATCGAGCAGCGTGTGCCCCAGCATTCCGGCCGCTACCAGAAGTACGACCGCCAATGCCAGCTCGCATACCACGAAGGCGCTGTACACGCTGCGGGACGTTGCCACGGCCGTTCGCCCACCGGCGCGCAGAATCCGTTCCAGGTCGCGTACAGGCACCCGCAAAGCAGGCGCAAGGCCAAAAACCAGCCCGCTCATAACGGATGCGGCCAGCGCAAATACCAGGACGCGCCAGTCAAAGGCGATCTGCCCCGCGCGCGGCAGACTGTCCGGCCAGAGCTTCACGAACGGGTGAATTCCGATTACCGCCAGCGCCACGCCGAGACCGCCTCCACCGAAAGCCAGCACAAAACTTTCGGTCAGGCATTGGCGAACCAGCCGGCCTCGCGTCGCTCCCAGGGCCGATCGCATGGCGATTTCCCGCTCGCGCGAAATGGCACGGGTCAGTAACAGACTCGCGATGTTCGCACACGCGATCAACAGCACGGCGCCCACCGCGCCCATCAGCAACCATAGCGTGGCTCGAACGTCCCGCACCAAATCCCCGCCAAGAGGACGCGCCACGAATCGCCGTCCGGCGTCGAATTTTGGGTACTCCTCCGCAAGCCTTCGCCCGATCAGATCCAGCTCCGCCTCAGCCGTAGAAGTGTTCGCGCCGGGCCGGAGGCGCGCCATCACGTGGATAAAACGGGCTGCGCGATTTTGCATTCTCGGGTCATCCCAGCTTTGGCCAAGGGGCGTGTATACGTCATCGCCATAATCCACTAGCTGAAAAGCAGGGCCTACAATGCCGATCACCGTGTAAGGCTTTCCGTTAAAGTTCAGCGAACTGCCGATTGCGCCCGCGCTGCCCCCGTAGCGCCGGCGCCACAGGCTCGAGCTGATGATGATCACAGGCCGTCCACCCGGCCGATCCTCCTCCGGAAGGAATCCTCGGCCCCGCAACATAGGAATGCCCAAAACCGAAAAGAGGTTAGGCGAGATTCTCACCCCGCCAACGTATGCGGGGTTGCCGGGGCCGCTAAGAGTGCCTCCGCCATCGGTCCACGCGGCCGGCTCCAACGACTTGCTCTGGCGCTCGAAGTCGAGGAAATCAAAATAGGAGGCTCCCCAATTCTCCCCATTCTTTTCGGTTCGACCATGCAAAACCAGCAGGCGCTCCGGTTCGTGGTAAGGCAGCGGCCTCAGCAGGACCCCATCAATTACGGTGAAGATCACTGTGGTTGCTCCAGTGCCGAGAGCGAGCGTGAGCAAGACAACCGCCGCGAAACCGGGGTTCTGGCGCAGAGTGCGCAGCGCCTGCCGGATATCCTGGCAGAAATCCTCCAACCAGCGCGTGCCGCGGGCGTCACGGCACTCTTCCTTAATTTGCTCCACGCCGCCGAACGCCAGCCTGGCCAGGCGCCGCGCTTCACCGGGATCGGCGCCGCGCTGCTCCAGCGCCGCCGCCTGTTCTTCCAGATGAAACCGTAATTCCTTTTCGAGCTGGTCTTCGAGCTTGCCCCGACTGAAAACGCGCTGCCACCATCTCATTCGGCGCCTCCTTCGGAAAGCCGCAAAATCAGCCCGACGGCTTCCGCCAGACGGCGCCAGTTCGCGGTTTCCTCTGCGAGCTGCGAGCGGCCCTTCCGTGTAAGCCGGTAGAACTTCGCCTCCCGCCCCGTTTCGGTCTGCTGCCAGCCGGCCGCCAGCAAACCCCGGTTTTCGAGCCGATGCAGCGCGGGGTACAAGGATCCCTGTGGAACCTGCACCACGTCGCGCGAAACCTGCTGCAGGCGCTGCGCAATCGCATAGCCATGCACCGGCCCGAGCGCCACTATTTTCAGAATGAGAAGATCCAAAGTTCCTTGCGGTAGATCCGATTTGGGAGGCACCATACCTATTCCTTCTACAGCTCTAGCACGAAAGGTGTAGAAGCGCAAGGTATAGGCTCTGGCGCACGCAGGTTTATTTCCGTATCCGCGGGGACCGCCCCCTGACGGTCGTGCTGCAAGCAGCAGCTCAGATCGGAGCCTCCGGTCGTTTCCCGGATGGAACGAGAAGAGACTGGCGGCGCGTTGGCAGGCGAAAGCGCCTGCCCCACTTCAGTTGACGGAACGAACCCG
>DATBID010000293.1:0-3788 GCA_036557125.1 Bryobacteraceae bacterium | reverse complement strand
CAGCATAAAAAGGAGGACGGCATTGTGTTCGAGCTTCTGAGGAAATTGAGGTATCTGCTGCAGCGGGGGCGGATGGATGCCGAACTGAACAGCGAGATGGAGGCTCACCGCGAGATGATGATGCATGCGCGCCGGACAAATTTCGGTAGCGTGCTGCGGTTGCGCGAGGAGGCCCGGGAAGCGTGGGGCTGGATGTGGCTCGACCGATTGGGACAAGACCTGCGGTATGGGATTCGAGTGCTGGCGCGGACGCCCGGTTTCACGCTGATGGCGGTGCTTGTGCTGGCAGTAGGGATCGGGATCAACATCGCGGCGTTTAGCCTGTTCGACATGCTGGCGCTGGAGTACATGCCGGTGCCAGACGCAAATAGCCTGGTGCGGTTAGAGAGGCGATCACCGACGAATTATACGAGCGAAATGCCGTATCCGTCGTTCGCATTTTATCGAGACCATTCGCGAACCTTGGCGGCGGCTATGGCGGTTCTAGGTGTTCCGCCGCTGCAGATCGAAAACGACATTCAGGGAGCGAGCAGTTCATTTGTAACTGCGAATTACTTTGCCGAGTTAGGCGCGAAGGCCGCGTATGGCAGAGTGCTGAGCCAAGCCTTGGACGGTAAACCGGGGAGTTCGCCGGTGGCGGTGATCAGCTACGGGCTTTGGAGACGCCGCTTTGGCAGCGATCCGGAAGTGATCGGGCGCATCATCCATGTGAACCGCAAGCCGGTGCAAGTCGTAGGCGTGCTACCGGACGACGTGGCAATCTTGGGCGGACAGCATCCGGATCTGTGGATGCCGATGAGTCAGCAACCATACTTAATCGACGGAAGCACGGTTTTGACGGACTTCGATAAGCCGGGCGTGCGCATGTGGGGCAGGCTGGCGCCCGGGGTGACGATGGCCGGCGCGGAGCAGGAACTGCGGGCGCTCACGAACGAGCTGCGGCGCGAGCATCCGGCCGCGGTTTGGGACAACGAGTTTCTGCAGGTATCCCCAGGGGGCCATTTGCAAGTCATGCGGCCCGAAATGTACCAGGTAGCGGCGATGGTGGGTGTGTTGACGCTGCTCATTCTCGCGGTGGCATGCGGGAATTTGGGAGCCCTGTTGCTGGCGCGAGCTGTGCAGCGGGAGCGAGAGATGCGCGTTCGACTGGCAATCGGCGCGAGCGGGATGCGAATTTTTCGGCAATTGATCACGGAGAGCTTGCTGCTGGCACTGGCTGGCGGCGCCGCGGGCTTAGCTTTGGGATGCGCGGTGGTGTGGGTAGCGTTGCTCGAACTGGACGCACCGAAATGGTTGAGCGCGACACCGGATGTCCGGGTACTGCTTTTCACGCTGGGTGTCAGTTTTGTTTCGGCGACCTTATTCGGTTTTGCCCCGGCCCTGCAGATTGCGCGGCAAGCACAGCACAAGACGCTGGCACGGCAGATACTCGTCACGGCACAGGTGGCGGGCAGCTGCGTGTTGTTGATTGCGGCGGGATTGCTGGTGCACGCTGCGCAGCATGCGCTGTACACACATCCAGGGTTCGGATTTGAACGGTTGATCACGATTGATGGGCAGATGGCGCAACACGGTTACCATCCTGCGGCGGCGAAGGCGTATCTGGATGACATGCGGAGACGGCTAGAACGTGTGCCGGGTGTGCGATCGACGGCGCTGGTGTTGCTGCCTCCGTTAGGACACACTGTTTCGCGCGAGGATGTGGAGATAAATGGCCGGCCGGTGCGGATCTACCCAAACTGGGTTACCCCGAATTTCTTCGAAACAATGCAGATTCCAGTGCTGCTGGGGCACACTTTTGCGGCAGGGGCGAAGAATGTGGTTGTAGTGAGCGAATCGTTCGCGCGGCGGCAGTGGCCGGGACAGAATCCGCTGGGGCAGCGAATGGGCGATGGAGCGAAGAATGTAGTGGTGGGTGTGGTGGGCGATGCGCGTGTGAACGCGTTGAGTGACGACGATGCCGTGGAGCAATACTGGCCGGCCACGCAGGATCAGATGGCGGCAATGGTGGTCGTGCTTCGCACAGACGGACCACCCGCAGATGTGTCGAAAGCGGCGGAGCAGATCAGCACGAGCTTGGATCCAAAGCTGTTCCCGGAAATTCGTCAGATCAAGACTCTCTACAACGAGAACGCCGCGCAGATGGCGCAGTTAGCTGGCGTAGTGAGCTTGAGCGGGGTTGTGGCGGTGCTACTGGCGAGCGTGGGCGTGATTGGGCTGGTGAGCTTCACGGTGTGGCAAAGGACCAAGGACATTGCGATCCGGCTGGCTCTCGGGGCAAGCGACCGGAGCGTGCTGCAGACGATTCTGCGGCAATTCTTTTGGCCGTCAGCCGTTGGCCTCGTGCTGGGGACTTCGGTGGCGGCGATGGGATCAAAGATTCTGCGGCGCGCGCTGTTTGGGGTCGGCAACCTGGATGTGATGAGTTATGGAGCAGCGATTCTGCTTCTGGTTGGAATGCTTGCGGTGGCGGCCCTGATCCCGGCCCGGCGGGCTCTACGCGTGAACCTTTCACAGGCACTGCATTATCAGTAAGGGGATTTTGCAATCCGGCAACGGCGCCGGAACTCAATGACGTCAGTAATGACCACTTTATCGATGGGAACGAAGTAATCAGGCCCTTCGGGATCACTTCGAGGTTGGTCGGCGTTTCGGACAAAATGCGCGGCATTGGCCATCTTCAAGAATGCGTAGGCCCTTAGAGTGGAGCTAATTTCGCAGAAGATAGACGAGGTTGTCCCATTTGAGCAACATCTCCTTCCCACGATCGGACAACATAAGGCCTTGCCTCCGCCAAGTCCCAGCAAATATTGGGCGGACTGCGATAGGCAAAAGGCGGTGTGGATGCTGAAGAATGATCCATGACGTGGCTCTGGCAAGACGTCCGCATTGGCTCGCGCTCCATTTTCAAGGACAGATGGTTCTTTCTCGCCGCTACCCTGGCTCTCGCGCTCGGTATTGGCTCCACGACAGCCATCTTCAGCGTGATTTACAACGTTGTGCTGGACCCGTATCCGTACCGTGACGGTCGGCACATCTTTTGCCCCGAGGTGCGAGAGCTAGGTACCTCACGTATTACTAATGCAATGAGCATCGCTGCGTTCCTGGACTTTCAGGAAAAGAACCGCGTGTTTGCTGATTGGCTCGGAGTGACCGAGGAGAGCGTGCTCTTAAAAGACTCTGGCCAATTGAAGGAATACGACGCGGATAGGCTAACGGGAAACGCTTTTCACGTATTGGGCATGCCTGCGCTGTTTGGAAGAGGCCTGCTACCGCGGGATGCGGTACCCGGTGCCCCTCCAGTATTTGTTCTGAACTATCGGGTCTGGAAGCAGGATTTCAACTCGGACCCGCGGGTAATTGGAAAGGTGTTCGAATTGAACGGGACGCCGACAACGTTGGTGGGTGTGATGCCCGAGCGGTTTTCCTGGTGGGCCGGTAATCTGTGGCGTCCACTTCTTCTCGACCGCGCCGACAAAGATCATCAAGTTGTGGTGTACGGCCATATCCGGCCCGGCATTACGGTGAGAAGCGCGGAAGCTGAGCTAACCGCCTTGGATCTTCGATTGGCGAAGGTTTACCCAACGCAATTTCCGAAGACGTTTACTGTGCGATTGGAGAATCTGATTCAGGAAACGATCGACAGCTATGAAAAGACGCTTTACCTCTTGCTGGGAGCGGTCGGTTTACTGTTGCTGATTGCTTGTGCCAATGTGTCGAATCTGTTGCTCGCGAAGGCTACTGCGCGAGAGAAGGAATTTGCCATTCGCCTGGCGCTCGGTTCCGGA
>DATBID010000292.1:0-19064 GCA_036557125.1 Bryobacteraceae bacterium | reverse complement strand
CGGAATGCCGCCGCTGATCACGGTCCAGGTGGCGCCGGCGTCGGCGCTGCGCGCCAGAGTGATTGCCGCCGGCAGAGCTCCGTTCACGGGAGGAGCCGCATAGACCGCATACACGATGGCGGGATTTTTGGGATCGAGCGCGACCAGAGTGGCGCTGACCGCCGAGGCAATCAGATTCGTCCAGGTCGCGCCGCCATCCACGCTTTTCAGCAGCCCGGAAGAAGTGGCTGCATAAATAATCGAAGATTGCCCGGGCGGAATGGCCAGCGCATTCACCTGAAGCGCGCCGGTTTGAATCGCGCTCCAGGTGCTGCCGCCATCCGTGGTTACAAACATCGACTTCACCAGCGACTGTGGCTGGATGGCGTGGACCGCCGGAAAGGCAGTGCCGAAGCTGGTGCCTGTCACCAAGGCGTCCCCGGAAGCATCGGCGGCGACACCGGCGGCCCGCGTGCTCGTGCCCAGAGATTGGTCATAGAGCAACGCCGAGCCATCCGGACTCACTTTGCGGACGCGAGCAGTGCCGCCTGGGCCGGCCGGAGCGAACAGTTGGGGCTGGTAACTGGTAAAGGCTATGTAGGCGTTTCCTTGAGTGTCGACTGCCAGACCGCCAAACACGTCGAGTCCGTTGTCGCCGAGGTACGTCGAATACAGGATCTTCGTCCCGGTGGCATCGAGCTTCGCCAGAAAGACATCGGGGCACGGCGTGACCTCGTGAGGAGTTTCAGCAGCACAATTGCCAGTGCCCAGTTTCGGCTGCAGCGGGCTCACCAAGGGAATGGCCTGATTGGTAGCCCCGGCGACATACACGTCTCCCTTTGCATCGACCGCAGTCGCGCTGATGGGATCGCCCGCACTCGTCCCCCAGACGGAGGAGTAGCTCAGCACCGGATCTCCGGCGCGGAGCAGCGAAATGAAGATCATCGTAAATCCAAAAAGACGCAGCATGGAAAAGCAGATACGAAACCGGCAATTAAGGAACCAGACTGGTGAGGCAGGAGATGTTTTCGCCTTCCTCCGCGGCAGGCGTCGCCACCGGCTCGAATTCAAACCAACGCGCCAGTTCCTCGTCCGTCACTTTGCGCCGGCTCATGATCCATTCCCGCTGCTCGCGCGCGCGCCGCCAGCACCGCGCCAGCCGCCAGAACGCCTCCAGCGAGCGCGGCTCGCGCAGCAGGCAGCCGCCCATTACCATCAGATCCCGCATCATCGTTGCCGCGCAGCAGCGGCTCCACACGCCGGGTGTCAGATTCTTGATGCGCATCAAATAACGATTCTTCACTGAGTGCATGTTGAACAGCGGCGAAACCAGATTCCGGTTCGCGGGAGTGACCGTGCGGACGTGCTGTCCCACCGCCGCGTTCGTATACAGGCAGCGCCATCCCAGAAGCTGCGCCCGCCACGCCACATCTGCGTCTTCGCGATAAACGAAAAAATCCGGATCGAAAAACTCCCCGTCAATCGAAATCTCGTCGATCATCGACCGCCGGTATAGCGCCGCCGCGCCGCTCGCACCGAAAACATACTCCCGCCTCTCGTACTGCCCGGTGTCCAACTCGCCCCAACCCCGGTCGAAGTGCCGCATCGCGGGCGTGAAGTAAATGCCGGCCGAATCGATCCGCGGTTCTCGCAGCGGTACGAAGCCCCGGCCGATTGATAGCAGTTTTCCGCACAGCGTGCCCACACGCGCATCGCCTGCGCCGGCGGCCAGCAAGCTCTCCACAAAATCCGGCCGCAGCAGGACATCCGGATTGAGCGCCAGCACCCACGCCGCTTTGGCGCGGCGGATGCCCTGATTCTGTGCGGCGGCGAAACCGACGTTCTCCTTGTTCCGGATCAGCCGCAGGTGCGGTTGGAACTTCTCCACAATCTGCAGAGTTTTGTCGGAGGAGGCATTATCCACCACCACTATTTCCAGGTGTGCCCCGCTCTGGCTTAGCACAGCATCCAGGCACCGCGCGATGTGCCCCGCACTGTTATGGGTCACGATGGAGACACTAACGCTTAGGTCGGGCATTTCAACCCAAAGACCCGCCGGGTCGGCAATCCACTACACTAAAGGTTCATCGGCCCAAAATTTTTTCCGCAGGGTGTAGTTAAAATCACTCCTCGCCGGTCTTGGGAGTGAGGGCATGGCGGTTTATTCCATCGGTAAAGAGCTGAGCGGCATCGCCGCGCGGGAGCACGCCTCGGCCAGGCACGCATCGGAAAAGCTGCGTGAGCAGGTGAGTGCTTTATTTGAGGAAGCCCGCTCCGATGTCTACCGCTATCTGCTCACCCTCGGCCTGCGTCCGCCGCAGGCGCAAGATGCCACGCAGGAAGTGTTCCTGCGCCTCTATGCCACGTTGCGCAAAGGGGAAGCCATTCAGAATCCGCGGGCCTGGATTTTTCGCGTGGCCCACAACCACGGCCTAAAGGTCCGCGCGCGCCAGGATACCGAATTGCCATTCGATCCGGAACAGGATTTCGCCCCCGCCACGCAATCGCCCGATCCGGAAAGGGAACTGCTCGAACGGGAACGGCTGCTCTCCTTCCACCGCGCCGTCGAAAATCTTTCCGAGCAACAGCGGCGCTGCCTGCTGCTCCGCATGGAAGGCCTGCGTTATCCCGAGATCGGCGCGGCCCTGGGAATCAGCGTTTCGGCCGTCGGCGAGTTCCTGCGAAGGGCCATGGACCGGCTGCGCCGCGGCGCCGGCAATGAAAAAGGAGGCGCGCGATGAGCTTCGAATTGCGTCATCCCGAAGCCGAGTTGCTGCTCCCCTATCTCGATGGCGAGTTGTCCGCTCGCAAGGCCCGCCGGGTGCGCAAGCATGTCCAGGCCTGCTGGCAGTGCCGCACCGAACTCGAAGAACTGCAGAAAACCGTCGGCGATTGCATCCACTACCGCGCGCAATTGCGCGAGACTGCCCTCTCCGATCCGCTTCGACCCTGGGCCGATCTTGCCGCCGGTTTCGACCGCATCGATGCAGACTTGGAACGTGGTTCGCTGTTCCGTGGGCCGCTGTTCCGGCGGCCGATGGCCCGTTGGACGATTTGGACGGTTTGTTCGGCCGCGCTGGTAGCCGCCACCATAACGCTTCATCTCTGGGACCGTCCCGCCGGGAGCGGCGCCGAACCGCAGCCACAAGCCCAACTCATCGCCCCGACGCCTGAAATTACACCTCCTCCCGCAAGCACCGCTCCCGCCCCGGCCCGCGCCGCGCGCGTACCGAGCCGGGGCCCGCGGAGCGAGCCCGCGCCGGCCGAAACCAGCCTGGCCGACGAACTGCGCGCCGTGGCCGCGCTGCACCAATTGGGCGCGGACTTGGGCGACCCGGTCGAAGTTGCCCGGGAAGGCCGCCGCGTGATCGTTCGCGGCGCCGGCGTTTCCCCCGCCCGCCAGCAGGAAATTCGCCAGGCGCTGGTCTCGCTGCCGAATATCGATCTCGAATTTCCGCAGGCGCAGACCAACGCTGCGCCGCCTCCTGCGGAACCCGAGCCCACGCCGCAATCGCCCTCCCCGCCTTCTCCCATAGAGACCCGGATCGAAGCGCAACTTGGCGGCCACGCTCCATTTGAGAATTTCAGCTCTCAATTGCTCGATCATCAGGAAGCCGCTATGGCGCGCATTTATGCGCTGCGCCGTCTGGCCACCGAGTTTTCCGCCGAATCGGAAGGCCAGTTGAGCGCCGGCGACCAGCAGTTGCTGCGCGATCTCGCCCGCCAGCATCTCGAAGCCATGACCCGCGAGCTCGCCGCGATTAGCCGCATCGCCGTGCCCGTTCTTCGTCCGATGCTAAACGGCGCCTCCGTCGATTCCGGCGCCTCCGCCGATCAACCCTTGATTTGGCAAGCCGCCGCGCAAACGGTGCTCGCTTCAGGCAAACAGGTGGATTCGCTCCTGGCCGGGCTGCTCGGCTTGGCCGCAACGAATGACACCCAGCCGCGCGCATTCCTGGCGGCTCTGGCGCAACTCCAGGCATCCGTGCAACAATGTGAGCGTTTATTGATGCGTTAGGTATTTTCTAATGACCCCTGGGCGGCGGTCCCTTTCGCTCATCGTCTTGGTTCTGATGTGTGCCCTGGCGCTGCCCGCGCAATCTTCCTACATCTACGGCCGCATCCTCGATCCTTCCGCTACCGGAGCAGCGGGCGTTGCCGTCAGCGTGGTGAATGAAGACAACGGCTTCCGTTACAGCTCGGTATCGCAAGAAGATGGCGCTTATTCGGCCGGCCCTCTTATGGCGGGCTCTTACAAGATCACAGTGCGCAAGGAAGGTTTCCGCAGTATGATCCGCTTCCATGTCCGGGTGGATGGAACCAGGCCCGAACGCGCCGATTTCGCCCTCTCGCTCGGCAGCGTGCAAGAAACCATCACCGTGGAAGATACGCACTCTATCGTGGCGCGCGCTGACGACGTCTCCGTTTTGACGCAACTCGCTCGCAACGAGATCGATCAACTACTGCTTGACGGCCGTGGCTTGCTCGGCTTGGTGGAAATGTCTCCAGGCACCACTGTCATTCCCGCCACACGCGGCGATGCCGGCCAGTTCGTTACCGATGGCCAGCGCCCCAACACGAATTACTTCACGGTGGACGGCATCTCCGCCAATCATGGAGTGAGTGCCGGAGGGCTTCCGGCGCAAACCACAGGCGGCTCGCTGCCCGTGCTCAGCGCTTTCGGCAGCCTCGATTCGCTGATTCCCACCGGCTCGGTAGAACAATTTGAGATTCGCACCTCCAGCAGCACGGCCCAGTTCGGCCGGCTTCCGGGTGCGGCGGTCTCCGTCATTAGCCGTTCCGGATCGGACGAATTTCACGGCTCCGCCGGCTACACCTTTCGCAACGAACTACTTGATGCCAATGACTGGTTCGCCAATCGAACCGGCGACGCACGCGCTGCTACGCGGGAAAATAACGTGGATGGCTCTCTCGGCGGCCCCTTCTGGCGCAACCACACCTTCTTCTTCATCAGCCTCGAACACATCGGCCTCCTTGAGCCATTCACCTGGATCGAGCCGGTGCCATCGCTTACGGCACGCGCTACCGCTCCCGCCTGGGCACAACCGGCCCTGGCACTCTTTCCCGTTCCCAACGGGCCCGCGCTGGGAGGCGGCCTGGCCGATTGGCAGGGAATCAACTCCCGTCCGGGCAGTCTGGATGCGGGGAGCTTTCGGATCGATCATTCCGTCAACAGCCGCGTTTCGTTGTTCGCGCGCTTCAGTGATTCCCCTTCCGCAAACCAGTTCGGCATCACGCAGGTGAATCACCTGTATTTCCGTTCCTGGAGCGGAACCGCCGGCCTGAACTGGCGCATCTCGCCGGAGTTGATTCTGGATATTCGCATGAATCGCTCTGACACCAAGGCCGAATCGTTGTGGCGAGGCGCGACCGGATGCGAATTGCTACCGGTGGCGCGGGTCCTGCAGCCCGCCGCGCCCAGTTGCGGCGAGCTGATCCGCTTCGATATCAATGGCGTGGCCGACGTAGTTTCAGGCAACGAAGGCAACCGCTGGCAGCACCAATGGCAGACGACGCAATCCCTTTCCTGGAAGCGCGGCGCGCATTCATTCCAAACCGGCGCCGATTTCCTCCGCATCGAGCCTGTGCGCAGTGACGCCAATGGCACTCTCAGCCTGATCGCGGACAGCATGGCGGCGCTCGATAACAGCACCAACGGCTATTGGCGTGGGCTCTCTCCGCCTGTGAATCAAACCACGCTGGTCGACGAGTTTTCCGCCTGGGTGCATGACACCTGGCGGCCTTTGCCACACCTCACCTTGGTTGGCGGCCTCCGTTGGGAATATAGCCCGCCGCCGCCGATCGGCAGCACAGCCCCTTCCTTTCTAGATCTCGTCAGCGGGATCGTCGAGCCGGCAACCTCGCCCCGGGCGCTCTGGCTCCCGCCTTACGGCCATTTCGCGCCACGTTTCGGGATCTCCTACAGTCCCGGCAAGACTGGACGGACCGTGATTCGCGCGGGCGCGGGACTATACTACGATTCCAGCTTAAGCATCGCTACTGACCTGATCAACGGCGGCCCATTGAGCCTCGATCAGATGACCAGCCCGCGCAACGGCTTGTTTTCCACCGCTCTCAGTTACGGATTCATGCCCAATCTGCAATTGCCGAGAGTGGAGCAATGGAACGTATCTTTAGAGCGCAGACTGACAGCCGCCGACCAGATTTCCCTCGGCTATATCGGCTCGCACGGCTACGACTTGATCCGCCGCGAAGTGGGCGGTTTGGGAAGCAGCATAACGAATTGGGAGGCCCTGACCACCAACAACGGCTATTCGCATTACAACGCTCTCATCATGCAGTACCGCCGCCATGTTGCTAATGGCGTCGAAGCACTCGTTTCCTATGCCTGGTCGCATTCGTTCGACAACATTTCGAGCGACTCTTTCCTGGTCTGGGCGGGATCCGGAATGACTCCTGCGGGCGACTACGCCTCTTCCGATTACGACATGCGCCATTCCCTTACTGCTTCCTTCAACTGGGCGCTCCCGGGCTTTGTCAACGGTCGGGTCAAAAGCTGGACCAAAGGCTGGTCGCTTGATGGAATGTTGCGCGCGCGCAGCGGCTTCCCCATTACGGTTCTGGACACTCAGCAATATGCCGGCATCTCTTTCACCAACGCGTTCCGCCCGAGTCTGGTGCCGGACGTGCCCCTCTGGATCTCCGATCCGAACGCCGCCGGCGGGAAGTCACTTAACCCGCAAGCGTTCGTGCGGCAGAATGGCGACGCCCCTGGCAACCTGGGGCGAAATGCCATCGTCGGCTTCGGCATGTGGCAGCTCGATCTGGCGCTGCGCCGTGAGTTCCGCCTTGGCGATCGCGGCAAGGTCGAATTCCGCATCGAGGCTTTCAATGCTCTCAACCACCCCAACTTCGCCGATCCTGTGCGGTATCTCGATAGCCCCTACTTCGGCGAATCCACTTCCATGCTGAATTTAATGCTGGGAAGCGGCAGCCCGGCAAGCGGCCTCACGCCAATGCTTCAGAATGGCGGGCCGAGATCGCTGGAAGGCGTGATCCGGCTACGGTTCTGAGCGCTAGTTCCCGAAGCTCGCGGGCAACCCCTTCTTCGTTTCGCGCAGGATTGCCAAAATGTCGCGGCGCTCGCCCTCCGAAAGCCGCGCGTACGTTTCACTGCGGTCCTTGCCCGATAGAATCTCGGCCAGCCGAAGATAGACGCGGTCTTTTACTCTGTCTGGTAAAGTATCGAACGCCGCGCTGTAGATCATGTAAGAAAGAGGATAACGGAACAGCCGAGTCTGTAGATCGAAATCGCGCAGTGAGCGGCCCTTGGAATCGCGAGCGCCTCTCTGCGGAAAGGTTTTCGAAAAGCTGGAAACCCCCATTACAGGCGCGCGCAGGGGCTCGGCCTCCGCAAACAACATGTACGACACCATCTCTTCGATTTCGGAATCGAGCTGCTTGTTGGAGTTCGCGTCCGTCTTGCCGTCATGCTGCGCGATGCGCGCGTCCCAGCCGATGCGCGTCAGCAAGTTGGTCATCCGCGCCTGATGTTCCAACGTCAGCAGCGCCACGATATCGCTGGTGGGAGCGAGATACCGCGCTGTATCGATATAGTCGCTCAGGCTGGTGACATTCTGCGTCTGCGCGCCGCCCGGACCGCCGGGATTGAGTGGGTCCACCAGGTTTACGTTGTTTCCGAGATGCACCTGCGAGCCATGCGTTCCCGTGACGTACCAGCCACCCCACCGTTCCTTGAACGGCGTGCGGTCGTCGGTAATGAACGAAGCGCCGTGCACATCTCGCGCCTTCTCCGTCTGCGGATGAAGCGAACTGACGAAGATACCTGGAATGCCCATCGTTATTGGTCCTTGGTGGCAGCGCAGGCAATCGTCGCGGCGCGCAAGCTGTGGTTTCGGACTTTGGTCCGCATCGAGTGTGTAGAGCACAATGCCCAGCTTGGGATCGAGCGCCGAGATCTCCAACACATCGCCGCCCTGCACGTACCCCACGGCGACCTCGTCGTTAAAATAAATCGCGCGCGGTGTGAGCGGTGAGATGTGCTGCGCCTGAATACTCGTCTTCGAAAACACCAGCACCTGCGAATCAATGTTGATATCGAGCTCGCGCAGTAACGCCGGCAAATAGCCCCACCCGTTCGGCGCGTAAGCAAGCTTCATCTGCCCGCTCTCGATGCGTTTCTCAAGGCGCGCCACCGCATCATTCGGGTGCTGGTAATACTGAATGGCCGGATGATCCAGGGGAATGTAGATCGTGTCTTCGAGCCGGTCAGCCAGCGCCCACCCCGCGAGGGCGGCCGCAGCCCCGCAGGCAAGCACCAGAGCTTTCGCGCGCTGCATACGTTCCACTATATCGCTCCCTTTGACGGGCTGAGGTTCGATTGGCATACTGAGAATGCGTGACCACTAAAGAACACTTAACGAAGCACGACCGCGAAATCGCCGAGATTCGGGAGAACAACCGGCAAACTTCCGACCTCCTCCGCCGTTTGGCAAGGGCAATGCTTGAGCTAAATGCCGCACAGAAGCGCACCGATGCTGCGCTCAAAGCTTACCTCGAATCCCGGCGCGGCACCAACGGCCACACCAAACGCAAAGTCGACCTTCAGTAGCCCCTTCAACCCAGCGCCCTCAGAAAAGCCGCCGCCTTCGCCTCCGATTCGGCCAACTCTTCTTCAGGCATTGACTCCGCCGTGATTCCGCAGCCCGCCAGATAATACACGCGGCCACGGTCAGCAACCGCGGTGCGGATGGCGACTGATAATTCCATATCTCCATTCATTCCGATCCAGCCAATGCTTCCCATGCATGGTCCGCGGCGGTAGCTTTCTTCGAGCGCCGCTACTTCCATGGCGCGAATTTTGGGCGCTCCGCTGATCGAAGCAGGCGGGAAGGCAGCGCGCAGCAGATCGGCCGGACCGTATTCAGGCCGCAACCGGCCGGTCACTTCGGAAAACGTGTGATGCACGGTGGGCAGCGTCATCAATTCGGTATGCCGCGTGACTCGCACCGATCCCACTTGGCACACGCGGCCGAGATCGTTACGCACCACATCCACGATCATGGAAAGTTCGGCGCGATCCTTCTCGCTCGCCAGCAAAGCGGCAGCGAAGGCGCGATCGTCTTCGGGAGTCGCTCCGCGGGGGCGAGTCCCTTTAATCGGACAGGAACGCACGCAGCCATTGCGCACGCTCAGAAAAAGCTCGGGACTGGCGGAGAGCACCGCCGCCGAGTCGCTAATCCTGATAAATGCGGCGTAAGTAGCGGGAGTGATTTCGCAGAGCCGGTTGTAGAGCGGCAGGATCTCATCTGACGAGAGCGCGGTTTCAAGGCGGCGGCACAAGTTCACCTGAAACAGCTCGCCCTTGTAGATGCGCTCGACGGTACGGGCGACGGTAGCGCAAAATCCTTCGTCGGTCGGAGTGTTCGAGATCGTGTAACTGTTCGGAGCCGCGACCGTCAGGGAGCGGTCTTGCTCGGCTTCCCAGCGCTGGTACAGCTCCAGATACAAATCCGGCACCTCGCCTGGCTCAGCTTCGACATGCGGCACATCTTCCAATTCGGCGCCTAGTTCGTAACCTAAATAGCCGAACAACCGCGCATCCCCGAAGCCCTCCCAAGCCTCCAGAGCCGCCTCGATCAGGTCGAAGCCGCGGGCTGGCAATTGCACCTCGGCGCATGCCGTGGTTATGGTGGCGATCCCAGACGTGGCGGAGAGGCGCGCGATCGGGTCGCCGGCGAACCCGCCAACCGGCAAGACGCGCCGCAGCGTATCCACCAGTTCTCGCCTCTGCTGCGCCGCCGGGCGGTCAGCCCACATGCGCTTCCGCCGCCAGAAAGTTGCCGAGCATGCGCGGTCCGCACTCAGTCAGGAATGACTCCGGATGGAACAACACGCCCTCGGCTAGAGTCCCCCGAATGCGGCAGCCCATGATGACTCCTTCGGCCGTGCGCGCAGTGATTTCCAAGCGCTCCGGTACGCTTTGCGGATCGACGTGCAGCGAATGATAGCGGCCTGCCCGGAAGGGATTCGGTAAGCCCGCCAGGATGCCGCCGCCATCATGAAATATCGCGTGCGCCTTCCCGTGCACGGGCTTTCCCGAGGGAACTACTCGCGCTCCCGCAACCGCCGCAATCACTTGCATGCCGAGGCACACGCCCAAAATCGGTATCCTCTCCGCCAGCTCCCTCACCACTTGTCCGCAGATCCCGGTTCGCTCCGGCCCGAACGGTCCGGGCGAAAGAATGATGCGATCAGGATCGATGGTCACTACTTCTTCGATGCTGATTCGGTCCGACCGGCGCACCTGGCACTCCGCTCCCAGGCTTTCCACCGCTTGCATCAAGTTCCAGGTGAACGAATCGTAGTTGTCCAGAATGAGGACGCTACTCACCTTCGTCGCTCTGCCCCACCTTCAGCACCGCCAGAAACGCCTCCTGAGGAATCTCCACGCGCCCCACGCGCTTCATCCGCTTTTTGCCTTCCTTCTGCTTCTCGAGCAGCTTCCGCTTGCGCGTGATGTCGCCGCCGTAGCATTTGGCGAGCACGTTCTTGCGCATGGCGCTGATGGTCTCCCGCGCAATGATCTTGTTCCCGATCGCCGCCTGCAGCGCCACTTCGAACATCTGCCGCGGAATCAATTTACGCAGCCGCGCGATCAGCTCCTTGCCGCGCTCGTATGCGAAATCGCGGTGCACGATGATGGAAAGCGCGTCCACGGGTTCGCCTGCCACCAGCACATCCAGCTTCGCCATCGGCGAAACGCGATAACCCGCCAGGTGGTAATCGAGCGACGCGTAGCCGCGGGAAGCCGACTTCAGCCGGTCGTAAAAATCCAGCACGATCTCGTTCAGCGGCAGCTCGTAAACCAGCAGCACGCGCCCGCCGCCGATATATTCGAACTTCTTCTGCACGCCGCGCTTCTCTTCAAGCAGCTTCAGAATCCCACCCAGGAATTCCTCCCGCGTGATCACGGTGGCGTCGATGATCGGCTCTTCCACCTGCTTGATAGCCGAGGGGTCGGGATACTTTGTGGGATTGTCCACTTCGATGATCGTTCCATCGGTGGTGGTCACCCGGTAGCGCACGCCGGGGGCGGTGGTAATCAGGTCAATGTCGAATTCCCGCTCGAGGCGCTCCTGCACGATCTCCAGGTGCAGCAGCCCCAGAAAGCCGCAGCGAAAGCCAAACCCCAGCGCCACCGAATTTTCCGGCTCAAAAATGAAGGCGCTATCGTTGAGGCGCAGCTTTTCGAGTGCATCGCGCAGCAATCCGTGTTCGTGCGACTCCACCGGATACAGCCCGGCGAAAACCATGGGCTTGATCTCTTCGAATCCCGGCAGAGCCTCCGCCGCCGGATCTGCATCATCGATAATCGTGTCGCCGATTTTTGCGTCGGAAACCGTCTTGATGTTCGCGTAAAGAAATCCAACCTCGCCCGCCGAAAGTTCGTCGCAAGGTGTAGCTTTCGGCGCCTGGTAACCCAGACCTTCCACTTCGTAGACCTGTCCGTTTGACCACAGCCGGATCTTCTGCCCCATGCGCAGATGTCCATCCACCACGCGCAGCAGAATGATCACCCCTCGATAAGTGTCGAACCACGAATCGAAAATCAGCGCGCGCAGAGGCGCATCGGGCGAACCCCTAGGCGGCGGCACGAGGTGCACGATGGCTTCGAGAATGTCGTGCACACCGGTGCCCTGCTTTGCGCTCGTCAGAATCGCATCGCGGGCATCGAGGCCAATGATGGTCTCGATCTGTTCGCGGATCCGTTCCGGCTCCGCAGCCGGCAGATCGATCTTATTAATGACTGGAACGATCTCCAGGTTGTGGTGCAGCGCGAGATACGTATTCGCCAGCGTCTGCGCTTCCACTCCTTGCGAAGCATCCACCACCAGCAGCGCCCCCTCGCAAGCTTGCAAGCTGCGCGAGACCTCGTAGGAAAAATCCACGTGCCCGGGCGTGTCGATTAAGTTCAATTGATAATCCCGCCCGTCTTCCGCGCGATAGTTCAGCCTCACCGCGTGGGCTTTAATCGTGATCCCGCGCTCGCGTTCGAGGTCCATCGAATCGAGCACCTGCTCCATCATTTCGCGCTGCGACAACGCGCCGGTTGTCTCCAGCAGCCGGTCGGCAAGTGTCGATTTGCCGTGATCAATGTGCGCAATGATGGAAAAATTGCGGATGAATTCGCGGTCCATTCTGTAGCGGGGATGCTCTCATCCGATTATCCCATGCCGCTCAGAAGACCCGTGAGGTTGGCAAAACGAGCGCCGCAACCGTCTCTTTCCGCATGTTATCTTTGAGTGTTTACTGTGCCGTTACCCTTGCATTTCCGGCTGGATCGTTATGAAGGCCCCCTCGATCTGTTGCTGGACCTCATCCGCAAACAGCAGATCGATATCACCGATATTCCTATAGCCAAAATCACCTCCCAGTATCTGGAATACATGGAGCAGGCCCGCGAACTGGATGTGGATCTCTCCGCCGAGTTCGTCTACATGGCGGCCACTCTCATCCACATCAAGTCGCGCATGCTTCTTCCCCGTGACCCTGTGCTCGAAACGGAGAGCGACGCGCTTGATGATCCCAGGCAGGAACTGGTGGAGCGGCTCCTCGAACATGAGCGCTTCAAGAATGCCGCCGAAATGCTTCAGCAGAAGCGCCTCATCGAGGAAAATGTCTGGTCGAATCCGCAAATCGAGAAATTCCTTCCCGAAGATAGCGATCCCGGTCTTTCGGTCACCCTATTCGATCTCGTAAAAGCCTTTGGCGATGTGCTCGAGCGGGTGAAGAATCGCCCGGTCTACGAAGTTTCCGGGGCGGACGTGACGGTGTCGGACATGATCCGTTACGTCAAAGAAAGGTTCCTCGAAATGGGCCCCGAGGAACCGTTGTTCATCCTCCGCGTATTTGAGGAACAGCGCTCCCGCCGCGCCATGATCGCGCTCTTCCTCGCCGTGCTGGAACTGGTACGCATGCAGGCGGTCACGGTCGCCCAGAAAGAGTTGTTCGGCGAAATCGCCTTGCAGCGCCACACGCGCTTTGACGCAGTGTTCGCTTCCGCAGAGCCGATAGCCCAAATCGAACAGGATTACGCGTAATTCATGGATGAGGATCAAGACCGGCCTGAGCCGGTAGTCGCAATTGATGAATTGATTGACGCCCCGGCAGCCGGGAACGATGGAGCGCCCGCGATCGCGCCTGAAGACGCCCGCCTGCAAGCGGTCCTCGAAGCCATTGTTTACGTTACGGAGGAACCGCTCACGGTAGCGCAGTTGGCGGCCGCTGTCTCCGAGCCGGCCGCGCGCATTCAGGAAATCATGGTACGGCTGGTTGCCGAGTTCGAAAAGCCCGAGCACGGAGTCGCCATCAGGGAGGTGGCCGGCGGCTTCAAAATGGCTACAAAGCCCGAGCACCACGACGCCGTCCGCGATTTCGTCAAAAGCCTAAAACCCCCGCTGAAGCTTTCTCTCGCCGCCCTCGAAACCATGGCCTTGATCGCTTATAAGCAGCCAGTGACGGCCCCGGAAATCATGGAAATTCGCGGCGTGCAGGGCGGCGGCGTATTGAAGACTCTGCTTGATCGCAAGCTGATCGCCGTGGCAGGCCGCAAGAACGTCATCGGCAAACCGGTCCTTTATAAGACAACCAAAGAATTCCTGTTGCAGTTCGGGCTCAAAGACCTCAGCGAACTCCCCACTCTAAAGGAATTCGAAGAGATCCGCCGTCTTGCTTTCTCGGACGAGCCCGAGCCAGCGCGCGAGGCATCCACATCCGAGGCGCAGCCCGAGCCTCCGTCCGCCGAAGAAACGGCTACCGCCGATCCGGAGAACTGATGCCCGACCGCCTCCAGAAGATCCTCTCGCAAGCGGGCATCGCTTCCCGCCGCCATGCCGAGCAGATGATCCTGGAGGGCCGCGTCACTGTAAACGGAGCCGTTGTCTCGGAATTAGGTTCCAAAGCAGACCTGGAACACGACAAAATCAAGGTAGATGGCCGTCTGCTTCATCCTCCCAAGCGCTACGTCTACATCGCCCTGAACAAGCCGGATGCTACTGTGACCACAGTCAGTGATCCTCAGAACCGCGCAACGGTAATGCAATTGCTTAACAGGGTTAAGGAGCGCGTCTACCCGGTGGGGCGTCTGGATTATCACAGCGAGGGCCTGCTGCTGTTCACCAACGATGGCGACCTCGCCAATGCGATCCTCTCAGCAGCCACCCATCTCCCCAAAACCTATCTCGTTAAGATCAATGGCCCGCTTACCAGCGAGCAGGAAGAGCAGTTCCGCCACGGCTTGCCCATCTCCGGCCAACGCACTCTCCCGGCCGGCCTGAAGCTCGTTCGCCGCGCGGAAAATCCGTGGTACGAAGTCCGACTGTTTGAGGGGCGCAATCAGCAGATCCGTTTAATGTTCAAGCATCTGGGCAGATTGGTCGAAAAGTTAAGGAGGGTGAAGGTTGGCCCCATCGACCTGGGACCTCTCAAGCCTGGGGAGTTTCGCTATTTGAATTCTGAGGAAGTCGAGAAGCTCAAGCGGGCCACCCGTCCGCTCAAGGCGTTACACGTATGAAACCACATTGGGAGATTTTGCAATCTGCCCGCACCATCGCAGTGGTAGGCCTGTCCGGCAAACGATATCGTCCCAGCTACGGCGTAGCGGAATATCTTCAGCGCTCCGGGTATCGCATCATTCCCGTGAACCCCGAAGAAACAGAAGTTCTAGGCGAGAAATGCTATCCCGATCTGGATTCCGTGCCTGGCCCGGTTGATGTCGTCGATATCTTCCGCCGCTCGGAATTCGTTCCGGAAATCGTCGAAGCCGCCATCCGCAAAGGAGCCAAGGCGGTGTGGATGCAGGAGGGCGTGATTCACGAAGAAGCGGCGAGTCGCGCCCGCGAGGCCGGGCTCGCAGTGGTCATGGACCGCTGCATCCTGAAAGATCATCGCCGCTTCGCCCAGGCTTCGTAACGCTGCAATGATCCGGCGCGCTGCGGTTTTAGGAGCTGCCGGACAGCTCGGCACGGAGCTGGTGCGCGAGTTGAATGCGCGAGGCTACCGGACTACCGCCTGGGATCGCCGCCGGCTTGATATTTCCGACGCTGCAGCGGTCGAAAGCGCGCTGGCATCTTGCGAGGCCGAAGTGGTTTTCAACTCGGCGGCATATAACCAGGTGGATGTGGCCGAAACGGAGCCGCTGGCAGCGCTTCAAGTGAACGCGCTGGCCGTGCGAAACCTGGCGCTGGCTTGCCGCCAGTTGGATATCCGCCTGGTCCACTTCTCCACCGACTATGTCTTCGATGGCTTGGCCAGCAGCCCTTACAGGGAAGACGCGCCCACCCGCCCTTTGAGCGCCTACGCGGTTTCCAAGCTCACAGGCGAACTATACGCGCGAGCTTATCTGGAAACTCCGCTGATCGTGCGCACCTGCGGAGTTTTCGGCCCGGCCGGTCGCCACACCGCCCGCGGAAACTTCGTCGAGTTGATGCTGCGCCTAGCTGGTTCCGCCAAGCCGATCCGTGTCGTGGAAGATCACGTGGCCTCTCCTACGTTCGCCCCCTGGCTCGCGGCCCGCACCATCGACCTTGTGGAGCGCGGCCAAGCCGGCATCTTCCACATCGGCGGAGGCACGCCGATCGCCTGGTTCGATTTCGCCCACATGATTTTCGAAGTCGCCGGCCTCACTCCGGAACTCACGCCCACTAATGAGCGCGAGTACCGCACCGCCGCGCGCCGCCCCAAATATTCCGCGCTTTCCAACGCCAAGATGGAGGCGGCCGGTATTGCACCCATGCCCACGCTTCACGAGGCTGTCGAGACCTATTTCAGCCAGCGGAATGCGCAGTCGGCTGACTGAGTCGCGCCGCACAGAAACCATAGGTGTTTACCCAGACAAAACTGCTCCGGGTTTGCCAGTGACTCAGTCCGAGCTCCCTCGCGGTAAATCAACGAGTCGGCGACAAACCAGCCGGCGGTTTCGTAGGCCCAGGTGATGGCTATGCCGGTATCCTGGAGGAAGAGAAATGGATCTGGTCTTTGAATGGGATCCACGCAAAAATCTCGCCAATCTGTAAAAACACCGGATCGCGTTCGCCGAGGCAACTTCGGTCTTCGGCGATCGATTGGCGCGGATTTTCTCGGACGAAGAATATTCCGCCGAGGAGGATCGCGAGATCATCATCGGCCACTCACGGACGAAGCGGCTCCTGCTGGTCTGTTTCACTGAGTTGGAGGACTGCCGAATCCGGATCACTAGCGCGCGGCGCGCAACCAAGACGGAACAACATGATTATGAAGAGAACATCAAGCCCTAAAGCGAAGAGGAGTCGATCCAACGGCTTTCAGGCAGAGTATCAGTTCGATTACTCAAAAGCGAAGCCGAACCGGTTTGCCGGCCGGGTGTGTCCGGGATCTATGGCAGTCCTGCTGGATCCCGATGTCGCACGCGTTTTCCGGGATGCAGAGTCGGTAAATACGGTGCTACGTGCCTTGTTGGCGACGATGCCCGCCCGCCGTACGCGCCAGGCACACTGAATTCGATTCGGCCCTCGTTTTCGGATCTATTAGCCTCGGCCCTGGCGGGTCACGGGAAACCCAAATTTTTCTTTTCCGCTGCTGCAAAAGCATTTAGCCTCCGAAACAGCCTCTTCGAAACATCCTCCGCGGGTACTCGCATGCGATTGTGGAGATGTGGAAGGGCGGTCGTGCCCGTAATCTTAGAAGATCGCCGCTCAACTGTAGCGGCGGATATTCGAGGTATCCATTCTATTTTCAACAAAAGGTGCTTTTCCCACCGCTCGGATCTAAGCGGTGGAATGGAGGAGTTGATGAGCGAAGAGTTGCTTGCGGAGCCGGCGTTCGACGGAGCCGAAATTCTCGAACTGGGCGTTGTCCTGGGTCAAAGTCATGCCTTCGGATTGGTTGCCGGCCGGTGCTCGGCGGCGCAGGCGGAGAGCATCCGCCGTCTGCGCGAGCAGAAGCTGTTCAAAAGGTGCTGCGAAAAGTGGGAGGATTTCTGCCCGGAATATCTGAAGATGAGCCGGGCCGAAGCCGACCGCATTATCCGGCTGCTGGAAGAATTCGGCGCCACCTACTTCGAGCTTTCGCAATTGACGCGGGTCTCGGCGGAAACCTATCGCGCCATCGCGCCTGCTATCGAAAATGGCGTCTTGCACTTTAATGACGAGGCTATACCGCTGAATGCGGAGAACTCGCGCAAGGTAGCCGCCGCGGTAGCCGAGATGCGCAGCGCTCTCACGAAGAAATCTCCCGAGGAGCAGAGTATGGTGCGGCAGGTCAATCAGCTCCTGGAAGAGACGAGCCTCGATCAGCGGCTCTTCAAGCTGGAGAAGTGCGCGCTAACCGTCGTCAAGGAGTTTGAAAAAATCGCGAGCCACGAAAGTCTGGGCGCGAGCATCCTATTTCTCAGAAACGCGCTATCTCGCCTGCGCGGCGAAATGGATCGCGTCGCGCTTGAAATCGGTGTTGAGTGAGCGGCGCTTACTTCCCCGCTTTTTCCGCCGCTCGCGCTGCGGCTAAAATATCGGCTAGCCCGTAGTTGCCTTCGTGGCAGGCGTATTCAAAGATGGGGCCGCCGAACCGCCGCAGCATCATTTCTCCGGACCACGGTTTGGTCCACACCGTCGGATCTTCTACAGTGAAGCGGTACTGAATTGTGTCCGGCCCGAGCATCGTGAATCGCTCTACCACGTGCAGATTGTGATCGGAGAAAATGTCCTGCCGTCCGTTGGCCGGGGGCGGGCGGAAGTTGGTCTCATCGTTAAAGCCGGTCGTGTCCACCACCAGGGTGTCGCCTTCCCAATGCCCGCGCGAATCGCCGCCCAACTGGTGAACGGAGGCGGGAAGATGCGGCTGGCCGCCGGTCGGGATGTAGCGCACGCCATGGATAATTTCGTGGTGAATCGCAAATGCATTGGGCGGCTGGATGATCTCCAGATTGGCATTGTAGGTGGAACCCAGCATGGGCGGCCCTTCATTGCCCCAGGCGATGCAACGCTCGGCCAGACTGCGGTCCTGCGCGCTTTCGGCGGCTTGCCTGCGCCGCGCCGCGGCCGCATGAGCCACTGCTTGCTTCTTGCCCTCTTCGTTCAACGGTGGAATGCGTCCATCCGGCGGATCGTAAATGATCGAGGTGCGCCGGTTCGAAACCGTCTTCTGGTATTTCTCGCCTTGCCAGATAGCATTGTCATAATGCACGTCGTTCGGCGACTGGCTGTTATCCTGCTGCAGCTTCTGCTTTTCAAAAGCCGCGGCTTCGGCTTCGGTGAAGAACTCTTTCGTGCCCAGTTCCTTGGGCCGTTCCAGAGGGGTGTAGGTGGCATTCGTCCAGAATCCCTGCATATCCGGATGGCCATCCGCTGTCCGCGACGGCGCCCATCCCGCCACACCTGCAAGACATACGGCAAACGCGCACACCACGAATCGGAATCCAGGGCGCATGAAGTTCCCTCCTTCCAATGGCCACCCTCGCCGTTCGGAGGACGGCTACTTTTCGTCTCTTATCGTAATTCAGGCGTTCGCCGAAGTCGATGCCAGGCGGCTGATGGCGTTGACCACTTCCTCCGTCTTTTCAAACGGAGCCATGTGGCCGGCTTCCGGGATCAAAACCACGCTCGATCCGCGAATGGCCGTCTGGAACACGTGCGCGTAAACCGCGGGAATCAGACGGTCGCCGGCTCCCCAGATCAGCACGGTTTTGGCTTTGATCCGGTACAGGCGCGAAGAAAGGCCGCGCTCGGGAATGGGAAACAGAATCTTGCTCGCCGCGCCGAGTTCGCGGGCGTTCTGCACCAGAAATTGCTGCAGGAATTTCGGGTCGCCCAAGTCGCCGCCGGGAGTCATCAGCTTCGCCCCGGTCTGTTCGTCGTAGAACAGGTAGTGCGGCAAATCGTAAGGCATCATGGCGAAGATATCGGGGATGGGGTGTTCCTCAAGCCACAGGCCGGCTGAAGCGATCAGCGCCAAGCGGGAAACTTCGTGAGGCGCAATGGCGGCCATTTCCGCCGCAATCATGCCGCCCATGGAAAAGCCGGCCAGGACCGGATTCTTGAGGCCGAGCG
>DATBID010000291.1:0-4446 GCA_036557125.1 Bryobacteraceae bacterium | reverse complement strand
ACCGGAGGTCCGACGAACGCAACCTTCAGCTTTGGGTTGGAATCCTTCATCATCTGCGCGATCTTCACATCCACGTTGAATCCGGGTGTGGAGGTGAAGAGCACCAGAAGCTCAAAATCCTTCGCCATCGCCACCGTGTCCTCGATGGAGATCTTATGAGGTGGCGCATCAACGACTTTGCTGTCGGGCAGCATTCCCGCGGGATAGCAGAGCCAAACCGGATACCAGTAGGATTCGATTTCCCGTGACGCGGGCCAGCGCGAACCGGCGCCGCCATCGAAGCCTTCAAAAGATGGAGGATTCAGAAATAGTGTTCGCATGCGCTTTCTCTGATGTGCTGGATTTAGGGACGCGTAAGCTTTCCTAGCAGGCTACTGGCCATCGTTTTCGCCGGACGGGGGCGGCGGTGCGGAATCGTCCACGGAAAAATTGGAGTAGTCGATTTCCAGTTGGGCCGTTCCCCAGATGCGTGTGTTCACAGTGCTGGCGATTTGCCGCGGCACTGAAATCCCGTCGCGGATCTCGAATCTTCTCACGAAGGCGACCCGCTTCAGAAAGATCGAGGGGCTTTTCACGAGATAGCCGGATTCGAGCACAGGGAGGTACGTGGCCGCGTCCATCCAGAGTTCTCCTTTGAACAGTCCTAGCCGCTTCTTTCGCGGTGAGACGGAGAACAGATAGGCGGGCCGCCCATCCACCATACCTTTGCTTTTGTAACTGAACTTATAGTTGGCCGGCGTGAGCGCCAGAGCGGTCGACTGTTCGTCGTGAGCGTCCACCTCGGTGTTGAGGTAACGGGCGATCACCTGATTCTTTACCGTGCCATCGCCCTCAAAAGCCAGGTGTTCGTAAGTGATGCGCCCGAGTTTCGAAATCCGCCGCAAGCCGTGCAGCCGGCCGCGCTTTTTCAGCTTGGGCAGCGAAGCCTGAATTTCGACTTCCATCGAGGTCCCATCGAAGGACCGCTCCTGGAATTCAGTCGCATTGCAATAGTTGGAGACGATCTGATCAGGCGGCGTGGGGAGATCCTCAGCCGCGGTAAGGCCGACGAAAACTAACGGAAATAGTATGGCAGCAAGAGCTTTCAACGATTGCGACCCCGAATACGAAACTGCCGGAAACCATCAGTCTACCACGCAAGCGCAGGACTGGACTCTGGCCATTGCCGAGCAAGGTGATGCCATGAGCGTGTTTGAGGCTCGGGAAGGTTAGTCAGGCAGCAGAACACTCCCTTACGGTCGCGGCTCTGTTTGGACACCATGCACCCGTTTCAAGCTGGCTGCAGGGTTTCGAGCACCTCGTGCAGCCGCTCGGCTGAAATCGGTTTCGAAAGGTAATCCACCATGCCGGCATCTAGGCAGAGTTGGCGGTCTTCGGGGGTGGCGTGGGCAGTCAGCGCCACCACAGGCACATCGCCCCCGGTGATTTGGCGGATCAAGCGCGCTGCCGTATAGCCATCAATATCCGGCATCTGGCAATCCATGAGGACCACGTCGTAGGAACCGTTCTCCACCGCCGCGACGGCCTTTCTGCCATCCCCCACCAGATCCACCTGGTGTCCCATCTTTTGCAAGAGAACTGCCCCCACTCGCTGGTTTACCGGGTTATCTTCGGCGAGCAGAATGCGCAGAGGACGCTGTGAGCGAGGGATGCGGTCGCCGGCGGGGCGGTGCGCCGCGACCGCTTCGGCCGCGACCGGAAACCCAACGTCCACCGTAAATGTGCTGCCGGCTCCGGGCGCGCTCTTGAGTTCCAACTTGCCCTGCATGAGCGCTACCAGCTCGCGGCAGATCGTGAGACCAAGACCGGTTCCGCCGTACCGTCTGGTGGTAGAGCCATCGGCCTGGGTGAACGGTTCGAAGATCGACTTCTGCGCCTCCGGCGGTATCCCAATTCCCGTGTCTTTGACGGTAAGTCTCAGCTCCACGCGATCTCCGCGTCGTTCGCGCATCGCGACGCCTATAGTAACGGTTCCCCGTTCGGTGAATTTGACTGCGTTCGATAACAGATTGAGCAGCACTTGGCGCAAGCGCTGCGGGTCGCCAATTAAAGCGGGCGGAAGGGCTTCATCGAACTCCCGCACGATCCGAAGACCCTGAGCGTCAGCCATCGGGACGACCATAGCCAGAGTCTCATTTACCAGTTCTTTGATGAGAAACGGTAGACGTTCCAGCTTGAGTTTGCCGGCCTCGATTTTCGAGAGATCGAGAATATCGTTTACTAAGTGCAGCAGGGTTTCGCCGCAGTTGCGGATGGTATCAACCCACTCTCTTTGGCCGTCTGTGATGCCGGAGTCGAGCAGCAGCCGGATGCTGCCCAGCAGGCCGTTCATAGGAGTGCGAATCTCGTGGCTCATGTTCGCCAGAAACTCGCCTTTCGCGCGCATGGCTTGTTCCAGGCGGATGAGCATTTCTTTTTCGTTGGTAACATTGATGGAAACTCCGCTGATTCGGGCTGGCCGGCCCTCCTGGCTTTCTCGTCTGCCGTGCACGCGGTGCCAGCGGAACGTTCCATCGGGCAGGCAAACCCGCCCCTCCGCGTAAGCGTTTTCGCCGGTGCCGGCCGAGTGGTCCAGGGCCGCTTCCAAGATCGGCGAATCTTCCGGATGGACCATCGTTTTCCATTGCTCGAGTGGCAATTCCCGAGGACCGTCCTGAAGTCCGATCAGGGATGCGAATCCATTGGAGAAGCGGAAACGATCGCCATCCATTTCCCAGAACCCGAACGACGCTGCGTGTTCGGACAGATCGATTTGTTCGGCGTACTCGCGCAGCTTTGCCGTCGCACGCAGCCGCTCGATGGCATTTCCCGCAAGATGCGCGCCGACCTCCACTAGCAGCAACTGATTCTTCTTCGGCTTGGCCGGAGCACGGTGATACATGGCGAATGTGCCGAGCACGCGGTGATTGGAATCGCGAATAGGGACGCTCCAGCAAGCGCGCAGGCCAAAGCTCATCACAAATTCCCTCGCCGGACTGGCGAAACGGGGATCAGTGGCGACATCTTCTACAACAATGGTTTCATTCCGGAAAGCGGCCGACCCGCAGGCGCCCACGTCCGGACCAATCTCGAGACCATTCACGGCTTCCATGTACGCAGGCGGTAGGCTTCCTCCGGATCCCTTCAGGAGCCGGCGGCCGTCTTCGTCCAGCAACAGAATCGTGCAAAGGCAATTTCCGGCCATTTTCTCGATCGTGTGAGTCAGGGTATCCAGAACTTCCTGGAACGATGCACCCCGGCCCATCATCTCAACCACACGGCGCTCTTCCTCGATAAAGCGCGCCGGCTCATCGAAGATCTGCCGCTTGTGCCGCCGCTCCGCGAGGAGATATCCAATCCCGAAAGCTCCGGCGGCGGCGCCGAGCATGCATCCGATTACGAAGAGCACAGCCAGAAATTCACCCGATTATCCTATCGGCTGAATTTGCGATTTCCTTAGAGCAGGAGGACGCGGCCTGGCAAGGCTTACATTTCCGTGCGCAAAGCTTCGCGGCAGGCTTTCAGGATCTGGAGAGCGTGAGGAGTATCGCTGTGTACACAGATGGTCTCTGCCCTCCCTTCCCGCGCGAAGCGAGCGGCCTGGCGCGCGGCCTCATCGGGGTCCGTGATCAGGGCATCGGGAAATTTGCGGTTACGCAGCGAACCATCGGGCTCGTAACTCCGGTCGGCGAATGCTTCCGCAGCCACACGGAGACCCATCTCGCGCCAGATTTCGAGCGCCGGCGATCCCGCCAGTCCGAACACCACTGCCTGCGGGTTCCATGCGGCCACCGCTCGTCCGATGGCCCGTGCTACTTCCGGGTTGCGCGCGGCGACATTATAAAGGGCGCCATGTGGCTTCACGTGTGCGACGCACCCTCCCAAGCTGGCAACCACACGCGCGAGCCGCTCGATTTGCGACTGCACCGCCGCTTCCATTTGTGCGGCTGTCATGACCATTTCCACGCGGCCAAAATTGGCGCGATCCGGATAGCTGGGATGCGCGCCGACGCGTACGCCACGCTCAAGCGCCAGCCGCGCCGTGCGCTCCATAGTAGCGTCATCGCCCGTGTGGCCGCCGCAGGCAATGCTGGCCGACGTGACGTATTCCATCAGCGCCGCTTCATACGCGGCATCCTCCAGCTCCCCCATGTCGCAATTAAGGTCCATCACACCAATGAATATAGCCACTGTTCCTGCTGCCTGAGCAACTCGAGCGCAGCTTCGAGACCTACCAATTCGAAGCACACTTCCCGGTGAGGCACCAACTGGCCTACTCGCCACAGGTCAGCGGAAATCACGTTGGCCGGCTTCGGGTATCCGCCGGTGGTCTGATGCTCTACGAAGAGAATGATTGGCTGGCCATCCGGGGGGATTTGAACCGCTCCCAACGGCACCCCCTCAGTGAGCATGTGTCCGGGAGGGCTAGGTATAGTGGGGCCCTCGAGCCGCACTCCCATACGATTC
>DATBID010000290.1:0-5445 GCA_036557125.1 Bryobacteraceae bacterium | reverse complement strand
TATTCAGGATCGTGCCGAACTGGGAATAATCGATGTCAGCGAGCAGGCGGGAATCGAGACAAAGCATGGGGCCGGTGCGAGAGCGGGGAACGGGCAGGGGCGTTTGCGAACGCGCCCGCGCGGCCACCGCGGCGCAGGTCGCAAGAAAGCGCCGCCGGCTGAAGCCCATAGCGCCATTATAGAGGGCCGCAGAGTCAGTAGACTGATAGAAAGGGCCAATAATAACTTCGGCCGCCGCAAGACATGCTGGAATCGATCCACACGCGGGAGCCTCTGCTCGTGAACACCATCGGCCATTCGGTGGGATTGTTGTTGTTCGCCGGGCTTCTGGTGCTCCTGATTCGCGATGGCCGTAAAGGCCCCGGAGCGAAGCGATATCTGCCGGCTGTGGCCGCGCTTGTTGCGTTGGGATGGAATGCTGGATCGCTGATCGTCTTGGCTTCCTCTTACAGCTTTCCCATGCTCGCGGACGTGGTGGCAGCGCTGAGTTTCGGCGTGCTCAGTTTGCTGCCGGCGCTGCTGTTGCATCTCTCGCTCGAAGGCAGAAGCCGGTTCATCTGGGTCTTCGGCTACATCCTCAGCGGAACGGCAATGGTGCTGCATCTGGCAGAACTCGTCGGCCCGGGCGAGCGGCTCCACCAGGCCGCGCTCTGGATCATCATTGCCGGATTCGGCCCGCTCGCACTCATCGCCATGTTCGCCTTACGGCGCGATACCGCCCCGCCGCGCCACGCCGGGCCGCGGATTCTCATAGGCATGTGCCTCTTCCTGCTGGCCATTTCGTTCGTCCATTTCCGCCCCGGCCGAGTGAGCGCGGCGTGGACGGGCGAGTTGGCTCTGCATCATGCGGGAATCCCACTCGCGCTCTACGTTTTGTTGCAGGATTACCGCTTCCTGCTTGTGGATGCCTTCCTTCGCTTCCTGGCGAGCGGCCTCGTGGCGTCCGGTATCATCGTGGCGAGCGTGCTTTTGAATTCCCGCTTTCTCATTCTGGAGCGGGCTTCCCACAGTCCGTTTCTCGAAGGCGTCCTGATTGTCGGCGGCTGCCTGCTGCTGGTGGGCCTGGTTTGGCTGCGCGGCCGCTTGCAGCTTTTGCTCACTCGCGTCGTGTTCCGCCGCTCTGATCGCGAACCCATCATCCGGCAGATTCGCGATGCCGGAAGCAAAGCCGAAAGCGAGGCGGCGTTCCTGGAAAAGGCGGCGGCGATTCTGGCAGACTTCATGCGGACGCCGGAGAGCGACGTGAAGCCCATCTCTGCCAGTGCGCTCGAAGCCATGTCTCTCACCGAGCCTTCGCCGGTTACCCAGCCGCCCTCTTCGCGTGCCCGGCACGAAGTCTCGGTGCCCGTACGCTTCGGCAAGGGCGATGGAGCCTTGATCCTGCTCGGCAGGCGCGAGGGCGGCCGCCGCTATCTGAGTGAGGATTTTCAGGAACTCGGGCGCATGGCCGCCGTCATTGTCGAGCAGGTGGAGCGGCTGCGCAATTCCGAAGTGCAGCGGCTGGTCTCGCAGGCGGAGCTGCGCGCTCTGCAATCCCAAATCAACCCTCACTTTCTGTTCAATTCCCTCAATACGCTGTATGGCTCCATTCCCCGCGACGCTGCCGAGGCTCGGCGCATGGTCCTGAACCTGGCGGAAATCTTCCGCTACTGCCTTAAGCCCGAACGCAACCTCATCCCGCTCACGGACGAAGTGGAAATTATCCGCGCCTATTTGGAAATTGAAAAGCTACGCCTGGGAGATAAGTTGCGCACTACGATCGAAGTGGATCGGGCCGCGGAACAGGCGCTCATTCCGATTCTTTCCATTCAGCCGCTGATCGAAAACGCCGTAAAACATGGGGTCTCGGCGCGAGGCGAAGGCGCGGTCGCCCTGCGTGCGCAGGCACGCGGCAGCGGCGTGCTTGTTGAGGTGAGCGACGATGGCATCGGATTTCGAGCGGCCAAGCCCGCCGCCGGAGGCGGACTGGGGCTGGATAATGTCCGCCAACGCCTCCGGCTGTGCTTCGGCGATGAAGTGCGCCTCCAGATCGACTCCAACGGTTCCGGAACCACAGTGAGCTTTCTGGTTCCTTCGCCGGCCCGTGCCCTATCCGAGGCCGTACTCGCATGAGTTCGCGTGCGCCCGTCCTTCATCCCGCGAAACCGCTGCGCATACTCATTGCTGACGATGAGCCCATTGCCCGCCGCGTGCTGCGCCAGGAATTGGAGTTGCGCCAGGATGTAGAAATCCTGGGCGAAGCCGATACCGGCACGCGCGCGCTCGCGGCCATCGAAGATGGGCGGCCAGACGTGGTGCTGCTCGATTTGGAAATGCCGCAGATGGGCGGTTTCGAAGTTATCGGCCGATTGCGCGGCGGCGCGCATCTGCCGGTGATTGTCGTGGTGACTGCGTACGATCAATACGCCATCCGCGCTTTTGAAGAAGGCGCCATCGACTATCTGCTCAAACCGGTCTCCGAAGCGCGCCTGGCGCAAGCTTTGGAGCGCGCGCGGGAGCTGGTGAAGACCCGCTCGGAGGCCGCAGAAGCTTTGGCGCGCCTGCAAGAGATTGCCGGCGCAAGTCCTGGCAATCAGGCAACGCCCGATGGGCGGCCTCGTAAAATCGTGGGCCGCGCCGGCGACGAATACTTCCTCCTGAACGCCAATGAAGTATTGGCATTCCAGGCCGAAGGCGAGCTGGTTTGGATACTCACTGCCCGGCGCCGCTATCTGGCCACCCAAAGCCTGAAAGCCATCGAAGAAAGGCTCCAGGGCGGCAGTTTCCGCCGCGTGCACCGCAACGCCCTGGTCAACGTAGACCACGTGCGCAAGCTGGCCGCGCTCAGCAGCAACCGCTGGCTGATCACTCTCGATAACAATCAGGAATTCATCGTCAGCAAGCGCCGGGCGCGGAACGTGCGCCAGATTCTAAACTGGTAGACTGCGCCGGAGGTTTTGCCGCCGGCGCCCAAGCCGCTCCTCTCTATTTGATCCGCGTGATCATGCCACGCGCCGTAGCCACGCCGCCCGTGCCGGCGTCCGTTGACAACGTCGTCACCGCCCCGATCAGCGGATCGCCCAGCAGGTCGTCGCTGCATACCGCGGTCGCATTTGCGGGATTTACCGCGCAGGGCAGCATCTCATTTGCGACCGTCGTCGGTACCGTGATCCAGGCGGCTACCGCGGAAGCGGGCAGTCCGGCGGCATTCGCAAAAAGATGCATCCGCCGCCCGATCACCACGAACTCCACCGTTCCGCTCGAAGCATTGCCGATTCCCGACAAAGAAGCCGAAGCCTGCGTAACCAGGCTCTGCGCCGCCGGCGTGTTGTCGCGGAAGACCACCACGCCATTCACGCCCGCCGTCGCCGTCCCGCTCGCCGGATATTGCGAAACCGGCACATACACATAATTCGTGATCGGATCGACGCCTACAATATGCCCACCGCCGCTGCACGCTGTGCTAGCCGTAGGGCTGCCATTGTTCTGATCCACCGCGCCGAGAACCGGCGTGAATGCGCCGAATGCAGAGGCCGGCCCTTGCGGGCAGCCGCTGGCGGTGCTGCTGTTGAGGCCGGCCGCAAGATAAAAGCGGCGGTTATTCGGGTTGAAAACCACTGCGTCAGTCCCCCCGGCATTCGTGAACGTAGTCAGTAACTTCCCTGTGCTCAGATTGACGGCAATGTCTCCCGTGTCACCCATTCCGCCAAAACACCCGACTGCCGCTATGTTGGAAATCGGATCAATGTCTATGCCGTGTCCGGGACAAGGTGGACCGACTTTCACCACCTGTGTCACCGTTCCCGGACTGCCGCTCGCCGGATCGTATACGTAAACCCCTGCGTTGGCATTGGCATCGTTGTTATCCGCATCTTCGGCCGAGATATAAATCTTGCCGTCGATCGAATTGAATGCAATCAAATCGGAACTTACTGGCAAGGGAGTCTGACTGGTTACGGTTTTATACGCCAGGTTGATGCCAATCAGATACTCCGGTGGATTGTCGGTCACAATGTAAACGGTCTGGTTGATCGGATCGTATGCAATCCCGTCCGTGTCGGTTCCCAGCGAGGTGGGAAACGTGTAAACATCCGGTTCCGCTTGGGGCGCCCGCAGATCCCACACGTACACGCTCTGCTGCCCGTCCGTCACCACCAACTGCTGCAGATTGATCGCCACCAGCACTCCATTGGGACCCGTGGGCGGCGTCTTTGGCGGCGAGCCGGCTGGCATCTTGATGAGGCCCACGACCACGTTAGCGTGCGTGTCGATCACGTCAATACCGTTATTCGTTCGATCCGCCAGATACATCATCCGCGTGACGGGGTTGTACCCCATCAGATCCACATTCGCGTTTCCCGCGGCTCCCGTGGTTTTCCATCCGGGAATCCCAATTGTCTGCAGATATTGCAGCCCCGAGCTTTGCTGGCCCCAAACCAGCCCGGCAAACAAAGCCGTCATTGCGGCGACCAACCAAGGCCGCCGCGTTCGGTGTTCACTTTGCGTTTCCATCGATGTCTCCTCCTCTGGATGCATGATGCTGAAAACAAATGTGGAGGATTGTATCGAACGGAGCCGGCGGCGACAAGGCCATCGCTTTTCTGAAGCGGATTGCTCAGGCCGGCACGGCTCCGCCGAACTTGGCGTACCATGGCGTGGCGTTGCGAATCGCGTCGTTGACGGCATTGATGTTCTGAACGCCTTCCTTGCTCAGCCAGTCCTCGAGCGCGGCCGCGCCCTGTTTGGCGTAAACCGGCATGCCGTTTTTCCAGGTGGCTCGTCCGCAAAGCACACCCGAAAAATCCGTGCCCGCCTCGGCGGCCATGTGCAGCGATTCAATGAACTCGGCGTTGCTGACTCCCGCGCTCAGGTAGATGAAAGGCTTCGAGGCAATCGCCGCCGCTTCGCGGAAATGTTTCAATGCCTCGCCGCGTGTGTACGCTTTCTGTCCTTTAAACACGCTGCTGGCTTCGACGTATTCCGCGTTCACCGGCACTTCCACTTTCAGGATGTCTACTTTATATTGCGGTTTGGAGAACTCGCGCATGCTCTCTTTCACCACTTGGGGCTTAATTTTGGCGAATTCCAAACCCTTTTCGTCGCCGCCTTTCGGATCGTAGCCCACAAACTCCAGGAAGAAGGGGATCTCGTAGGTTTCGCATTCCGCCCCAATGCGCTCGATGAAGGCGTGCTTGATGTCGTTGATGGAGCCTTCTTCAAACGGCGTGTAGTAGATGAGAATCTTCACCGCGTCCGCGCCCCAATCGACAATACGCTTTACCGAGACGTGCGGCAGAAGATCCGGCAAACGGCCGGGTTGGCTGTTATCGTATCCGCTTAGTTCGTAAGCCAGCAGCAGACCGGCATTTTTCGCGCGTGCGGCAGCGGCTTCGAGACCGTATTCGGGGTCCAAAAGAATGGCGCTCGCATGCGGCGTCAGGACGCGGGTGACGATGGTTTTGAATT
>DATBID010000289.1:0-5565 GCA_036557125.1 Bryobacteraceae bacterium | reverse complement strand
AAATCGTATTTCTGGCCGGTTCGGGCGAGTCGAGCCGCAAAGCTCTGGAATTGACCGATCAGACTGAGACGAACGACCGTCCGGTGCTGATCGACTTAAGCTACACCGCCGAAGAACGGCCCGATGCCCGCCTTCGCGCGCCCGCGGTCGAAACCGAAGAGGAGGAAGAAGAAAGCGCGGTGCGGGTGATCGCGCATCCCGCCGCGATTGCCATAGCGCTGTTCCTGCGGCGTCTGCACATGCACGACCCGGTTCGCCGCGCAGTGATCCAGATCTTTGCTCCCGCAAGCGAGCATGGCACCGCCGGTGTGGAGGAGTTGCAGAATCAGACCGTCAGCCTTTTGTCGTTCAAGAGCCTGCCGCAAGCGGTGTTCGACACGCAACTCGGCTTCAATTTGTTGGCGCGGTACGGTGAGGAGGCGCCGGTTTCGCTCGAAGAATCGGAGCTGCGCATCGAGCGCCATCTGGCAACCCTGCTGAATCTGCCAGGGGAAGGCGAAGGCGCCCCTATGCCCTCGCTTCGGCTGATTCAAGCGCCGGTATTTCATGGCTACAGCTTCTCGGCTTGGGTGGAGTTCGAATCGAATCCCGGTTTGGAGGCGGTCGAGAGCGGCCTCGCCTGCGGTTCGATTGAAGTGCGTGGCGTGGAATTCGAGCCGCCTACCAATGTCGGCCAGGCCGGGCAGAGTGGCATTACGGTGGGAGCCATTGCCGCTGATCGCAATGATCCCGAAGCCTGCTGGTTCTGGCTGGTGGCCGATAATCTGCGGCTGATGGCGGAAAACGCAGTGGCTGCAGCGCGAGGGGCATTGTGAAGCACGCTGCCTGCGCCGCTCTACCCGTGACCTTGCTGTTGGCCGGCTGCGGCTACCATGTTTCCGGCCAGGGTGACCTGGTTCCGAAAACGGTCAAAACGATAGCCATCCCTGGCTTCCAGAACATCACCACGCGCTACGAGCTTGCGCGTCTACTGCCCGAGGATATTACGCGCGAGTTTCTGACCCGCACGCGCTATAAGGTCATTTCCAACCCCGCGCAAGCCGATGCCGTTCTCGATGGCGCCATCGTCAACTTCTTCTTTTTCCCTACGACGATCGATACCGCCACGGGACGCAGCACTGGAGTCGAAGTGGTCGTTATCATGCGCCTTACGCTTACCGATCGCTCTAACAATGCGATCATCTGGAACCGTCCGGCGGCCGAATTCCGCGAGCGCTACGAAGTTTCCGAAAATCCCCAGCAGTATTTCGATGAGAGCAGCACCGCCATGACCCGGCTCAGCCGCGACGTGGCGCGAAATATTGTGAGTGCCCTCCAGCAGGCTTTCTGAATCATGTCCCCCGCCCAATTGCTCGCTCAGATAAAGCAAGGCAGATGCCCGGGGGTTTTGCTCTTGCTCGGTCCGGAAGCTTACGACCGGCGGCGGCTGAAGGACGCGCTGGCCGCGAGCCTTCCCGAAGGCGGAATTACCGAACACGACCTGAGCGAGACGACTCTGGCAGAAGTGGTCGACGATGCCCGCGCGCTATCGCTATTTGCGCCGGAGAGGCTGATCTGGGTATTTAATGCCGAGGCTGCATTGCCGAAGGGCCGAGCCGCCCATAGTGACGATGCCGAAGACGATGGTGAAACTGAATCCGGCGGCTCCGCTTCCGGGAGCGATGCGGCTCTCTTGTCTGCCTACGCCAAAGATGCGACGCCCGGAGTCACGCTGGTCTTTGAAGCAGCCCGGTTCGACTTTGAAGGCGACGACAAGCGAAAACAGGATCGGGTACGCAAGTTCTATAGCGCGATTCCGACGGTGGTTGAGCTGCGCCGGTACCCAATCCACGAAGCCCGCGCGGAGGCCGTCAACCTGCTGCGCAAGACTGGACTGACGCTGGACGCGCCCGCGCTCGATCTGCTGGTCGAGGCTCTTGGCGGCGATATGGCGCACATCGCCGTAGAGATCGAAAAGCTGACGCTATTTGCGGGCAACCGCAGCGTGAGCGAAGAGGAAATTGCGGCGCTGGTGCCGGATGCGCGTGCAGTGACCATTTTCGCCCTCGTAAATGCGCTCGGCCGGCGCGACCGCGCGCGTTCGCTCGAAGTGCTGGACACGCTGGTGAAACAGGGCGAGTACCTGCCGCTCGTGCTGGCATTTCTTTCCACGCAGTTCCGCATGGCGCTGGTGGCGCGCGAAGCCGGTCTCCGCGGCGCCGGGCAGATCCAAACTCACTTCACGCGCATGGGCGTGCCGATGTGGTCCTCACGCGCGGAACAGATTCAGCAAACGGTTTCCCGATTCAGCCAGCCACAACTGGAAAGCGCGGTAAAGCTGCTTTTTCGCGCCGATACCGGGTTGCGCGACGCCCGGCCGGACGACCGCACCATCATGGAACAGTTTGTAGTGGAGCTAACGCGATAGCCCGGTGGGATAGGCGCTTTCGCGCCTGCCTACGCGCGTTACTGGGGCTTCTCTTTTTCGTCCACAGGCATATCGGGAAAAGCGAGGCGCTTTTCGAGTTCGGTGAGCCGGGCTTCGAGCGCGCTGATGCGCGCCATGAGCGCGGTCTGGTTGGCTTCGAGCTGCACGGAGCGGAGTTGCTGCATCTCCGCCAGGTTGTAAAACGCCTTTGCCAGCAAATCGGCCGTATCGTGCACGGCCTTCATGAGGCGCTCCTCCAGATTCAACAGGTCGCCCCGGATGGTGTCCAGTATGCGCTCCTCAATCTCTTTGAGGTCGCTTTTCGTGGCTTGGGTGCCGCGGTCGATTCCGTTCTTCATTGTCGCCTCGAATTGAGTTTATCAGAGGGGAGACCCGCGACCGCCCTTACTCGAATAGATAGAGGATGTCGACCAGCAATGAGCGGCAGATCGGTTTTTCTGGCCTTTCCGTGGTGATGAATTCGTCGGCTCGTAGAAGGTGCGCTGCCGCCAAATGGAGTGCATCCATCGCCGCAAGCCCCAGCCTGGCCGCCTCGATTTGGGCTAGATCCTCTATTTTGTGGAATTCCCGGCACCACTCCGCAGCATTGAAGTACTCGTCGTAAAACGCCTTTTCTAACCGCTTCTTGTGGAGGATGGCTTTGGGAACAAGCTCGAGCTGAACGAACGGGCTAGTCAGGAACACCCGGTTAGGATCCTCAAGTATTCGTAAGGCACGCTCCCGATCACGACCTAGCGATCTCACGGCGGCTAGCAGCACACCGCTATCGAGGAACGTCCGTACCCGCGAGCTCAGCGGATTCCACCACGACGTTGCGCCAGTTCGCGCTCAAGTTCCCGGCGTGTAAGCAGCTTCTCGCCGGACGACGCGATCCTCTCACTTATGGAGCGCAGTTTTCGCCCGAGTTCGGAGGCGGCGGCCTCTGCCTTTCGGTCGTTTGCGTAATTGCTGGCGGATTGAGCGAGTTTCGCCATAGATCCATCTTAGCTAAGAAACCGGTCAGCTTCCGCCAGGCACATAGGCCCGCAACAACTGCGTACCGTTTTCCGTGCATACGCCAGCTCTCTCGCCCTGCTCCGGCAAATGCCAAACTTCGCCCGTTTCCATCGTCTGGCCGCCAATAGCGGCGCCGCCTTCTACGACGACCAAAAGCTGACATGGCTCAGGCGATGGGGTGTAGCTTGCGCCGGCGGGAAGGCATATGGATTCGGTGACGAAATGGCGCGAACGCACCAGCAGATCGCGTCCCTTGTCCATCGACACAGGATGCGACGGCCCCGGGTGCACGCCCGTATCGGCGACTGCGATCCCTTGCTCCAGGTGCATTTCTCGCGCGCGGCCGTAGTCCCACAAACGGTAGGTGACATCGGAATGCTGCTGGATCTCACACAGCACAATGCCGGCGCCGATGGCATGCACGGTGTGTGCGGGTGTGAAATACGTTTCGCCTGCTTTCACCGGAAACCAGTTCACAAGCTGCTCGATTTCGCCGGTGCAACACGCTTCGCGCAGCCGCTCGCGAGAGATCGGCTCGCGGAAACCCAGAGCGATCTGCGCGCCCGGCTCGGCTTCGAGAATGTGCCACATCTCGGTCTTGCCGCGAGCGACTCCCTCGCCATCATCCGGGTGAACCTGAATCGAGAGCCTCTCGGATGTGAAGAGCAGTTTCACCAGAAGCGGCAACTCGCTTTCAGCCAGAAACCAGACTTCGCCAATGTTCCGCTCGGAATCCGGGAACCACGGAGCCAGCCGCTTCCGGCCCCACACCTTCTCGCGGGGAGAAGGCGTGAGGCGAATCGGAAATTTAGGCAATGGCGAAAGCATGGATGCGGTCGAGGCCGCGCTCCAGTTCTTTCATGGAAGCCGCATAGGAGAGGCGGAAATGTTCGGTTGTGCCGAATGCCTCGCCCGGCACCACAGCCACCCGGGCTTCCTGCAGCAGGCGGTCGCAAAGTTCGAGCGAGCTGCGGATTCCCTTCCGCGCCATTACCCCGGCCATATTTGGATAAGCATAAAAGGCTCCTCGCGGGGTGGCGATCTTCACGCCGGGAATGGCGCGCAGGCGCTCGACTACGAAGTCGCGCCGCCGCCGGTACTCGGCCAGCATAATATCCACCGACTCCTGCGGCCCGCGCAATGCCTCTACAGCGGCTTTCTGCGCGATGGACGTGGGATTCGAGGTCGAGTGGCTTTGCAGCTTATTCATGGCCGTAATGATGGGCGCGGGCATCAGACCGAAACCCACGCGCCAGCCGGTCATGGCGTAAGTCTTCGAAAGCGAACCGACCACCAGCACGGTCTCTTTGGAACTCGGGGGTGAGGCGATCGAGTAAGGCTGGCTGTCATAGAGGAAGCGGCAGTAGCATTCGTCGGTCATTAGATAAATGCCGCGCGCTTCGGCGAGACGATAAATTTTCTCGAATTCCGCGCGATCCACCACGGCCCCGCTGGGGTTCGATGGTGAATTGATGATCATCATCTTAGTCCGCGCACTCAGCCGCGGCTCAATCATCGCTGCCGTTACCGCAAAGCCCCTATCTTCATCCGTGTCCACGAACACGCATTTGCCGCCGGCGTAATTCACGACGTCTTTATAAGTCACCCAGTAGGGCACCGGAATGACAACCTCGTCGCCGGGATTAATCAGCGCCTGCACGGCATTAAAGATGATGTGCTTGCCGCCTACGGTGATGAGGCACTCGTTGGGCTGGTAATCGGTGCCAAACGTCTTGCGGTGATACTCGCAGACAGTCTTCTTCAGCTCCGCCGTGCCGCCGACCGCGGTGTATTTGGTGAAGTTTTCGTCGAGCGCGCGAATGGCGGCTTGCTTGATGTTGTCGGGTGTCGGGAAGTCCGGTTCCCCGGCCCCGAAGTCCACCACGTCCACGCCCTCGGCGCGAAGGCGCTCGGCATCCGCTGCAACCTTCATGGTCGAGGACACGCTGATCAAGGAAATACGGTCGGATATGGCGTTGGCTACTGCTGGCATTTGGCTGTGATTATGCCCCTTTCTTTTTTAGTTTGGACATCCGGCGCTTGAGCCGAGCTTCCACAGACGGCGGCACCAGGCCGGAAATACTCCCGCCCAGGCTGAAGACTTCCTTCACGAGGCGCGAGCTGACAAACGAATAGGCTTC
>DATBID010000288.1:0-23482 GCA_036557125.1 Bryobacteraceae bacterium | reverse complement strand
ATTGCGATACTGGCGGATGCCCTGGGCCGTCCGCAGGTCGAATGAGATGCGGGAGTGGACACAGCCCTGCCCGATGTGGCCGTACATTGCTCCACGCAGATCGTATTTTTCGTACAGCTTTTTCAGAGCGCGAATATAGGGCGCAATTTTCTCCGGCGGGACGGCCGAATCTTCCCATCCGGGCCAATGGTCTTTATCGCCTGGAGGAAAAGCAGTGGCGCCGAGCCCGGCTTCGCGCGTCTTCCAGATCAACTCCGCGGGGCCCCCCGGCTCGCGGGGCCCAAAAAGCGCAATTCGATCACGCTCGTAGTGCTTCTCGCCGGTCAACCAATCCTGAAAGCGTTTCGCTGTGTCCCGCGCTTCCTCTTCGCTATCGGCTCCGAACTCCACCAGCAGCCATGCGCCTTCACCGGAACGCGGCAACTTCTTCAGCGCCTGCAGGTCTTTGTGCTGCAGCTTCTCGTCTTCAAATAACCGGTTGTCCAACGCCTCCAGCCCAATGGGCTTCCAGCCCATGATCTCGATATTGTGTTCGGCGGCATCGGCCAGCTCGTCATATTGGACTACCACAGTGACTCTCTTGAGCAGAGCGGGGATGAGCATGAGAGTCACTTCGAGCGCTGTGGCACAGGTGCCTTCGGTGCCCACCAGCGCCCGCGCCACATTGAAGCCACGTTCCGGCAGAAGTTCGTCCAGATTGTAACCGGAGACGCGCCGCGGCAACTCACTGGGCGGCGGGTATTTCTGCCGGATCAGATCCGCATACCGGTCGCGGAGGTCACGGAGACGGGCATAGATTTCGCCTTTCGGTCCTCCTTCGCCGATAATTCGGTCGAGTTCGGACTCTTCTCCAACGCCTACCCGGAACCGGTCGCCACGGTAAGTCACAATATCCATGGAATGAAGGTTGTCCGACGTGCGCGGCCCGGGGCCGTACAACTGCGCCTGCACCGAATGGATTCCGCAGGAGTTGTTTCCAATATTGCCGCCGATTGTGCAGAAAGCGTGAGAAGAAGGATCGGGACCAAAGAGCACATTCTTTTTCCCGATCTTTTTGTTGACCTGTTCGTTGATCGCCCCAGGTTCTACGGTGACCAGCATCCGCTCCGTATCCGCTTCGCCGATCCGAGTAAGATACTTCGAATGGTCAATAACGACAGCGAAGTTCACGGTCTCGCCCGAAAGACTCGACCCGCCGCCGCGATTGAGAATAGGGGCACCATAGCGGCTACAGAGCCGGTGGGTTTCTACCACATCATCGAGCGTCTTCGGAATCACTACGCCGATCGGAATTTCGCGGAAGTTGGAGGAGTCGGTCGCGTACAAAGCAATGCTTCCGCGATCGAACCGGACTTCACCTTCGATTCCGTCGGACAAGTCCCGTTTGAGCGACTTAATATCCGCATCGCCGATGGGCCGTCTTTCCGCATCCGAGCGAGCGCCGCGTCCGATGGTGAACAAATCGGTTGCCGTGGAAGGTAAGACATCCGTAGTTGTCATGATTAGCCCTTCAAAACCTTCTCTTTAAACTCCACGGCTTTTCCTTTGATGGATTTCTCCAGGATTTCCCAAGGATCCTCTTCGTCGATTAGAGCAGAACTCATCTTCTTCACCATCTCGAACTTGATGTGGGGCGGCAGGGGCGGTGTCTCGGGATCTGTTTTCACTTCCAGCAGAACCGGCCGGTCGCTGGTTTTCAACGCCTGTTCCCAGGCCGAACCCATGTCGTCGCCTTTCTCACACAAAATGCCCTTGAATCCAAGTAACTCGGCATATTTCGCGTAAGGGACATCGGGAATATGCTGCGAGCCTGGGAATCTCGGGTCGCCGGCCAGCACGCGCTGCTCCCAGGTGACCTGATTCAGGTCCTGGTTGTTAAACACGCAAAAGATAAAGGGCGCGCCGCTCTTCATTAACCGGTCCTGGTAACGCTTCACCGTGATCATTTCGTTCATGCCGTTCATTTGAAACGCGCCGTCACCGACAATGGCAATTACCGGCCGCTCGGGGAATGCGAGCCGCGCGGCTATGGCGTAGGGAGTGCCGGGCCCCATCGAGGCCAAAGTGCCCGAGAGAGAGGCGTCCATCCCTTTGCGCAATCTGAGTTGGCGCGCCCACCAGTTCGTTGCCGACCCCGAATCCGCCGTCAAGATGCACCGGTCGGGCAGGCGCGGACTCAATTCCTGCATCACGCGCTGGGGATTCATCGGCCGCCCATCCTGACTCGATCTGTCTTGCAGAACCGAGTCCCACTGCCGAACGTCCTTCTCGATCTTTTCGCGCCAGGAGCGGTCCTTTTTGTAAGTCAGCCGCGGGATCAGGGCGCGCAGAGTGGATTTCGCATCGCCGACTAACGGCACATCCGCCGGAAAACGGTTGCCAATGTAGCGCGCGTCGATGTCGATTTCCACGCACTTGCATTTCCCCTCCTCCGGGAGCCATTCCGCGTACGGAAAACTGGTTCCGATCATGAACAACAAATCACAGTTCATGACCATGTCGTAGCTAGGCTTAGAGCCGAGGAGGCCGATAGGCCCTGTAACGAACGGCAGATCGTCGGGCGGGTGCGCGCGTCCGAGCAACGCCTTGGCGATTCCGCAGGCCAGAATATCGGCCGCCTCGATCACTTCGTTTTCAGCTTCCGCCGCGCCCTGGCCCACCAGGATCGCAACTTTGCTTGCGCTATTTAGCAGTTCCGCCGCACGGTCCAACTGATCCGGCGGGGGCGTGATCTCGGGCTTTACGTATCCAATGGACGTGAAAACGGCTCCATGCTTTCGCGGCGGCGCTTCCATCGCGTCGATTTCCTGTATATCCTCCGGAAAGATGATCGCGCTCACGGAGCGCTCCGCCAAAGCGCAGCGGATCGCCCTATCGATCGCATGCCGTGCCGAGGCCGGGTGCATCACCGTTGTGAGATACACACTCACGTCTTTGAACAGAGTAGTCAGATCTACTTCCTGCTGGTAGCCCGCGCCGATAGAGAGTCGTTTTTGCTGTCCGAGAATGGCGAGCACGGGCTGATGGTCGAGCTTCGCATCGTAGAGTCCGTTCAGCAAATGAATCGCGCCCGGTCCCGAGGTTGCAATACACACTCCGAAATCGCCCGTGAACTTGGCATGAGCCGACGCCATAAACGCAGCCATTTCTTCGTGCCGCGTCTGAATGAATTCAGGCTCGCCTTTGGCGCGATCGAACGCGCCCAGAAATCCGTTGATGCCATCTCCGGGATAGCCGAAGATTCGTTGAACTCCCCACTCTTTCAGCCGATTCAGTGTGTAGTCGGCGACTTTTCCGCCGGGTCCAGTTCCCGTTTTTCCGATACCGACGCGCGGTACTGCCACGATTCCTCCTATGAGTTGCTTGTTGCGGACCGGACTTGTGCCGGGCGCCCCCACGACGCCGGGCTCTCTGTTCGCTCCGCAGTATGGCATAGCAGTTCCCAGCCATGCGTCTCTAAAAGAACGCTAGTCCGCTCCACTGTGACGGTTCCCACATCCCCTTCAACGAGTGTGCGGAAGCATCTAACAGAGGGTCCGGCAAGCTGGTGAAATGAGTAGCGTCGCCGTTGTGAGCAAAGCACTATGAGCAAAGCATTCGGAGCGCCCGGACAGGCGGACACCTGGCAACACGCCGATAAAGATGCCGTCGGCGCAGCCTTCCAACCGGGAAATCGAATCTGGTTCACTTTGTGGCAGGGCGCTTTGACCGAAGTGATGTACCCGACCGTGGATTCCGCGCAGATTCGGGATTTGAAACTCGTTATATCCGATGGCAAGTCCTACGTGCATGCGGAAGGGTCGGACTTTGAGGCCCACGTCAGCAGACTGGGAAGCGAGTCACAGGGTTATCGGTTTGCGGCGGTCGATCGCCATGGCGCATATCAATACGAAAAAGAAGTCATATGCGACCCGGAACTACCCTGCGTCCTCGAGCATTATCGGATTTCGAACGACGCTGCCGATGGTATCCAGACCTATTTCGTTTGCAACCCTCATTTGAAAGACAAGGAAGGCCGGGCGAGCGCTAACGTCACCCGGTCGGCAGGGCGGAAGGTTCTCGTCGCGCACAACGGTGACCGCTGGGTAGCGATGGGAGCGGATTGCGGATTCTCCAAAGCCTCGGTAGGCTATGCGGGCACAAGCGATGCGCTGACCGATCTGCGCCGGTACTATCGGATGGATCAGGAATTCGATGAGGCGGAAACACCGGGGAACGTGGTCCTTGCGGGACAGATTCCGGAGGGCGTACATGAGTTCACCGTGGGCCTAGCTATGGGGGACACGGCGCATGCCGCGGTCTTCCACCTGATGAAATCGCTCTCGGAGCGGTTCGAAGACGAGTGCAAGCAGTATCTGGAGCAATGGGCTGCCGCGAGCGGAGGAGGGCGGGATCTGTCCGCCTCGACTGCGGACGGCGGCCGGCTCTACCGGATCAGCCGCAATACGATCTACACGCACGAAGACCGAAAATATCCTGGGGCGATTATTGCGTCGCTGGCCACACCGTGGGGCGAGGTGAAAAAATCGCGCACATCCAAGCACGCCGGCTATCACTTAGTCTGGCCGAGGGACACGGTACACTGCGCGTCCAGCCTCCTGGCCACAGGAGACCGGGACACTCCTTTCCGCACACTGATTTATCTCGCGGTCTCTCAGCGGCCAGACGGCAGCTTCGCGCAGAACTTCTGGATCGATGGCGAGCCAAATATGACTGGGCTGCAGTTAGATGAGGTGTGCCTTCCGATTGTGTTGGCTCGCAAACTCCGCCGGGAAAACGCCCTGATCAAGTTCAATCCGGTTCCGATGGTTTTCAAAGCCGCGGAATACCTGATCGATCGCGGACCGATTACTCCCCAGGAGCGCTGGGAGCAGCGCAGCGGGTTCTCACCTTCCACGCTCGCCGTGACTATCGGCGCCTTTATCTGCGCAGCGGAATTCGCGCGGGAGGATGGCAAGCCGTGCGCCGCTGCCTTCCTGGAAGACTATGCCGACTGGCTGCGTGACCACCTCGAAGATTGGACAGTGACTACCTGTGGGGAGGCGGTTCCCGGTTACCGGCGCTACTTCATCCGAATCAATCCCGCCGAGCCCGGCGAGGCCGATGCCGCTTCGCCCAATGATGCGATCTTGAAGATGTCTCACCAGCCGCCCGGAGAGCCGACCCACTACCCCGCGCGCAACATTGTCGACACAGGTTTTCTAGAGCTGGTCCGTTGGGGGATATATCGTCCAGACGACCCTCTCATCCGCGACTCAGTGGAAGTGATCGATCGCGTGCTCAAGGTGGACACTCCTTTCGGCCCTTGCTGGCATCGATATACACACGATGGCTACGGCCAGAAGCCCGATGGCAGTCCATTCCAGGATTGGGGCATCGGGCGCGCCTGGCCGCTGCTCACGGGAGAGCGCGGCCATTACGAGTTGAGCGCCGGGCATGATCCCAAACCCTACATCGCCACCATGGAACGGCTCGCCGGAACAACCGGCCTCTTGGCCGAACAAGTTTGGGATATGCCTTTCTACCAGGACGGCAAAAACCTCTTCGGATGCTCTACCGGATCGGCACGCCCGCTTGCCTGGGCTCATTCGGAGTATCTCAAGCTCGTACGGTCGGCTTCGGACGGAGAAGTTTACGACCTAATACCGGAAGTGGCGGAACGCTACAGGAATCCGCGGAAACCCGCAAAACGGTTTGCGATGTGGACGAAACCGTACCCGAGTCCCAGCATGACTCGTTCGGAAACGCTACGCATCTTTGCCCACACCCCCTTCCGGCTACGATACACGCTTGACGATTGGGCGCATACCAGCGATCTTCAAAGCACGCAGACGGAACTAAACATGGAATACGCCGATATTCGGGTCGGACCCGAACAGAAGGCCCCGGTGCGGTTTTCATTCTTCTGGATCGAAACAGGGAAATGGGAGAATTGCGACTATGCCGTCGCCATGACCGATCGGAGCCGGATCGACCGCTAGTGTGTCTCCTTTGCATCGAGAGAGCGCGGAGTGACGGAAGCGGCGTTCACCAGGCGGGTTTTGATCGCGATCGGCATCCTGGTAATGGCAGCGGCAGCATTTCTGATCTCCTTCGAAGCCATTCCGGTGCTGCTCTTGCTGTTTCTCTCCGTCCTGCTCGCCATCTTCATTCGAGCCCTCGCTCATTTCGTAGGGAGATACACCGACTGGCGCTTCCGATGGAACATGCTGACCGTTGTGGCAGGGATTGCCGGGCTCTTGACCCTCGGCGCGCTGCTGCTTGGGCCTAATGCGGTCGCGCAGGTTTCCGGAGTGATGGCGCAGCTCCCCGAAGTGCGCCGGCGCCTCGATCAGTACGGCTGGAGCGGGCTTCTGTATCACATCCCGGGAATGCAGGATCTCCTCAACGGCCATCTCAACATCTGGAACCGCATGACCCAATCGTTTTCGTTCAGCGCCACATTCGGGCCGGTGATTAGCATCGGGCTGGTGATTATTATCGGGATATATCTGGCGGCATCTCCGGAACCCTACTTGAGTGGGTTCGTCCTACCATGGCCCGCCAAGCGGCGCGAAGCCGTCCGCGCCGTGCTCCTGGATATGGCCGACACACTGCGGCGGTGGCTGCTCGGACAAGCCGCGGGCATGCTGTTTATCGGAATCGTCGTCGGCATCGGCCTACACATTATGCGCATGCCGGTCGCGACTTCCTTGGGAATCTTCGCGGGCTTGATGGCCTTCGTGCCTAATATCGGTTACTTTGTGTCGATTGCTCCGGCCATTCTGTTAGCAGTCCTGCAATCCCCCCTCACGCCGCTGTATGTGGTCATTCTGTATACGGCGGCCCACTGGAGCAATGACTACGTTCTGATGCCGCTGATGCAAAAGCGCAATGTGCAGCTACCTCCAGCGCTGAATATCAGCACGCAGCTCGTCTTAGGGTATCTCCTCGGCGGTCTGGGGCTGCTGATCGCAGCGCCCCTGGTGGCGGTCCTGCTGGTGCTCGGTAAAAGCCTAGAGGTTCTTCGCCTTCCATATCCCGGGGAGGCGGGCAGCAGCCCGACTTCGGATGTGACTTACTAATACAACAGGGCGACGGATGCCGCGCCGATAGCGGCGACTCCCAAGGTAAACCAAACCACATAGTCATTGATCACTCCGCTATGGAGCGAACGGAGGCCGCCGGTCGTGCGGTTGAGGACGGCGGCGAGCACGCTTTCCCACCCACCCCGGGCGGCGAAGATCGTGTAAGCCGCAAGGAGAACCGCGCCGCCGGCAGCGGCAAAACCCACTGATACCGTCGAGGGGATTTGTGCCAGCCCTCTCGCTCCCTCCTGCTGCCCGCCGAGTACGCGCGCCCAATACGCGGCTTGCGCGACAAACATCGCCGCGCCCTTTCCTGCGGAATCTTCGAAGCCGGGAATCACTCCAATCACGAACCCGGATGCCGTCATCAGGAAAGCGGGGATAGTCATAACCAACAACGCGCCGCGCGTTTGTGCCGTTGTTTCGCGCTCCTCGTGAATCTGCCGGCTTCCTGCCGCATCCTGTTCGACGCGCGGCCCCCAGCCGGCGAACACGCGCGCCGCGACACGCAGGACCGCTCCTCCCGTGAAAATTCCCACGAGCAAGTCGATGGCGGTAATCCAGCCGTAGCCCGCGCTGCGGGCCGCCGCCTCAATTGCATCCGATCCCCGGAAAATGCCCGCCGGAGGGAGGCCGGCGAGCGCCAAGCCAGTCGCCGCGAAGAGCACACCTGTAACGCGCATGGGCTTGCCGCGCCCGTGCAGTTCGAATTCGTCGACGCTTCCGAAACGGTTCAAAAGGATTCCGGCGTAAACAAACAGTGCCCCCTTAATCAATCCATGTCCGGCTACATACATGGCTGTGCCTGCCAATGCCCGCGCGCTGAGCAGCGCGAAACCGATAAGCATGATTCCCATGTGACCGATGGTGGAAAACGCCAGCAGCCGCTTCAGATTGCGCTGCGCATAGCACATCAAGGAGCCGGCCACGGCTGTCAGGATACCGAGGGCGATGAAAATCCCGCGGAACCCCGCATCATGCGAAGACAGCGGCTCGCGAAAAATAACCCAATACACCCGCGCCACGGCATACAGCCCCAACTCCACCATTACTCCCGAGAACAGAATGCAAACCGGAGTGGGCGCTACAGTGTGCGCATCCGCCAGCCAGAAATGGAAAGGCACGATCGCTGCCTTCGCGAAAAATCCGGACGCTATGAAAAGGAAGGACGTGATTACCAGGCCATCGGCGTGAGCGCCTAAGCTGCGCCCGGCTTGGGCCATGTTCAGTGCTCCGGTGCGTCCGTATAAAAGTCCGATTCCGCACAGCACCAGAAAGGCTCCGACCGTGTTCACCACCGCAAAATTCAAGGCCCCTTCCAGCGGACCGGGCTCTTCGCTCTTATATCCGCAAAGCGCGAACGCGGCCGCGCTCATCAGTTCAAAGAAGACGAAAAGGTTAAACAGATCCCCCGTCAGACTGAAGCCGGACATGGCGGCGAGGAAGACCATGATCAGGACATGAAAAAAGCAGCCGACCGTATCGAAGTAGCGGCAGGAAACCACCAGCGCCATGAGCACCAGCACGCCCGCCAAAAGCGCCAGGCCGGCTCCGAGCGGGCCGATCACAAACGAGATGCCCAGAGCCACGCCCGCCCGTGGCTGCCAATTGCCGAACCAATAGACGATACGATCCGGATAGGAATCCAGCATCAATTGCGCGCTGGCGTAAATCGCCGCTGCGGCTGCGACCCAGGAAATGTAGAACGCCCAGCGCTGGCTCAGCACGCGATTCAGGGCTGTGAGAATAGCAGCCGCAAACAGAGGCGCCAGAACCGGGATTAGGGGAAGGATCATCCCTTCATCAGTCCGAGCCGGTTCGGGTCGAGAGTCCCGGTGCGCTCATACGCCTTGACAGCCAGGGCGAGCAGAAGCGCCATCACGGTTACTTCCACCACTACGTCCGTCAGCATCAGCGCCTGCACCACTGGGTCTACCGCCGGCGTGCCGGGCGGAATATCTACAAAGATGGGAGCCGCGGCTCCGGTCCGATAGCCAATCAGCAGCAGCAAGACATATGTTGATGACTGCACCACTGACAGGGAAATGATCAGATGAACCAGATTCCGGCTGGTGACTACACCGTAAAGACCCACTAAGAACAGCCAGGCGCTCACACAATATCCCAAGTGGCTCATTCCTGGTGCTCCAACGCTTCCTCGAGGAACGCCCACATTAGAACCAGGAACCCCGCGCTCACTTCCAGGCCTACGGCCAAATCGATCCAGAGCACAGTGCCGCTCGAGAAAACATCGCCGACCTTGCCCAGCGGCAGCACGTTCGTCAGAAACGGCAAGCCAGCGAGCAGGCCCATGATGCCGACCAGGGCGTAACCACCTGCGCCGAGAGCTTCCGCAACCTCGATTAAGAGGTGCGGCGCCACGCGCTTGAAAGTCGAAAACTCACCCGCCAGGTAAATCAGGAGCGGCGCGGTTGCCAGGATGACCCCGCCCTGAAATCCACCTCCGGGCGTAAGCTGGCCGTGCGTAACTATATAGATTCCAAATGCCGCCAGCGGGCCGACCATTGCCACCGTCAGCGTGCGCACGGCATCACTCGGCGGCGGAACCCGGCGGCCGCCTGCTTTATCCTCTTGTTGGCCGTCTTTCTGCCCGGCCTGCTGCCGCAGCAACACGACCACCCCTACGACGGACACGAACATGATGAACTCTTCGCCGAGAGTATCGAACCCGCGGAAATCGAAATTCACCGCCGTCACGGCGTCCGTGATGTGGCGCTCGGGAACCGTCGCGGCATTCACCGCATCCCCATATGGGCCGCGGTAGTGCCCAACCGCGGGTACTCCGAAAATTCCCCAAATATAGATTCCCGCAAGAACGGCGGCGGAAGGGAGGAACAGATAGAGCCTACTCTTTGGACGCATTCTTCTCCTGTTTGCGGCGGATCTTAGCCAAGGCCAGGAGGATCATCAGCGGCAGGGCGACCGCCCCCACCGTAATTTGCGCCAGTGCGACATCCGGCGCCTGGAAAAGGAAAAACATCAATGCCAGCAGCAAACCATAGAAACTGACCACAACCGCCTGTTTGGGGGGTTCGCGTGTCAGCACCACGCCCAGACCCGCCGCAGCCACGAGAGCCAGGATCAGTATCTGCAGTGGAATCACAGAGGCCCCTCGCCGCGAACGACAGGAACTCGCTCTTCCGGTTTTGGCGGCCATTGGCCGTGCTCGTGGATGCGGAAGGCTCGCGCGGTTGCATGTGCCAGCACAGGGTTCATGAGCACAACCACGATTCCCGCCAGTATGGACTTAATTCCCAGTTGCGAGCCTCCCTCCCGCACTAGAAGTGCGGCAATAATCGCCGCAATTCCCACGGTCGCGGAAACGGAAGAATAATGCAGACGCTGATAAGCACCGCGGGCCCGTAATAACCCGATAACCGTAAACGCACAGGCAGCGGCCCCGATCGCGAGGAGCGCACGAATGGCAACTGCCGCGATCACATCCACCTCTCCAGAAAGCGCACGAACACCAGGCCGCCCCCGAACTCCAGAAGTGCGAGCGTCAGCGCCAGATCGCTGAAGGACTCCCGTTGGTACCCCTCTGCGAGCAGGAGCAGGATCAGCACACAGAGAACGCCGCCGGTTTCCAGTCCGACGATCCGGTCTGTAATTTCGCCGCGCAGGCACACCACGAGACAAGGGACCAGGCAAAGGATCAGCGCGAAAGCGGTCCACAACCATTCGTTCATGGCAGCGCTCCCAAACGGCGCGCGATTTTTGGCAGCGGCGCGCGGTCGGCCAGATGCACCAGCATCAGCCCTGTTTCGTGGTCGATACCAATGATGATGGAATTCGGCGCGATGCTTCCGAACGCAATGGCCAAGGCGCGTCGCGCTGCGGAGGTGGGATCGTCACCTCCGACATCGAAGCGAGTCTGGCGTAGGATTCCCGGACACCCCCGGATCAAGCAACGAGCCAGCAGTACACAACCATCCAGAATGTCTTTCAGAACGCGCCACAACTCCAGCAGCCATCGGGCATGAGGCCAGAATCGCGGATGCTCTTCGCCTCGCACGACCTCGGATCCGGTGGCGGCCAAAGCCGCGCCGCCCAATCCGGTAATCACTTCGTGCAAGGCCGCCTTGTCCACGAAGAGCATCCACAGTCCGAAGGTCCCCGCAAAGGCTAAGAGCCACCACACCGCCCTCCGAAGCATGCTCTTTCCCCATGGCAACGCTGTTGCCACCCTGCGTTTCGGTTCAGTTTGGACGACGACGCAATCGGCGGCGCGATGCATTTATCCCTGCCCGTAGTTGCGTTCCTGAGAACGGCGTGTAAATTTTGGAAAGCAACTGACGTGTGAGCCGATGTATTAATTTCCATTCACCGGTAGACAGCTCGTTTACCGATCGATGAAGTGTTTCCGTTGACACGTTGTATCGATTTGTTTGGAGGGTTCTTCACATGGAGGTTCGGCAGCGCTGTTGCGAAGGGTTACACGTTCGTGGGTTAAACGATGCCCAGCAGTTCTGAACCCGGCAGGATCGAGGCAGTAGCGGCTCCAGTTGGGGCCCCGCGGGACGGCAAGCCTCTCCTATCTTTTAGCTGGCGCGATATTAAAGGATTACTTGGCGAGAGTATCGACGAATGGCTTCGCCACAAAGGCCCTCGCTTAGGCGCTTCACTGGCCTTTTACGCGCTGCTTTCGTTTACGCCATTGCTGCTGATTGCGGTTTCAATTGGAGGTCTGGTTTTCGACGCGAAAGCCGCAGAGGGCCAGATTGTTTCGCAAGTACAGAGTTTGATCGGCCCTTCGGGAGCCGACGGTATTCGGGCCCTTCTGGAAGGCACCCATAACACCGCGCACGGCATCCTGGCGACAGTCCTCGGTTTTTTGACGTTGTTGTTCGGCGCCTCCGGAGTTCTGGTAGAGCTTCGCGATGCCTTAAATACGATTTGGGATGTCCGTCCGGCGTCAACCAACGCGGTCAGGAGTCTTATCCAAATGGCGAAGGAGCGGCTATTTTCATTTGCGCTGGTTCTTGCCATCGGGTTCCTTTTGCTGATTTCACTCCTGGTAAACGCCGCGATTGCCGCGTTAGGCACGTTCTCCGCTCGGCTTCCGCCGATGCCCAACATTGTTTTGCAGGTGTCGAACTCGCTTGTTTCATTTGTTGTCATCACGGGACTTTTCGCTAGCATCTATAAAGTCATTCCGGATGCGCCAATTAAGTGGCGCGACGTGACGCTGGGAGCCGCCGTAACCTCTCTACTGTTCACCTTCGGCAAGCTCTTCATCGGGCTGTATCTGGGAAGAGCCAGTTTCGCTTCCACCTATGGAGCGGCGGCTTCGGTAGTACTGATGATCCTGTGGGTCTACTACTCGGGCCAGATCTTCTTTCTCGGCGCAGAATTTACCAAGGTTTTTGCGAGCCGTTACGGGTAACAGGACTCTGGCGCGCGACGTGCTTAGAGCGATTGGCATGACCCCGAGCAGGATAGGCGCGTTGCTGATTCTCGCGCTTGCCACACCTGCGGCGTTTCCACAGACGCAGGCGTTCGAAGGACGAAAGATCGCCGACATCAGATTCACGCCCCTCCAACCGCTCGATCCCGCCGATTTGAATAAGGCATTGTCTCTGAAGAAAGGCGACACCCTAGAGGCCAACGCTGTTGCAGAGTCTATCGATGGCCTGTTTGCCACGGGCCGGTTCGAGGATATCGTGGTCGAGGCGGAGCCGTCGGGCGCGGGTGTCGTCCTTACCTTCTCCACCCAGCTTACGTGGTTTGTCGGAAACACGGCGATCCAGGGCAAAATCAGCTCGCCGCCGAACCGCGCTCAGATCCATGCCGCCGATCAGCTCCAGTTGGGCGCGCCGTTTCATGATGAGGATGTCACAGCCGCGGTCAGCAGCATCAAGCAATTGTTGACTTCGAACGGCCTGTATCGGGCGGAGGTATCGCCGGAGGTGAGCCGCGATCAGCAGACGCAGGAAGTGCACCTCACCTTTACGATCAAGGAGGGAAAACGCGCGAAATACAGCATGCCTACAATCAACGGCATGGCACTGCTTTCGGACTCTACTATCGTGCACGCCACAGGCTGGCGCGTGCCAATTATTCACTGGTGGCGCAAAGTCACGGAATCCCGCACGACGAATGGGGTGCGCGGCGTCCTCGGCAAATATGAGAAACAGGACCGCCTGACTGCCAAGGTTGACCTGGATAAGCTGAATTACGACGAATCAAAGAATCGCGTACAGCCAACGCTCAACATCACCCCCGGTCCGAAGGTGAAGGTTTCTGCCGTGGAGACGAAGGTCTCCCACCGCGTGCTCAAACGCTACGTGCCTGTTTTTGAACAACGGGCCGTTTACACGGAGCTGCTGGTGGAGGGCGAACGTAACCTGGAGGACTACTTTCAAAGCCAGGGATATTACGATGCGGAAGTCGATTTCCGCGTGCTGCCACCTGAAAACGATCTGGAGAAAATCGAATACGTTATCTCCCGAGGACCCCGCTACAAGCTGGTGCGGCGAGTCATCCAGGGCAATCGCTATTTTTCCACTGAAGACATTCGAGAGCGCTTGTTCATCCAGCCGGCCGCCTTCAATCTTCGCCACGGCCGATACAGCGAAGCTTTCCGCCGGAAGGATGAAGAAGATATCAAGAACCTGTATCAGGCCAACGGATTCCGCGATGTGAAGGTGAATACGATCGTCGATCGAAACTATCGGGAGAAACCGGGAAATGTCGCGGTGACAATTCAGATCGAAGAGGGGCCACAGTGGTTGGTCGATAATCTCGAGGTAAGAGGAGCCTCGCAGACGAGCGAGAAAGAGATTGAGCCGGGCCTGACCTCCGTCGCAGGGCAGCCGTTTTCTGACGCGAATCTCGCGATCGACCGGAACTACATTTTCAATTATTACTACGAACATGGATTTCCGAATGCAACCGTTCAGGCCGGCTGGAAGCCTTCCGATAGGCCAAATCACGTAAACGTGGTCTACACGATTCAGGAGGGTAACCGGGAATACGTTCGTGATGTGCTGATCAATGGTCTGCACACGACGCGGCGCAGTCTCGTCGAGCGCTCGCTGCGCATTGAGCCCGGCCAACCCCTTTCACCGACTGCGGCACTGCGAGCGCAGCAGCGGCTTTACAATCTCAGCATTTTTGCCCGCGTTGATACCGCAGTCGAGAATCCCGATGGCGCTGAAGATCACAAGTATCTTCTTTACAGCTTCGAAGAGGCGAACCGGTATCGGCTGGATCTCGGCCTGGGCGCACAGGTGGCCAATTTCGGCACACCTAGCACAACATCGCTGGCGAACCCCGGCGGCACTACCGGCTTCAGCCCGCAAGTTTCACTCGGTCTGCAGCGGCTTGACTTTCTCGGACTTGGCCATACGATCACGCTGCGCGGCGGATATTCCAACCTGGAGAAGCGCTTTTCCCTGAGCTATCTGCAGCCTCGGCTGCATAATATCAACCGATTGGATGTCACCTACACGCTGCTTTACGATCACTCGCTCGACGTCCGTACGTTCTCATCGCTCCGCAAGGAAGCCTCTGTCCAGATATCGGATCGCTTTTCGAAATCTCTTACCGGAATGCTGCGCTTTTCCTATCGCGACGTAAGCGTGAGCAGCGTCATCATTCCGGTTTTGCTCGTTCCACAATTTTTGGCTCCGGTGCGGATCGGCATGCTCTCGGCGAACATCGCTCAGGATCGCCGCAACAATGCCGATAATCCCAGCCGTGGCATGTACAACACCGCAGAGGTGGGCATCGCGGGGAATTTTTTCGGATCGCAGCGCAGCTTTGCGCGCATTCTTCTGCGCAATGCCACCTATCATCATCTCTTCGGGCAGTGGATATTGGCGCGGCAGACGCGATTTGGGATCATCGAGCCGTTCTCGGTACCTTCGGATCTGGTTGCCAACCAATCCGTCCCGCTGCCAGAGCGATTTTTCGGCGGCGGCGCAGACTCCTTGCGCGCCTTCGCGTACAACCAGGCCGGGCCCCGCGACATCGGTGCTCCGCTGACGCCCGGTGGACCGGCATCGCAGCCAACCGGGTTCCCGATCGGAGGCAATGCTCTCTTGTTCAACAATGTCGAGCTGCGTTTTCCTCTGATCGGCCAGAATATCCAAGGGGTGCTGTTTTATGATGTGGGCAACGTCTTCACCTCTATCAGCGACATCTCCTTCCGCTTTAAACAGCGCAATCTTCAGGATTTCAACTATATGGTGCACGCGCCCGGGATCGGACTCCGTTACCGCACTCCACTGGGACCGATCCGCGTCGATCTCGCGTACACCGTGAATCCGCCGTCGTTCCGCGGATTCAGCGGAACGCCCACACAGTTATTGCAATGCAACCCGAATCTGCCCGCATCGCAGCTTCCCGGTTTCTGCCAAAGCACGCCGCAGAGTTTGGGTCATCTGCAATTCTTTTTCTCGATCGGGCAGACGTTCTGATATGCGGCTTCTGGCGGCAATGGTAATTCTGGCTGCGGGCGCGCAAGGGGCGGTGGTCATCGACCGGATCGCAGTCATCGTAGGCAAGCACGCCATCAAGCTAAGCGACATCGATCGCGATCTAAGGCTGACGGCGTTTCTCAATCGAGCGCCGCTCGACCTCGGCCCGAAAGCGAAACGCGAGGCAGCCAAACGGCTGGTGGACCAGCAGATCATCCGCACGGAACTTTCGGCCGGTGGGTATCAGCGCGCTACGGATGCTCAGGCCGAAGCGCTCGCCGCTCAGATTCGGCGGGACCGGTTTGGCGGCTCCGCCGAAAAATTGCGCGCGGCTCTGGCAAGCTACGGTCTTACGACTGAGGAGCTGCATGACCAGTTGTTGTGGCAGCTTACCGTTCTCCAGTTCATCCAACAGCGATTCCAGCCGGGGGTATCCGTTTCCGAGGAAAACATTCGTACGTATTACGATCAGCACGCCGCAGAACTCCGCCGGGAGCATCCGCAAAACGGCAGCTTCGAAGCGCTCGAGCCCGACATTCGCCGCATCCTCGAAGGCGAAGCGATTAATAAGGACTTCGAAGATTGGATCAAGAGTGCTGGCCAGCAGACCCGGATCGTATATCGCGAAGGGGCTTTCCAATGAGTAGGCGCATGAAAATAGTTCGCAATATCGCCATCGGCGTGGCGGCGCTAATTCTTCTCCTGGTGGTTGGGGCGCTCATTGTGGTTCAGACCAGCCCGTTTCGGAATTATGTACGGCAGAAGATCGTTGCGGCTATCCAGGAAGGCACAGGCGGCGTCACGGAGGTCGGCTCGTTCACGTTTGACATTTCAAAACTGCACGCTCACCTTACCGATTTGGTGATTCACGGCAGTGAAGCGGCGGGCGCAGCTCCCTTTGTGCGTGTCGCGGCGGTGGATCTTTATGCGCGGGTCTTCAGCGGGGGGCGGATTGCCGGAATATCGTCTCTGCAAATCGAACGGCCGCAGGTGAACGTGCTGGTGTTCGCAGATGGGCGCACCAACCTGCCGACGCCCAAGCCTTCTGCGCCGTCGAAAAACACTCCGCTTGAAACTGTAGTCGATCTGGCCGTGGGTCATTTTGAGCTGCGCGATGGCATGCTGAACTATAACTCGCGCCGGCAGCCATTCAACGTGCGCGCCAACAACCTGCGTGCGCAGCTTTGGTATCACGAATTGGAACGTAATTATCAAGGGCAGCTTTCGCTTCAGCCGGTCTATGTTGTGGCCGGGAGAAATGCGCCGGTTACGGTGAGTGTAACGCTGCCACTGGTGCTGGGACGCGAACAGATCCGCGTGCACGATGCACGCATCGCGACACCAGATTCGACGATTGACATTGACGCTTCGCTAGAGCAGCCGCGGGAGCCTAAATTTTCGGCGCAGGTTCGCGGCAAGATTGCGTTGACAGACTTGAAGAATATTGCGGATCTGCGTCTAGAAAACAGGCCTGGACTGCCATCGGCAATCGAACTGAATGTTAACGCCACCGGCTCCGGCGCACGGATTGATGTGACGTCGCTGAATCTTGTGGCCGGTCATTCGAGCCTGAATGCCAGCGGCGAATTGAAAGGCCCGCGGGGCAGCGGACCCATGCACTTTCAGGGCGACTTGGCTCTTAACGAGTTGGCACGCCTGACAGGGATGCAAGCTTCTCTCGGGGGAAATCTCGCCTTGCAAGGGGAAGCGGCGCTCGATGCCGACAATCGCTACCAAGTGTCGGCTATGATCGGCGGTTCTAACCTCGCTTTTGACCAGGGAGACCTGCACGTGCGGCATGCCGATCTTTCCGCGGATGTGCGCCTGGCGCCCGAGCGTCTCGATCTGAACCGGCTGCGGCTGGCGGCGCTGGGTGGAGAGTTGAATGCCGATGCCAATCTGGAAAACTTCGCCCGATTTGGCGTGAGAGGCCAGCTTCGGCATTTCGACCTGCGGCAGATTCTATTGGTGCTCGATCAACATCTGCCATACGAGGGAACAATTTCGGGAACACTCGAGGCTAACGGCGATTTGCATGCTTCCGGCCCGCGTGACTTCGAAGCCCGTGCCGCATTGGACATTGCTCCCGGCCGGGGCGGGATCCCCTTACAGGGACGGCTGCACGCCGACTACAGCGGCACGCGCGATGACATCGTGGTAGACAACTCCTATTTGGCGCTTCCGCGGACTCGGCTCACTCTGGCGGGATCTCTCAAACGCCGCCTGGATATTTCGCTTATCAGCCGGGACCTTCACGATCTTCCGGTCACGCAATCGGCAGTTACTCTAAACGGCGGCCAGGCGGCGCTCACGGCTTCCGTATCGGGCGCGCTGAGCGCACCTCATATCGCAGGACATTTGGCGGTGAATCAATTCCAGGTTGAGAACCGGCCTTTCGATTCGCTCAGTGCCGATCTCACTGCCTCGGACTCCGGCGTTGCGGTAAAACAGGGCCTGCTAGCGCGTGACGCAATGCAGGCATCGTTTCATGCGAGCGCCGGCTTGCGGCATTGGAAGCCCTTGCCGGCGGGTCGCCTGTCCGGTGACGTCAACGTGCAGAATGGCGATCTGGCCGACATCATCGCCCTCGCGGGACAATCGAACCAGGGCTTTTCCGGCGCGCTCACGGCCGATCTGCACGTAGCAGGCACTATCGGCAACCCCAGCGGCTCGGCCGACGTTCACGTAGTCAACGGAACGTTAGCAGACGAAATGTTCGATCGGCTCGATTTGCGGGCCAATCTGTCCGATCAGCTTGCCGCAATTCCGGCAGCCACAATCACAGCCGGGAAGGCGCGCGTGGAGCTTGCGGCTGAATTCCGGCATCCGCGCGACAGCTTTGCTACCGGGCAAATCCACGCGAGCCTGCATACCACGCCGATCGATCTGGCGCAGCTCCGCGCTGTGGAAAAACAGGCGCCCAATACTGCGGGGCGGATCGAGCTGATTGCGGATGCCACCGGCAATCTGAGCAACTCGGAATTTCTGGTCACCAGCATTCGGGCCGACGCATCCGCCCGCGGCATCAGCTATGAAGGTCAGAGTTACGGCGATTTTCAATTGCAGGCGCGCACCGCCGGACGGACGGCAACGCTCAATCTCACATCCGATTTCGCCGGCTCCAATATTCATGTCGAGGGCACGACTGAGCTGGTCCATGGCTATCCCACCACCGCGGATGCCCAAGTAAAAGCGCTTCGAATCGAGCGGGTGCTCACGGCGGTTCATCGCACCGACATTCCAGCCAAAGGCACACTCGCTCTGAACGCGCAAGTTCGCGGGACGCTACAGAATCCGGAGGGAGAAGCCACGGTGGACCTCACCAACGCTGCCGCTTACAACGAACCCATCGATCGGCTCCACGCCCGCGTCGCTTATCTTAGCCGGCGAGTCGATCTGACCGAGTTCGATGTGGCTTCAGGCCCTTCTCATATTGCGCTTTCGGGCTCCTTCGATCATCCAGCCGGAAGTTTCGATACTGGCAAAGTGCAGTTTCGAGTGACCAACAGCAGCCTCGATCTGGCGCGTCTGCCCGATTTGCAAAAGACGCGTCCGGGCATTGCCGGTTCGGTACAGCTTTCCGCCGATGGGTCGGTCACACTGACTTCCAGCTCACCACGCTTTCTGGTTACCGGGATTAACGCCGATGTTGCCGCTTCCAATCTCGCGGCGAACGGCACGAATTTAGGAGGGTTGCATCTGGCGGCCCATACCACCTCCGGTCAGCGCGTGGATTTCACGTTGCAATCCGACCTGGCTGGCTCGACCATTCAAGCCAGCGGCAACGGGCAGCTTCGCGGCGATTATCCGGTGAATGCGCAGGTGAATTTCAGCAATCTCCGCTGGACACGGTTGGAGCCGCTGATCGAGCAAGCTTCCGCGGGCAGTAATACGCCGCCTCAGTTCGATGCCACCGCGGAGGGAAAGGTATCCGTAAACGGACCTATCCTCCACGTCGATCAAATGCGCGGTTCTATGGAGCTGGCGCGGCTTGCGGTGCAGACGCTACCGCAGCCTGGCGCAAAACGGTCGATTACTATCGAGAATCAGGGGCCGGTGATGGTCAGTTTGGATCGCGGCACGCTGCGAGTCGGCAGCTTTCATTTCACCGGACCTGAAACCGATATCCAGGCTAGCGGAACGGTGGGGGTATCGCCAACACAGAATCTTAACCTGATGGTAAATGCGGGGATCGATCTTGGTGTGCTCAAGAACTTCAGCCGTGACGTCGTTTCCTCGGGAAACGTCAAACTCGCGGCAGCCATCCGCGGCAATCTTTCTAATCCGCAGGCGGACGGCCAGGTGGAACTGCACAACGCGTCTATCAACGACATCAATTTGCCGAACGGCCTTTCCAACGCGAACGGAGTGATCCTGCTGCGCGGTAAGCAGGCCACCGTGCAAACGCTTACCGCCGAATCGGGCGGCGGCAAGATCACGTTGAGCGGCTTCGTTTTGCTCGGCCGCAGTCTTCAATTCAACTTACGTGCGAACGCCTCTCAGGTAGGGGTCGGTGTACAGGAGGGCGTGCGGATCACACTGGCTGCCGACCTTAATCTAGCGGGAACCGCCACGCGCAGCACAGCGTCCGGCACGGTGACCCTGCAACAACTCGATTACGCGCCGCACAGCGATCTTGGTTCCATTCTGCAGCGGGCGATGCCTACTGTTGAAAGTAGCGCGGCTCCATCGCCGCTCGCGGACAATATGAAGCTGGACATCCGGGTGCGCACATCGCCGGCGACTCGCGTGCAAACCTCGCTCGCCCAAAATCTGCAACTAGACGCCGATCTGCGCGTGCGCGGTTCCGTCTCGCAGCCGGCCATATTAGGGCGGATCAACCTTACACAGGGTCAGTTGATATTTTTCGGCTCCACTTACAACATCAACACCGGCAGCATTTCTTTTTTCAACCCGACACGAATCGACCCAATCCTGAACCTCAGCCTGGAAACACAGTCGAAAGGAGTGGATGTGACTCTGAATGTTACCGGCCCGGTGGACAACATGAAGCTTACTTACACTTCGAATCCACCGTTGGAGTTTCAGGAAATTATTGCCCTGCTCTCCACGGGGACGACGCCGACCTCCGATCCGACGCTCCTGGCAAACCAGCCCACGACGCCGCAGCAGAGCCTGCAGCAGCGCGGCGAATCGGCGATTTTGGGCCAAGCTGTGGCCAACCCCCTCGCCAACCGGTTGCAACGGGTGTTTGGTGTGACTCAGTTGAAAATCGATCCGACCTTTACAAACTCATCTCAATTGCCAACAGCGCAGGTCACACTGCAACAACAGGTCTCGACGAATCTCACGCTCACCTACGTCTCCGCGCTAGACAACCCGAATTCCACACTGATTCGCGCTGAGTGGGCACTGAACCCGCAGTGGTCTGCGATGGCAATGCGCGATCAAAATGGAATCGTCAGCATCAATTTGCTTTATAAGAAACAGTTCCGATAAGTTGATCCGGCAAGCGGCGTAAGGTGACCGCTTCATACGCCGGCCGCCTACTTACGAACTGCGCGTGATCCACGAGCAATCTTGGCAGATCTGAACGTCCCATCGATGAGCCAGGCGTCAAGTGTCACTACAAATGCGGTGATACTTAGAAATAGGGGCGACAGCGGAGTAGAAATTGGGGAGCCCCGTGGCGAAGCAGCCGATGCGCCTTCTTACTCTGCGGATGAACACGGAAAGGTCTGCGCCAACTAACCGGTTCCTACACTCTTAATATAAGGTTGAGCACGGCCGAAGCACCTGGATCGCGGGGCTCTCTCAAGCGGGCTTATGTCCGAACGACGTCCCAGTTTCCCGAAAGCGTTCGGCATAGAAAGAGCCCCCGGCTGGGCCCTGGGCTCTTCGTTATACAGTGGGGGTCAGCTTACCTGCTGACTTGGATACTGGCTCCAGTTCCGCCGCCACGACCGGGACGAGCGCCGCCACCATCAGAGACAAGCTTGACCCAGAGTGAACCATCGCCCTTGTAGTACGAGGTGTCGCTGGCGCTGCGCAGCGCATCCAGGCTGGTTTGTGCCGTGCCCGTGGCTGCGCTGGTGTATCCCGGTAATTCGACGACCACCCATGAGCCCTTGTCCAGCTCCCTTACGCTAATGTTCAGGGACGGCGATTCGCTTTCCGCCCGGATCTCGGTACCGGCGAGTACCGTGGTGTCCCCGTTGACGGTAAGTTTCCGACCATTGCGGCTGAGAACGACCGGTGTAGCGCCTCCACGGAAACCTCCTCTTCCGCCAAATCCGCCTCGCGCTGCAGCGGCGCCAGGGCCGCCAGGTGCCCCAGGAGCGGCAGGCGCGCCAGGTCCGCCACGACCCTCAGCCGCGACAGGACGTGCGGCTGCGCCGAATCCACCACGACCTCCGGCGCCTCCTCTACCGCCAAATCCGCCCCTACCGCCACCTCCGGCGCCGCCGGCGTTAATCCCCATGCGCCCCATATCGCCCTTGCACACGGCAGCGTTCCAGTCCGGCTTGATTTGACAGTTTTGAGGATCGTCCGCGATCCCGTTGTCAATCACGATGTAGGAATTGGGGACGCCGCCGACCGACCCGTCGATATCGTGGAACACCGCGCCATTCCAGCCTCCAAACCTTCCGAATTCACCGGAGAAGGACCATCGGCGATCCTCCGTCGGTGGGAAATACACCGGCTTGGCATTTTCGAATTTCAGGCCTTGGACATCGTTGTTGGTGCTGATGGGAAAGCTGGTGTACAGCAGGTACGAGATCGCCCCGGTCTTGCGAGTGGCATTGTCCACAAAGTTGACGAACTTGGTATTCACAACATGGTGCGTGAAGTCGTAGTATTCGAAGCCACGGATCGGGTAATCCGCATCCTTGCGAGGCATGGTTCGACCATACGCGATTTCCGCTTCGGTTTTGGGGGTGCCTTTATTGTCGGTTTCGCCCACGAAAAGGGAGTTCTCGACTTTCGACGTAAAGTCGCCGTGGTACGGGGCCACACCAGGGTACGCATGTGTGTAGCCGATACCGCTGTCGGCCAGTATCAGGCCCTTGAACACATGATTCTCGCCACGGGCCCAGATGGCAGCGCCACTGTTCTTGTAGCTGGTAAAGTCTTTGATCACCGTTTCCAGCCTCGCGCTGTTAATGTCGCTGGGATCCGCATAGGGCAGATGCGTGTTTCCGCCAAGGTTGAATTTACCCTGAGCATTGGGTCCGCGATCAAACATCAGCCCGTCGACGTCGGAGTGGGCGACGTTGCCGGAAAACTCCGTCAGTTGCGTGCGGCGGGGCCAGGTCTTCGCACTGATCTCCGTGCCTTCAAACTTACCCGTTGGGTGCTCCGGCAAAGCGATCCAGAAGCCTGTTGCCTCGGAACCTGCGGACACATTCCCGCGGTACGTATTGTCGGGGTTCGTGATCCAGAAGGTGGATGCCGTGTTGTCGGAAGGAATCAACTGATCGGTGGCATTCTGACCGGCCCCTGAGCCGTTAAGAGCGTTGGTCGGATTACAGGGCCTGGTGGGATTGCACCTGGTCAGGATCCCCAGGTTGTGAAGATACTGGTTGCCGTGTTCCACGCCATCTTCAAGGAAGTAGCAGTGACCGACGTTGTTGTACGCCACATTGTTCTCAACCCGCACATCGTTCGTACCATGTACCGTCACACAGCGACTGTAGGTGTCGTGAATCGCAGAGTTCTCAATGTATTGCCCCGGCGCGTCGCCAACCAGATGCCAATGGATCGGATACCTCGCAAGGTTCTCGTGCTGGCCCATTCGAAAGAACTCGACACCAGAGACTTTCATGGTTGACCCAGCCATCGCCATCACATGCCCGCCACTGAATGACTGCTCTGCGTCGGGTGACGCCTGGATACGGATATTGCGTGTCAGCATGCCGACTTCGCCACGCTCATCCACGCCGAAGGTGACTTGGCCGTAGTGCATATACTGAAGTTTCTGATCCAGCGTAATCACTTTTCCAGAGATGC
>DATBID010000287.1:0-6733 GCA_036557125.1 Bryobacteraceae bacterium | reverse complement strand
TATTCAGGCCGCAAAGCAATTGGGCGGGTTTTACCAGTCGCTGCCAACAACGCTTTGGAGGTAAGCACGATCAAGACGATCGTTCTAAGACTAATGATGTTGTGCGGCGTGGTTGGGTCTGCTGCTTCCGCGTAAACCTATCCGCCATTCACCAACCTTGGACGCAGCTCAGCTTTTCAAGTACATTCACTGGCATTACTCCGCCCGTAGGTGAGCAGGCAACCTGTGCCGCCCCTCCATATAGCGGACAGTTTGTTGAATTCAGGTGCAGCTATACTCGACTACCATATGCGGGTCCGGTTACACATATGGGGCCAGCATGAACGACGGGAACGATCTTCCCGCCAACTACTATCTCTACAGCTACGGCTACGAGACCCGTCGCGTCGCAACTGCTCCACGATTACAGCTACGAGGCGAACTGTTCGTGTGACTGTGTCGTCACCGAATACTCAGACGGGTATGGCTGCCCTTGATGATTCGCGTTCGGTTCTATTTCCGGCAGCAAACCCTTTCTCGGTCTCCCTTTGCCTCTGCCTTGGAAGTGGGACTCTGCAAATAGTCCAAGATAGCGTCACGATGGCGCCGGCGCGAAATCGCCGGCGCAACCTTCGCTCCCTCTAGTGCACGGCCTGCCAGCCCGAGGCCGGCAGCGCTTTGAGTTGTGCCGCCGCTTGCTCGGTGCCGTTGCCAAGGTCTTTTTGGTACACCTTGCCGTCGTTGGTCAGGATAAATGTCGTGACGCCCGAAATGCGGTATTCCTCTGGATATGCTACCAGCACCACATTGCCGCCGTTCCCGACAACTCGGAAAACGTATCCGCTATAGGTCTCCTCGCTCGCGGGCGAACCGGCCGCAAGCGTCTCGGCAGTCTGCGTAAGCGGGTCGCCATCGGTTGAAACCTTCCGTACCCGCTGTTTTTTGGCAGCTTCGAACCGCTCGCAGATTTCCATCGCGGTAATCTCGTCTTCGCCGACCTTCCGGTATTGGATCTCCTCTTTGCCCGCTTCCGAATCGAAGAACCATTTCCCGTTATTCGAAACCAGAGGCACGGGGAAAGGCCAATTCTCAGCGCCTACGTATAACACCATGGCCCCATTCGGCTCCTGAATCAGGCGGTGCATCTGATCATATTTTTCGGCAAATTGATGCCGTTCCAATCGCGCGGCTTCTTTGTCGGCAGAGATGACGCCTTTGCCGAGAACGGCTTCCAAAGCCTGCTCATTGTTGGTCTGGACGGAATGAACTAAGGCGTTCGAAGCGTCCGCCGCAGAAGTGAATGTCTTCTGTCCGGCTTCCTGCGCGGGAGCCGAGAGGGCGAAAACCGCCGCTGCACACAAGATGTAGGTTCCTTTCATGACTACCTCCGGCCTCCGCCTCCGTGGAATCCCCCGGCATAGCCCCCTCCAGCGAAACCGCCGCCGTGAAAAGCTCCGCCACGCGGCGCGCCAAAGCTCGAAAATCCGCGTTCCGAGAAGCCCCGCGTCATCGCTCCGCGGTTCATGCCGCTAAAAGCGCCCGGACGGGGCCCCTGGAAATGCGGCAGCACCTGAGGATGCGGCGGCGCCTGAGCGCGCGGTGGCGCCTGAGCGTGCGGCGGCGCCTGACGAGACGCACCCCCGAAACGAGGCGTTGCCGGCGCATGAGGCGCGGCCTGGAAATTCGGGCGGTAACCTTCCCTACCCTGGAATGCCCGGAAATGATTGTTATACAGGGCCCGATTGTGCGCGAAAACGTTGCGGTTCACAAACGTGTTGCCGCGGGCGACGAAAGGCGCGCGGTTATGTAGCAGCTCTCTCCGCTGCCAATCGAACCCCCAATGATGCCACCCCCAACCGAAACCGGTGAAAAACCCGATTCCTATACCAGTCGCAAAAACCACACCTGGTGTGGTGATATACAATCCCGGATACCAATACCATCCCGGCCAGGGCGCCAGCGGTGGCCCGTAAACCAGCCAAGGGTCATATGCCGGAACGTAGACGATTTGTGGATTGGCCGGCTGGATGTAGATGCTGCCTTCGTTCGTGGTTACCGTCTGCTGCGGGGTGCCTTTCAGGTTACCGGAGGCCTCAGCGCGCTGCCGCATCACCTGAATAGCATTCATCACGCCCGCCTGATCGTTGACGTAGGCGTCGCCCAGCGAGGAAGTCCACGATAGGTTTTTGTCCATGTTGGCCAACACGGACGGGAACGCCGTCAAAGCTTTTACGCTGGCATCCCATGGTTGTTTATTCACCTCGTCAGCCAATTGCTGGCCCTGAAGATTCCTGTGTTCCTGCATCCAGCGGTCTGCTTCCACGATCTCTTCAGGGAACGTGGAGGCGGCCAGGACTTGCGCCACAAGGGAATCCGGATATAGAGCGATCGGCGCCACCAGCCGCTGCAACTCGTCCGGAGACGGTTGCGCTCCTTGAACCGGGACCGGTGGTGGTGGCGGATTCTGGAAAGCCAAGCCCCCCGGCACGGTAGCAATGGTTAGACACCCGGCAAGAAATACGGCTAAAAACTGCTTGAATGGAGTCATGAATCACTCCTTCGCTTTCATCATAGTTAGCGGGAGCAATCAGCGGCGGTATGGGTGCGTCCGACCGGCGCGCGATCGATACGGCTTTAGTGCAGCTCCGCACGGCCAGTGGCGGTGTCTTCCCTAGTAACCTTGTGACCTTCTCGGGGCCCGCATTTGCAACGCGCCAGCTCGGCCAATCACTTTCTTTCGGAAAATTCTTTTGCCCGTGGATTCAATCGCTTGCAGAAATGTGCCAGAACTCACTCAAGGCCGGTGCCTTACTATGAAGGTGCTTGATTTTTGGGCTGGTCCGGCACTATTTTGTCGTAGCGGTCGTAGGGCTAAAGTGTGGACCACGAATTCCGAATATAGGAGGCACACCCACCAATGGCCTTTGAACAAAAAGTCGCATTAACCGGCAGTCATCGCGAACCGCTGGCCGGCGCCGTCGCGTCGCGCCCGGTCGGCGAGAATGAAGTAATCAGCGCCACGATCGTCCTGAGGCGCAGAAATAAAATCGAATCGGCGGAGTCGTTTGCGTTTTCGCATGCCCAAGGCCCGCGGCATCACACCCGCGAGGAGTTCAGCATGATTCATGGAGCGCATCCGGCCGATATCGCCGCTATCGAAGAGTTTGCCCATGAATATGGACTGACGGTAACCCAGAGCAGCCAGTCTCGGCGCAGCGTGGTGCTCTCCGGGCCGGCAGAAAACATGCAGCACGCGTTCGGCGTAACCCTGCATCACTATACTTCACCGCGCGGCGAGTATCGCGGCCGCACCGGTCCGGTGATGGTCCCAGAGGAAATCAGCAGCATGGTTACCGCAGTGCTGGGCCTGGATACCCGCCCCGTAGCGAAACCGCACGTGCGCTTGCGTCCGGCGCTGTCTCCCGCGCAGGAATCGGGCACCTTCACGCCGGTGGAAGTCGGCAACCTTTATAGCTTTCCCACTAAGGGGAACGGCGCCGGACAGACCATCGGCATCATTGAATTGGGCGGGGGCTATCGCGCCTTGGACCTGAAGGCCTATTTCAAAGCTCTGGGGGTGAAAGCTCCTTCCGTGAAATCGGTTTCCGTTGATGGCGGCCTGAACAAGCCCGGCGTCGATAAGGATTCCGACGGTGAGGTGATGCTCGATATCGAAGTAGCCGGGGCTGTGGCGCCTGGCGCGAACATCGTAGTCTATTTCGCGCCCAATACCGACCAAGGGTTTGTTGATGCCATCACCACCGCGGCGCACGACACGACCAACAAACCATCGGTGATCTCGATCAGTTGGGGTGGGCCGGAAGACAGTTGGACGCAACAAGCTGCCAACGCCATGCTGCAAGCGGTGACGGATGCCGCCGCCGTGGGAGTAACGGTAACGGCCGCCTCCGGCGATAACGGTTCCGATGATGGAGTGGGCGATGGCAAACTGCACGTCGATTTGCCCGCCTGTCTGCCGCCGGTACTGGGCTGCGGCGGCACACGCCTGAATGCCTCGGCGAAGACGATTACGAGCGAGGTCGTGTGGAACGAAACCGCGAGCAACGAAGGCGCGACCGGCGGGGGCGTCAGCAAGACGTATGCTCTCCCCAGCTACCAAGCTTCGGCGGGGGTCCCCGTGCAGCCGGAAACGAATTTCGCCGGGCGCGGCGTTCCCGATGTTTCCGGCGATGCCGATCCAGTCACCGGCTACCAGGTGCGCGTGGACGGGAAGAACATGATAATCGGCGGAACCAGCGCCGTCGCGCCGCTGTGGGCCGGTTTGGTCGCGCTGATGAACCAGCAGTTGGGCCGGCCAGCCGGATTCTTGAATCCCGCGATTTATCAGGTCGGCGGGTCCGCGTTCCGTGACATCACCAGCGGCAATAACGGCTATTGGAAAGCCAAAAGCGGCTGGGACCCCTGCACAGGCTTAGGCAGCCCCAACGGCGCCGCGCTGCTCAAAGCGCTTACCGGCCAGGCCAGCCACGCCGAAAGCGTATAAGCCCGCGATGCCCGAACCTCGCGTTCCGCTCGAAGCCAGCCGCTCCCGAATCGCGGCTGGCGAGCGCGCGGCCGGGGTTCCCGACCCCTCCGCCCCGATGGAGGCCAGCATTCTGGTGCGGCGGCGTTCGCATCCCGGGCAACTCGACGCAATTCTTTCCGGCGAGGCGCCTCCGCTCTCCAGAGAAGAAGCTGCAGCCACCTTGGGCGCCGATCCGGCCGATCTCGAGCGGGTCATCGCTTTCGCTCAATCTTACGGTCTGACAATTGTCGAGTCCAATGCCGTAAGGCGCACGGTTCGCGTCTCCGGCACGGTTTCCCAAATGGAATCCGCCTTCGGAATCACGCTTCGATCCTGCGAAACCGGTGGCCGGTCATACACCTGCTACGATGGCGTGCTTTCCATCCCGGCCGCCCTCGAGGGCATCGTCGTAGCGGTGCTTGGCCTCGATCAACGCCCGGTTACGCGCCATCGCTGAAGCGCCCTCCCGTTAAAATGGTTGCAGGTCACGATGATCCAATTCAGCGGGGCGGCGAAGCGCTACGGCCCCAAAACCCTGTTTGAAAATCTCGATTGGCTGGTGACGCCGAACGAACGCACCGGCCTGGTGGGCGCCAACGGCACGGGCAAATCGTCGCTGCTTAAGGTGCTCGCCGGAATCGAAGGCCTCGATTCCGGCTCCCTCACCGTGCAGCGCGGCATCACCATCGGTTACCTTCCGCAGGAGGGCCTTTCCCTTTCCGGCCGGAGCGTATTCGCCGAATGCATGACCGTCTTCGCCGGGCTTCGCGCTCTGGAGCAAGAACAGGAAGAGTTAGCCCACCGCATGGCCGAACTGGACCCAGCATCGGAGGAATACGCCAATGTGGCCGAGCGCTTCCACGTGGTAGAAGGCCAGTTCCGGGCGCACGATGGCTACTCCATCGAAGCCCAGGTCGGGACCGTGCTCTCGGGCCTCGGTTTTTCGCAGCGCGACTGGCAGCGCCACACGGAAGAGTTCTCCGGCGGCTGGCAGATGCGCATCGCCTTGGCGAAGCTGCTGCTCGAAAAACCCAACCTGCTGCTCCTCGACGAACCTACTAACCATCTGGATCTTGAGGCCCGCAACTGGCTTGAAGAATACCTCGGCGATTATCCGCACGCGGTTGTCCTGGTTTCCCACGACCGCTATTTCCTGGACGTGACGGTGCGCCGCATCGCCGAGCTGTGGAACAAGGGCCTGCACTTTTATACCGGCGGCTATTCCCGGTATGAGGAGCAGAAAACCGAGCGCCGGGCGCAGTTGCAGGCGGCCTACAACAATCAGCGCGAACGCATCGAACAGCTCGAAGCGTTCATCAACCGCTTCCGCTATCAGGCCACCAAAGCCAAGCAAGTGCAGAGCCGGATCAAGGAACTGGATCGCATCGAGCGGATCGAGATTCCGCCCGAAGAAAAAGCGATCCATTTCCGCTTCCCGCAGCCGAAGCCGAGTGGACGCGTGGTAGCGGAGTTTAAGGGAGTGGCCAAAAGCTATGGAGACCACCGAGTCTTCTCGGATGCGAGCTTCTTCATCGAGCGCGGCGACCGCGTGGCGCTGGTCGGCGTAAACGGCGCGGGCAAATCCACGCTCATCAAGATCCTCGCAGGCGCCGAGCCCGTCACGCACGGCGAATACATCCTGGGGCACAACGCCCAGCCGGATTATTTCGCGCAAGACCAATACAAAGAACTTGATCCCAACGCGCGCATGCTCGATGACCTCTCCATAGTCTCACCGCGCGCCACCAACACCGAGCTGCGTTCGGTGCTGGGCTGCTTTCTGTTCTCCGAAGACGATGTTTTCAAGACCATCGGCGTGCTTTCAGGCGGCGAGCGCAATCGCTATGCGCTGGCCCGCATGCTCATGATGCCCTCTAACTTCCTGCTGCTCGACGAGCCTACGAACCATCTGGATATGCGCGCCAAAGACGTCCTGCTCACGGCTCTTGAGGAATACACCGGCACGGTGGTCTTCGTCTCCCACGACCGCTATTTTATTGACCATCTCGCCACCCGCGTGTTCGAAATCGAAGACGGCAAGGTGACTGTGTATCCAGGCAACTATGAAGACTACTTATGGCGCAAAGCGGGCGGCGGCCAGGCGGTTCCCGACACCGGGCTAAACGGCGGCCCGGCCGCGCACGCCGCATCGGCGCCTGTGCCCAAAGTCCCCGACAGGCGCGTCAACCCGCTCAAGCTCCAAAAGATGGAGGCGGAGCGCAAGGCCCT
>DATBID010000286.1:0-16248 GCA_036557125.1 Bryobacteraceae bacterium | reverse complement strand
CGTGGGTGCTTTGTGGACGGCCAGCAGGGCTACGATTTCATCGAAGCGAAGGGGCGGGTCGGAGCGATAGCTGAGCTTCAGCCGGTCCATCGGCCCGGAGACAGTCAGAGTCACCGTCACTCCTTGGGTGCTGGTTTGGAGTTGGATATTGACGTTTGGGTTGATCTGGTTCGGATCGAAAAAGGTGATGGTTCCCTGGTCGATGATGTAGCGGGCGCCGAAAAAGTTCACCCTACCCGAAGTGATCAGGACCCGCCCGAGCATTCCCGGGTGATCGACCGTGCCGCGCAGAGTAAGATCGGCTGTAGCTTCCAGGTTCTCAGTGATGTTGGTGCGGAACTCGACGCCGGAGGCGGTTCGGATGCGCACATCGAAAGTGATCCCGCCGATAAGACCGGTGCTCAGGCTGGGTGCGCGCGGGGGTGTCGACCGAGCCAGCAAAGAGGCGATATCGGTGTTCCCGTTAAGGGCGACATTCAAGATGGTGACAGTGCCCGAAAGAACGCTGCGCGCGCGTGTGCCGGCCCAGATGAGCCGGGCATTCACTTCCATAGTGACACTCTCCGGATATGCCAGATGGACTCGATTGGCTGTAGCTTCCAGGCGGAATTGTATTTGCGGTCCATAGGCGACAAATCCGGTGACATTGACTTTGCCGCCGCCGGTTTCTCCGGTAAAGTTTTGAACTACCGCTTCAGTGCCGTTGAACGTTATCGTCCCATTAGCATTGGCGATGCCGTTCGGCAAGCTCAACATATTGAAGGACGCATTTCTGATTTCGAGACCTCCATCGATGGCGGGTTCGGCCAGCGTGCCCATGATGGCCGCGGTCAGCACGACTCTGCCGGAGGAAATGATGTCGGGGTTGAGGGCCTCGAGCACCTCCAGCTTTACGTTTCCAGCGGCGCGCAGATTCAAGGTTCCTTTGCCGGCGAGTCCCACGGTCCCGGTCAAGGTCAGATCCGTGTCGGTCCCGGTGAGGTGTGCGTTCTGGACAGTGATCTGCGATCGGTTGAGATCCAGCAGTACTGGCCTTTGATTGTGCAGTTCGAAATTAACGCGCGGCGCGTTTCCATCGGGCTGCCGCACGGCGTGCGCCTCAACGGTAGTCAGGCGCAGTTCACCGCTCAGCTTCTCCGGATGAGCCATGGGGCCGGAAATCGTGACCTGCCCATTAGCCGACGCGGTTATGCCCGGAAGCGGCGCGGCGCCGGTCCAGGCGGCGAGCCCATACCAAGTCAGGTTCGAGAAGTGGATTTCGCTCGTCAGGGGATAGTCGCCGGCAAGAGTCATTCGGCCCGTGCCGTGGATATCGGAAAGAGCAAAATTGGAATTCAAGCTAAAAGTGAGTTGCGAGCCGCGCGTTTCGGCGCTTGCTTTGATATAGCCGAGCGGCCTTTTGTTGACACTTAAGTTGCTCGCCAGGAGGTCCGCATTCAGATAGGAGAATAGCGGCGGCTGATTGCGGCGCAATGTGGCTGCGCCATCGGCGGTGAGCTGTACGGTGCCGGCCAGGCTGGGCTTGTATTGCGTCACGGCTGGGAAACCGGACAGTTCTAGGGAGTTGCCGCGGACACGGAATCGCACTTGCCCGTCTCGCCAATCGCCGGCGGGATGCGCGAAGGAGCCGGACAAAGTCAGCTCGGCAGGCCCGCTGGTCATTTGAAAATTCGGGATATTGAGCAACTGGTTGGTATAGGTGACGGTAGCCTGCAAACGATCGAAAGGCTGGTAATATGCGGAGCCTTTGGTCACCACGAAACTGGCGTTCCCTTGAGGATTTGCGAGCGTGCCGGAGAAATTGCCGTTCGCGCTAAGAATGCCGCTCGCGGGTATGCTGCGTTCGCCGGCGAGTGTAAGCACCGGCTGAATCGGCAGGTTGGCGATCGAAGCGCTTGCCCTGGTCTGGTGATCACCCGTGAGCAGAGTCTCGCCGGCTGCGCGAATGGTAGAGCCGGCAAAATCGGAACTGACGTTGTACTGAATCGCGTTTCCGGCGGTTCTGGCGGTCGCGTTGAAATCGCCCAGGCTGCGGCCTTCAAGCCGGAGCCCGCGCGCGGCAAGAGTCGCATCGAGACTGCGGATTTGAAAGCCGGAAGGAGTGATGCCGGCGTCGACATCGCCATTCCACGAGACCGTCCCGCCCAAGCCAGGCCGGTCTTTTGCCAGCGGCGGAATGGCCGCAAGTTGCACTTGCGCTCCGGCGGCGTGCGCACGCAATACGCCGTGCCGGATGTCGTTGGGAGCATACTGATAGACGGCACTGGCTGTGATCCGGGCGGGGCCGGCCGTCAGCTCGAACGACGTAAGCTGGATAGTGCCTGGAGTGAAAGCCACCTGCGCACTGAGCGTCTGGAACGGATCGCCATCGATATTGCCGTTGGTCACGGTGAGACTGGCGCTCCCGCGCGGGCTGCCGAGGGTGCCATCAATATGCGCATTGGCGCTGAGAGTGCCCGCAGCGGGCACGCGCGTTTCCCCTGCCAGCGCCAATACATCTTCCAAATCGCCGTTGCGCACAGTGACATCGGCGCGCAGCGGCAGCCTCGGTTCCGATTTCCAGTTTCGCAGACCGAGGTAAGCGGTGAAGTGCGCCTGAAAGGTGTCGCGGGTCAGCAAAGCGTTGGTGACGGTCACTCCGGTGCGGGCGGCATTGAGGTCCGCGGTGAACCGCGTGAATGCGCGGCCCTCGATGGCAAAATTGGTCATCGTGATATTCCCGGCAATTCTGGGCGCAGAGAGAGTGCCGGTGACCGTGGCGTTCAGAACCGCTTCGCCCCGGCGGAATGCGATCGGAATAGCTGCCAAGGGACGGAGATCGGCAAAATCGCGGGTGACCATGCGGACCTGAATCTTCTGCCCAAGCGAACCGGAGAGATCGATACGCGTGTGAGGAAGATCGAGATAGGAGCGGCCCAGAGTGATGGTTTCACTCCGACCGTTATAGGTCAGGTTCAATCGTCCGGAAAGGGGGACCCCTTGCCCTCGAACCGGAACGATCGCCAGGTTCGCGGCCCCTTCCCAAGTGCCGGGCGCTTTGATGTCGCCGTTGATTTGGATCTGCCCGGAGACCAAGCCGGTATACGGCGCCGATTCGCCAAACAGACGCGCCAGCGAAGCAATATCAAAGTTGCGTAGATTGCCCGCGAAGCGAAGCTGCGCCATGTTTGTGAGCGAAGCGGAGCCGGTGAGTTGGCCGCCTAAGACGGCCACACGGAGGCCGGTGAAATCCAGGCGATTAGGCTTGGCGGTGACGGCGGAATCGATGGAGATGCCGGCCAGCCGTGTGGAATCCGCGCGGACGGACAAGTTGTGGCCATAGAGGTTCGCGCGAACCAGATAATTGTTATGGGCGTCAAGCGACAGAGTGCCAACGATATCGACGGTGCCCTCGGGCTGCTGAGGGGCGCGAAGAAGCTTGCCGATCTGTCCCATGGCCAAAACAGCCTGAAATTCCAGGCCCGCGCCGCCCTTGAGTGTGCCCGAGCCTTCGAGAGTGCTTTGGCCTAGGTTGAGATGCACGCGCTCAATGTGTACGCGATTGCCGCTTGCCGATCCTGCGATATCGACCGTGACGAAGCGCAGCCCGGCGGCGATATCCAGAGGCTTGGCGAGACGAACTGCTCGCTGCACGTCGTCAAGCGCAAGCCGGCCGCTCGCGTGGACCCGGTAGACCGGAGCAGCCAGGTGCTCGACGGAACCGGAAAGCACGATGTGGGATTCGCGCGTGTCCAGCCGCGCACTAGAGATAGAGATCTTGTCCTTTTGCAGAGTGAAGGGCGCTCGCACTGCAGCGCGGATGGGCGGGCGACTATCGGGTCTCCAGTTCACGGGATTGATATCGACCTCGCCGAAGTAGCCTGCGCCGGCGGGTTGCCAGGCAAGCTTCGCTCGCAGGTTCTGCCCATCGGCGCTGAAGTTGGCTTTCCGGTCCGCCAGCACGACGGAGCCGTTGCGCAGATCGAATTTGCCGATCTTCAGATCAACGATCGTCTCCAGGGTGGATTTCTTGCTTGAGGTTTTGGGCGCGGGGATATTGGTGCGCCCATCCGGAAATACGATGACATTGGCTTGCGGCGTATCTACCACGAGCGCCGCGATATCGGTGAAGCTGCTAAATAACGAGCGCAGCGTAAGGTCTATCTCAATGAGTTTCGCTCGAAGGAGCGGCGGGGCAGTAGCCGGTTCCAAGCCGCGCAGCACGAAATCGTGAATGTCTACCCGCAAATGAGTCCAACTCAAATTCACAGAGCCCGCAGAGGCGGCGCCGCCAGTGTGTTCGTTCACGGCGCTCACAATTTGGGTGCGCACGAAGTTGTGAAACTGCGGTGTCTGAATCGTGATTATGGCGGCGACGAACAGAACGAGAATCAGGGCGGCAATGGAGCCGGAGACGATGAGGGCGATCTTGGCGGGGCGGGTCACTCGAGAGCGTCTTTCTTAAATTCGATCCGCACTTGGGAACGGGCGTCTTTCAACCAGGCGTCGAGTTGCGCGTTGCCATCGCTTGGTCCGGATGACGGAGTCGAAGCCGAAGAAGTCGAGGGCGTTGGTCCGCGAAAGCGCGACTCCACGAAACGCACCAGTTCCGCTTGCCACAACAAGTGGCGTGCCAACTGCTGTTGCGTGATGCCGTATCGCTGAAGGGCGGTATCGAAGCGCGCCGGGGCAGGATAGTTCTGGTGGCGAAAGTCTTCCAGCAGCTTGGCGCCCTCGCCGGCTTCGGGCGGCTGGTAGTGTTCGAGTTGGATCTCATTGCGGAGCAGTTGCTGGTCGATGAGGCGCTCGGCCGCGGCGCGCCGCTCGTCCGGACCCAGGTTCAACGGCTCCTGGTTTTCAAATTCGGTCACACGAACTTCTTCATCCACCTCCGTCTGAGTGATGACATGGGTGCCCACCACCACCGCTATGCGGTCTACCACGCCCGCATGGCCAACGAGCGAAGCCAAATACAAAGCGGAAGCGGCGCATAGGGTTCGCATCTCAGAAAGCCTGCCCGAAAGAGATGAAGAATTGAAAGTGGCTGATGCTCTGAATTTGCGGTGTGGCGCCGCCGAACAACAACTGCTGATATGTTCCCTTCAGGCCAAAAAACGTCGGAGGGTTGATGCTATAAGCGAGGTCGACGCGAACCGGCCCGATAGGCGTGTTGTAGCGGATACCAAAGCCCACGGCGTGCACCATGTAGTTGAAATCGGTGATCGATTTCTGGTGAACGCCGAAAGAAATGCTGCTCACATCCGTGTAGATGTTGCCCATATCGTGGAATAAAACGCCGCCGATGTTCGGGCCAAGCAACGGGAAGCGCAGCTCATCCTGATGGAATAAAAGCGCATCGCCTCCGATCGGGAATCCGGTCTCGAGATCACGCGGGCCGGCCTGGTAATCTGGAAAGCCCCGCATGGACTGGGTGCCGCCGCCGAAGAAGCGTTCCGGCAACGGCATGTACTCGAAAGCAGTCTTGCCGGCCGGCACGCGGAAAGGATGAATCCAGCCGAATTGCGTGTTCATGGCGAAGACCCAATCGCCGACGATCGGTTTGTAATACGAGTTACGCCCCAGAAACCGGGTGAAATTTTTGTTGCCTCCGAAAGCGGTTGCCGCCATCCCCAGATCGGCGCTGTTATAGAAGCCGCGGTGAGCGTTTATGGGATTGTCCCGGTGATCTTGAATGAAAGTGGCGGAGAACATCCCGATCTTGGCAGCCTGTGCCACAAGCGGAATCAATTCGGGATTGATTTTCAGCGTGCCGGTATTCACTACGACATCACGCCAGTTATACTGCCAGAGCATGTGGATGGGCTTCGAAACCCTCTGCGAGAGCTGTACGCCCCCGCCCACGCGGTACCCGGTAAATGTGTTTATGTAGCGTTCGTTATCGAAGAAGCCGGTGAAGGAAATGTCTCGCCCCTGGACGTTGCGATAACTGGGAATGAGGTAATTCACAGATACTTGCTGGTCCAGAGTAGAGTAGTTGCTTTGGAAAGTCAGGCTATGGCCCAAGCCCCACACGTTCAAACGGCTGAGAAGAAAGGAGCCATCCGGAGCGAAACCGGTTTGGCCGGCGGGCGCGCTCAGGCTGGTCGGGCTGCCGCCGATGCGAGTCAGCTCGGCGCCGAAGCCGATGGCGGTGTAATATCGCGCGCCTTCGGTGACGTGAAACAGGACATATTTATCTTCCGTATCGCCATCGGCATTTTGAATGGCCGTATCGACGTTTTCGAAAACTCCCAGGTTATAGAGACGCCGCTCCATGTTTCCCATGGCAATCCAGGAGAGCGGCTGGCCGGCTTTTAAAGTGATATTGGGACGGATCAGGCGAGGGCTGGTGTGATGCACACCGCTGATGAGGACATCGCGGACGAAGCGCCGCGGGCCCGGATTCACAATGTATACCAGGTTCACGGTTTCTGGTTCTTTGCCGGGAGACTGTCGCCACTCGAAGCTCACATCCGGGTAGCCCTCCGACTGATACAGGGTTAAAAGGAAGTCGCGGTCGAGCGCCACATTGGTTTTGCTGTACGGCTCGCCCGGGGTGGAGGCCAGCATGGGGAACGCCCGATCATGGAGAGAGCGCTCCACGCCCTCCACGTCGAGCGAAGCGACCTTATACTGAGGACCTTCATCGATTAGAACGGTTACGGCCAGGTCTCCTCTTTTTCCGAGAAAGTTGCCCGTGAGATTGAATGTGACTTGCGCATCCTGGAAACCGTTATCCTGGTAGAGCGCGATGATAGAGTCACGATCGCGGTCAACAAAGCCCTGGCTGAAGCGGCCGCGCGGCAGGCGGATGAAAGCGGCGGGTTGAATGAACATGCGCTCGCGTATGGCCCTAGTAGTGAAGTAATGATTACCTTCAACGGCCACTCTCACCAGCCTTTGGCGCTCGCCCAGACTGATGAGATAAGTGATATTTTCCTGGTCCGGGCCGGCCTGGCTCGTCTCGAAATTCACTGACACATCAAAATACCCGGCGTTCTGGAAGTAATCGCGCAAGTTGCGCACGCCGCGCACCAGGACGTCCCGGTTGAGTGTTTGGTCCTGTTGGACTGGCACGTACCTGCGCAAATTCCTTTGGGAGATGTTCGCGCCTTTCGCGGTGAGATTTATTTTCGGTCCTCCGTTGGCGTCGATAGTTACTCTGACCCGGTTCTGCATGGGAAGGTATTGCCGGCCTTGCAAGGTGACAGCGGCGGTGAGACGGTCCACCGACTCATATTTCTTGTCGATGTTCACCAAGCCGCTCTGGACATTGCGCGCGGTTGCGGTTTTCCAGCGACGAAAAAAGTTGCGGTATCTGGCGGCGTGGGCGAGGGTGAGTGGCGGCAGGCGGGTGTCGCCGGTGACTTCGGGGAGAGTGAGACGCGCGCGTCGGCCGGCTTTGACGATGAAAGTCACCGCTACTTGCTGATGTTCGGGATCGCGGGTTACGTTGGGCACGACTCCGGCCAGGTTGAGACCGTTCCGACGAAAAAGATTGAGGATACGCTGGACGGCCGTATTGAGATCGTCTTCCGAGAAGGGGGTTCCTAATAGCAGTCTGGAAGCGGAGACGATTTGGCCTGCATTAGGCGGCGAATCGACCTGACCTTTCACTTCCACCGGCCCGATGAACCATTGCACCGAAGTATGAATGATAACGATGAGGCCGCGCTCACCGGTTTGCGTTTCTACTTCGATATTGGCGTAGAGACCCGTGCCGTAGAGTTTTCGGATGGTATCGCGGACGTCATCCAGGGTAAGGACGCCGCCGTTTTTGAGGGAGAGCATGAGGCGTGCGAGATCGGAAGGCGTGATCGGCTGCATGGCTGGATCGAACCGGACTTCCTGAATGGGCTTGCCTTCGTAGGCGCTCTCAGGCTCAAGACCTTGGGAGTGCAAGCAGGGCATGAGGCACGCGCACAAAAGCACAGGAAGGCACACCATCCCTCTTTGCACGGCCACGCCGCGCAAATAATGCAAGCCGCATACCCATGTGAAAGACGGAACCGGGCGGCGCCGCTACTAGCTTTCGAGATCTTCGATCCGTTGGTCGTGGTTGTCGAGGCGGTCCTGGTGTGTGGTAGCGATCCGCTCCAGGCGCTTAATGGAATCGAGGGCGTCTTTGGCGATGAGGGTGAGTGAGTGGATATTGGCCGCGTCCTGCTGTTGGTCGCGGTACATAAGTTCCAGACTCTCGGCCAAGGCCTGGAGACGCTCTTCAATACTCGGCTTAACCGGCTCGCTCATGGACAGTGTTCTCTTTTTCTCAGTGTAGCGCGCGGTCGGCTTAGGCTATGTGCGCTCCCACCGTATCGACGTACACCGAATACAACGACTGGCTGGCCGCCATGAAAAGGCGGTTGCGCTTGGTGCCTCCGAAACAGATGTTCGCGCAGGTTTCCGGCAGGCGGATCATGCCGATGCGCTCGCCGGCAGGCGTAATCACTTGAACTCCGGGTCGTGCTCCCGCCCAGATGTTGCCATCGATATCGCAGCGGATGCCATCGGCGGCCGAAGGCGGACCTCCCGAGTTGGGCACTTTCGGGTTCGACGATTTTTCGCTCGGCATGTCGAGCACGACGAACTGTTTTCCATTGCGCAGCGACTTCCCGTCCAGGTCGTACACGCGAATGTCGCGCCCGGACCCCGTATCGCAGATGTAGACCTTTTTGTAATCGGGGGAGAAACAAATTCCGTTCGGCTGATCGAGCTCGTCGGTGACCTTATCCATCTGGGCAGTTTTTCCATCGACACGGTAGACGGCGGGCTTCACCTCCGAGTCTCCTTTGAACCCTTCGTAATAGCCACGAATGCCGTAGCTGGGGTCGGTGAACCAGATGCCGCCATCTGGATGGACCACGATATCGTTGGGCGAATTCAGCCGTTTGCCCTGATACTTGTCGGCAATCACGCTGATGGTTCCATTATTTTCATAGCGCGCCACGCGGCGGTTGCCGTGCTCGCAAGAAAGCTGGCGGCCTTCGTAATCGAACGTGTTACCGTTGCTGTATCCGGACGGGCGGTGAAATACAGTCACATGTCCATCCTCTTCCAGCCAGCGCATCTGCACGTTGTTGGGAATGTCGCTCCACACGATGTAGCGGCCGTTGCCGCTCCAGGCAATTCCTTCGGCCCATAAAGTACCGGTATAGAGGCGTTTGATGGGAGAATTCAGAATGTAGCGGCGAAAGCGATTATCGAATGCGATGATATCGGGATCGGGGTACTGGAGGGGTTCCTGTTTCGACCAATCGCGCGCTGTGGGAGTGGAAAGCGCCGGTACGTTCTGCGCGTTGGCGCGGGGCAAGGCCGCGCCCGCAAGTGACGCCGCCAGGAAGGCTCGCCGGTTCCAGCGGGTTCCCGGAGCCGTCTTATCGTTCTTAACATCCAACATCATGTCTGTAAGGTATATCGCACTTTATCCATCCGATGAAACCGGAGCGGGGAGGTTACCGTCACGAGGTACATGCGCCCGGCTTTGGTAGCGCGTCCCCGGGCACGGTTATAGCTATTACCGCTTCTTGCGAACGCGTATGCTTAAAACGTCACTTCTCATTTTGTTTGCAGCAGTTTGCCTGGTGCCTGTTGCGGGTATGGCGCAACAGAGCCGTATCGTAGGAAAAATCGATAATGCGCAGCGGATCACGCTTGCTGGCCATTTGCATCCCAGAGCGCTGCCGCAATACGATCGGGGCGCTGTGGATCCCAATATGGTTCTACCGCGAGTAACTGTGGAACTGCAGCGGTCTCCGGCCCAACAGGCGGCACTCAAGCAGTTGCTTGCTGAACAGCAAGACCCTGCGTCGCCGAATTATCACAAGTGGCTTACGCCGCAACAGTTCGCTGACCGCTTTGGGGCGAGCCAGGATGACATCAATAAAATCGAGCAATGGCTTCAGAGCCACAATTTGACGCTGATTTCGGTGGCGGCAGCGCGGAACTCCATCACAGTTACCGGAACCGCGGCTGAGGTAGAGAAAGTCTTCGGCGTCGAAATCCACCGCTATGTCATCAACGGACAACCGCACTTTGCCAACGCCACGAATCCGTCCGTTCCAGCGGCATTCAGGGGCGTGATCGGGGGTATCCGGGGCCTCAACAATTTCCGCCTGCGTCCGCAACTGAAGTCCAGAGCGATTGTTCCACGGGCGAGCAACCCACATTCTACGGATTCACAAGGCAACCACTACTTGACACCGGAAGATGTCGCCAATATCTATAATCTAAAGCCTCTCTATAGCGGCGGCTTGAACGGGAGCGGCCAGAAAATCGTAGTGGTGGGGCAGACCGATATCCGCACCGCCGATATCGACCAGTTCCGAAGCACGTTCAATCTGCCGGCGATCAATTTGCAGCAGGTGCTTGTGCCGGGTTCGCCGGATCCGGGAGTGATTCCCCCTTGCGAATCTTCCACGCCTGCCAGCGAGGAGTGCGGGGACTTGAGCGAGGCGGATCTGGACCTGGAACTATCCGGAGCAGTTGCACCGAATGCGACCATCATATATGTATACGCGGACCCGAACACAACCGGAGGAGTGGAGACTGCCATAGAATATGCGATTCAGCAGAACTTAGCGCCGGTCATCAGCATGAGTTACGGCGATTGCGAATATGCCTACAACGCAGCGCAGATAACGAGCATGCAGTCCCTCGCGCAACAGGCGAACGCACAGGGTATTACCTGGTTCGCGGCCTCCGGCGACAGCGGCGCAGCCGATTGCTACGGCGACACTTTCCCGAACGCGGACAACCTAATTTCAGTGGACATGCCCGGCAGCATACCGGAAGTGACGGCGGTGGGCGGCACCGAATTTGTTGATGGCAATAGCAACTGGAATGCGGCTAACGATGCCAACGGGGGCTCTGCATTGGGCTATATTCCGGAGACCGGGTGGAACGATAGCGCTGGAGACGGCAGCCCCTCGGCGAGCGGGGGCGGAGCGAGTATTTATTTCAGCAAGCCGTCCTGGCAAACGGGCACGGGCGTGCCTAATGACGGCGCCCGCGACGTCCCCGATATTGCGATCAGCGCTTCGGCCGACCACGACGGATACATCATCTATTCGAGTGACGGCTGCAACGGCAGCCGCTCCACGAACACCTGCAAAATAATCGTAGGGGGCACGTCGGTGGGAGCGCCCCAGTTTTCGGGCATGTTCACCCTGGTGAACCAGCAACTCGTGGCTTCCGGGGCGCAATCCTCGCCAGGGCTGGGCAATATCAATACGGAACTATACAGTTTGTTTCAATCGTCGCAGGGGCATTATCACGACATCACGACGGGCAACAATTTCATCACGATCACTTGCCCGCGGTTCGAGCGCGGCTGCACCTCGGGAAATATAGGCTTCAGCGCAGCGCCCGGCTATGACCAGGTGACTGGAATCGGAACCGTAGACGCCGGCGACCTGCTGGCCGCATGGAAGGCGAACTCCAGCGGCTCCGGCGGCAGTGGGACGGGCGGGGGCCAAAACTCCACAGCGGCTCCGAAAATCTCCGCAATCGTGAACGCCGGTTCGTATCTGCAGGGATTTGCGCCCGGAGAACTGGTGTCTGTTTTCGGCTCGCAACTCGCGCCGGTGGACCAGGGGGCGTCCAGTGTTCCTCTTCCCAAGCAGATGCAAGGTGTCACGGCGACAGTAAACAATATTCCGGCTTATCTCGACTATGTTTCCGGCAGCCAGATCAACCTGCAGATCCCATATGAACTCACTCCGGGGAGCACGGCAACATTAACCATCAACAACAACGGTTCCACCGTCTCGACAACTTTTCCGATGACGGCTGCCGCGCCGGGCATCTTCACCGATTCCAACGGAGCACCGGTGCCGAATACGAGCGCCGCTCCGGGGCAGACAGTGACGCTATTTATTACTGGGGCTGGATCGGTTACGCCAGCCATAAACGACGGCGTTGCGCCGCCGGGCAGTGCTCCGATCGGTAATCTTCCGACGCCCACGCAGTCCGTGACAGTGACTATTGGTGGCCTTGGAGGCGTAGCCGGCCTCACCGCTCCCACCACTTTCGTGGGTATACCCGAGGGACTTGTCGGCGTGGTTCAGATAAACTACACCATTCCGCCGAACGCGCCGCTCGGCCCGCAGCCTGTAGTCGTCAAAGTCGGCGGCGTGGCGAGTACGGCCGCCACCCTAACCATCCAGTGATGCCCACAGCGGCGGCGACAGCGTTATCATTGGTAAACCATGCACCGCCGCGATTTCCTGAAATACTCCGGATTGGCGCTCGCGCCGCCTCTGGTTGCGGCTGATGCCGAAAAAGCCGACCACACCCTGCGAATCGCGCCGATCTCGCTCGATATCGGACCGGGCAAGACGATCAAGACCGTGGGCTACAACGGCTCTGTGCCAGGTCCCGTCATGCGGTTCACGGAAGGCAAGCCGGTCACCATCGACGTGTTCAACGACACCGATGTGCCCGAGGTGGTCCACTGGCACGGATTCCATATCCCGTCGGCCGTTGATGGATCGATGGAAGAGGGAACGCCGACGGTTCCGCCGCACGGCCACGTCCGCTACCGCTTCACTCCGAAGCCGGCGGGAACGCGCTGGTATCACACCCACATGATGGCGCGGTCTGATTTGACTCGCGCCGGATTTTCGGGCCAATTCGGCTTTGCGATCATCGAGCCCGCGCGCCATCCCGGCAACTATGATCAGGAATTTCTGATCGCGGCGCATCACTGGGGACCGTCGTTGGCGCACATGGGACCGCCCGATAACGGCTGGGAAATCGCTTACGAATCGGCGACGCTGAACTCCAAAATGCTCGGCGCCGGAGAGCCTCTGCGTGTGCGTGAAGGGCAGCGGGTGCTCTTCCGTCTGGTGAACACCAGCGCCACGGATGAAATCCGGCTGGCTCTGCCCGGCCATAAATTTAATGTGATTGCGCTCGATGGTAACCCTGTGGCAAAGCCGCAGACGGTGGATTTCCTCTATCTCGATATTGGCGAGCGGGCCGACGCAATCGTGGAAATGAACAACCCCGGAGTTTGGGTGCTCGGCTCGACCAAGGACGACGAGCGAACAATGGGCATGGGCATCGTGGTGGAATACGCGAATAAGAGCGGCGCGCCCGAGTGGCATACGCCGCTGGGGATCGGCCGGGGTCCCTGGAATTACAGCATTTTCGCCAGCGGCCGCCCCGCGCCCGAACCCGATCATCAGATCACCCTGAAGTTTGGCAAGATTCCGGGCAAACGCGTGGATTTCAATCACTGGACCATCAATGGCAAGGGATTTCCCGACAACGACAAAATTCGCCTGGAGAAGGGCAAGCGCTACCGGCTGCTGTTTGACAACACCGATACCGGCGACATTCACCCGCTGCACCTGCACCGCCATACCTTCGAGATTGTGCAGGCAGGTGACAAGCCAATGGCCGGCATCATGAAGGATGTTATTAGCGTGGCGCGCAAGAGCACGGCGGCGGTGGACTTCGTGGCAGACAATCCCGGGCTGACGCTGTTCCACTGCCATATGCAGCTTCACATGGATTTCGGTTTCATGCAGTTGTTCGATTACGCTTGACAGGAGTAAGCCGTGCGAAGCCTCGGGCCTTTGTTGGCATTGTGGTGGGCAATGCCGCTCGCCGGGCAGTGGGTACACTATCCCACGCCGGGGATTCCGCGAACTAAGGACGGCAAGCCGAACCTCTCCGCGCCGACGCCGCGAACGCGCGAGGGCAAGCCCGATTTTTCCGGAATTTGGGCCGCGCCCGATGGCCGCTACCTGGAAAATCTCGCTGCCGATGGCGTAGAAGTTTCCATGCAACCCTGGGCCGCGAAGCTGTTCCAGGAGCGACAGGAGAATGAGGGAAGAGACCGGCCGAGCAATCAGTGCTTGCCGCACAGCGTCACAGATTTCGACGCGCACTTTACGCCTAAGAAGCTGGTGCAAACTCCCGGCGGGCTCATCATGCTGTTCGAGGCGTACCACTCCTGGCGGCAGATCTTCACCGACGGCCGGCCCTTACCTGAGGAACGCGACCCCGCCTGGTACGGTTACTCGGTGGGCAAGTGGGAAGGCGACACACTGGCGGTGGAGACAGTAGGACTGAGTGAAAAGACCTGGCTTGACGACCGCGGCCATCCCCACAGTGACGCACTGCGCATCCTGGAGCGCTTCCGCCGTCCGGATTTCGGCCACATGCAGGTAGAAGTGACCATTAACGATCCCAAAGCTTACACCAAACCGTGGACGGTGAAGATTCCCTGGGAGTTCGTGGCGGATACGGAACTGCTGGATTGGGTTTGCGAAAACAATAAGGACCCGGAGCACATCAGAGCAGGGAATTAGACGGCCGTTAATTAGTTTCTTCGCGCGATCCAGCGCACCCGCTTCCGAACGATCCGGCACGGCTCGCCTGAAGTGGCGAATGTTTCGAGCGCGATAGGATGGGATAAGCACCTCATGCATTGCGAAGAGATCATAGCCAGGCTCCGGGAAAGCGAGGCGGCGCTCCACGAGCGCGGTGTTGCTCATGCGGCCGTATTCGGGTCGCGAGCACGGGGTGACGAACGGCCGGAAAGCGACACGGATATTATGATCGAGATCGATCCTGGTGCGCCTGTCGGCGTGTGGGAGTATGCCGGAATAAAGGCGTATATTGCCAGTCTGTTTGAGGGGCCAGTCGATGTAGTGGATCGGGAAAGTCTAAAACCCTACGTCAAATCGGCTGCCGCGGCTGAAGCAATCTATGCCTTCTGATCCGCAAGCAATCGTCCGATGGCTCATCGACATTCAGCACATCGTGATGGCTCAGGGGTTCGTCACAGGCTTGGACTGGGAAACGTTTCAGAACGATAGCCTGCGTCTCTACGCCGTTACGCGTTGTCTGGAAATCATCTCTGAAGCGTCGCGCCGGCTGCCAGACGAGTTAAAGGCTCGCCATTCGTCAATTCCGTGGCGCGAGATGGCCGCTGCCGGGAATATCTATCGCCACGAATACGAGGACGTCGCCGCGCAACGCGTGTGGCAAACTGTAGCGGTCAGCTTGCCCGCGCTGCTCGAGGTTATCGAGCAGGAACTTCGAGGTCTCGACCGGTCGGGTTAAGCTTTGGGAATGTCTGGTAGAGAGTTCTTACTTGCCTTTGCCCGCTCCCTGCGTTTCCCGCTTCGCTACCGCGGCCTCGAAGCTCTTCTCGTACTGATCGACGTGAGCTTTATATCCCTCTGGATCGATAAACGGGTTCGGATCTCCCGGGCCGCGTTTTTCGAGCCTTTCGTATTTCTCCGCGAGGTTGAAGAACGAGGCATGGGAGCTGAGGAACACCTCTACCGGAAATGTGCGAGCCTTCTTGTAAGTGGCGCGGAAGTCATCGATGATTCCGGGGTAGTTGTCCAGCACCTGAAGGAACTGGCCGTTGAGGCTGCATTCAATGAACGTGTAATAGCTTTTGCCGTTTTCCTTCAGAGTGGTGCTCCACGCCAGGCATCCTCTCGTGTGGCCGGGCATTAGGTGCGCCGTAAGTGTAGTTCCGCCGAGCGACACCGTATCGCCCTCGTCCACCAGGCGGTCTATCGGATGCTCCTTTCCAGGCGGATGAAAGTCTCTGGTTTTGTCGGCGTCCAGCCGTCCGACCACCACCTGCGCGCCCGTCAACTCCTTGACCAGATTGTCACCTCCCACATGGTCGGGATGAGCATGGCCTGCGATTAGAATTTTGATGTCGGCGAACTTAAACCCCAATTTCTCCACGCTCGCCTTGATCACGGGAACAGACGACTCGTAGTCGCTGTTCATCAGAATGTTTCCCTGGGGCGTGACAAATAGAAACGACGCCAGTTCCTTGGTCCCGACGTAGTAAAGATTGTCCATGATCCGAAACGGCGGGAAAGGATCATTCCAGCCTTTGGGTTGGGCCAACGCCAGAACCGGAAGTAAGGCCAAAGGGAGGACTGATAGCAGTAATTTGCGCATAAGGGCTCTCACAAAGGGCCAAGTTTATCAAGGATTCAGGCGCGCCGCCGCATTTCCGCACGCGCCTCTGCCTCCGCAGTGCGGGCGCGTTCGGTCTCGCGCTTATCGTGGAGTTTTTTGCCGCGAGCCAGCGCCAGTTCGCATTTAATCCGGCCGTTCTTCAGGTAGATTCTGGTGGGGATGAGGGTGAGTCCCTCGCGGGTTTGCCCCCGCAGCTTATCGATCTCCCGGCGGTGCAGCAGCAATTTGCGGTTGTGAACCGGCGGATGGTTTTCGCGGTTGCCGTGCGAATACTGGCTGATATGGGCGTTGATCAGCCAAGCCTCG
>DATBID010000285.1:0-6597 GCA_036557125.1 Bryobacteraceae bacterium | reverse complement strand
GCCGCGAAGCAATGGAGAAAATCGCCGATAAGCCCCACCGCAAGAAAGTCACGCTGGCCTGGAACTCCCAAGATGTGCTGAAAGTCTTCGCGTCGTTGCTCGAACACGGCGATCACTATAAGTACATCGATTTGCCGCTCTCCAACTACACCTCGGCTTCCTACGATAAACTGCTGATCCGCGGCAAACTGGCCGGCCTTTCCATGTTCAGCGGCTACAGCTATAACGAGCGCTCCATGCTGTCGCTCGGCATCGTTGAGCCGGATGTCAAGATCGGTACCGAAGTGACACTCCTGTGGGGCGAACCGGGCGGCGGCTCGAAGAAAACCACCGTCGAGCGCCACAACCAGATCGAAATCCGCGCCGTCGTCAGCCCCGTCCCGTACTCAAAGACAGTCCGGGAAGAGTACGCCGCCGGCTGGCGCACCCACGGCGAAGCATAAGTAAGCAGGGACCGGCGGACGCCGGTCCGGGTACCCGTTGTAAGGAGATCGGCGGTTGGTTCCGGGCGCATAATTTAATAACTGACTATGTGAATGGATTCTCAATCCGGAGGCTTTCGATATGCGTCCGTCCCGGCAAATCCTCCGAATAGAGTAGGTCTACGCCGCAGTCAATGCAGGCGCCGATAATCATCGCGTCCCAAAAAGATAAGCTTGTTCGTGCAATGTTTGCGCATGGTCGAAGAGACTCGCCGACCGGATAATGAGCCGAAGCACGTTCCTGAAATCGCGCAAACCGCGCCCACGCATGCGCCGGTGTGAAGCCCTGCGCTGATAGCTTTCGCGAGGCAGCGACGAATTCGGCGGCAACCTGCCATAGCAGGACTCCGTCCTCAGCGGCAGCGAGAATCTCCAGAGCGATCCGCTGACGCCGCGAATCGGACAGGTCGCAACTGTAAATCAGAATGTTTGTGTCAAACGCGGTCATGCGGTTCGTCGCGCCGTGGGAGTGGGCCCGTCAAATAGAACTGCATTTCCCGGATACCGGCTCGGAGTTGCTCTAAAGCGGCCTGCCTGTTCCGTGCGGGTGTCTGGTTCCGCTCAATTATCAGCCGGACGCGTTCGGACTCTTCTAGGGATAGGCTACCTAGTGGTTTCAACACCCCCCCAGTATAGATTGCATCCGTTACCTGACTATCCATCGCATGCTCTAGTATCAGATTACATCCCGCGGAAACATCGCCGCCACTTTTGCGGGATTAAACCTGATATTCTCCGTCTAACCTCGCCATGGATGGCTTTCTGAAGGACCTCAAGCATTCCGCCCGCATGTTCCTCCAGGCGCCGGGCTTCACCCTGGTGGTGATCGCCGCGCTGGCGCTCGGCATCGGCACGAATACGGCTATTTTTTCGCTGGTGAATACCGTCTTGCTGAAGCAGGGGGCTTTTCCCGATCAGGAACGAATCGTTATCTTTGAGAACGTATTCAAAGCGGGACGCGGCGCCGGCTCTTCGCCGAATGAATACAACTTCTTCCGCCAGCAGACCGCGTCCTTCCAGGACGTTTCGGCGTACGCGTTCAACGTCGCCAATTTGACCGGCGATTCCGCGCCCGAGCAGATCCAAACCACCCGCGCCAGCGCCAATTTCTTCCGCCTGCTCGGCGCGGACGTGGTCCTCGGCCGCACCTACACCGCCGAAGAAGACCTTCCCAAAGCCCCAAAAACAGCCGTGCTCGCCTATGCATTCTGGCGGCGGCGCTTCGGCGGCGACCGCAACGTGATAGGGAAACGCATGACGCTCAGCGGCGAAAGTTACGAAATCATCGGCGTGGTCGGGCCGAATCTCAAGATCGAAATCGATGAGCCGCCCGAGGTCTACGTGCCGTTTCAACTCGATCCCTATCGTGACGATAACGCTCACTACTTCACCGTGATCGGCCGCCTGAAGCCAGGCGTCAGTTTGCTCGCGGCCGATTCGCAATTGCAGGCGGCATATCAGCACGAATACACGGTGAAGCACCCGCTTCCGTTCAATAACACGCAGATCGGCTTTGGCGTCGAAAGGCTGTTTGATGCGATCGTCGGCGGCGTGAAGAACTCCCTGCTGATTTTGATGGGAGCGGTGAGCTTTGTGCTGCTGATCGCCTGTGCCAACGTCGCCAATCTGCTGCTGGCCCGGGCCACGGCGCGCAAGCGGGAGATCGCCATCCGTGCAGCCGTAGGCGCGGGCAGAGGCCGCATCGTGCGCCAACTTCTGACGGAAAGCGTGCTGCTCTCTCTCGCCGGCGGCGTTGTTGGCCTGATCGTCGGATACGCCGGCATCCGCGCCATCTTGAGCGTCAGTCCCGGCAACATCCCGCGCATCGGTCTCAATGGCGCGAATGTCGGCCTCGATTGGCGCGTTTTGGGGTTCACGCTGGCGCTGTCGATCGTCACCGGCATTCTCTTCGGCCTGGTTCCCGCCCTCCAATCCTCGCGCGCCGATCTCAACAGCGCCATCAAAGAAGCTGCCAATCGCAGCGGCACCGGCCTCAGGCACAACAAGACTCGCGCCCTGCTCGTCACCACAGAAATGGCTCTCGCGCTGGTGCTGCTGGTCGGAGCGGCCTTGCTGATCCGCACCTTCATCGCCATCCGCCAGGTGAATCCCGGCTTCGACGCGCACAATGTTTTGACCATGCGGATGTCGCTTACCGGACCGCAGTTCGCCAAACCCGCCGGTGTAACGCAACTGTTCGACGATGGCTTACGCCGCATCCGCGCACTGCCGGGCGTGGAAGTCGCGGGGGCTTCCTGCTGCATTCCACTAGAGGGCGGTTTCGGCCTGCCCTTCCAGATCCCCGGCCGCCCCGACGGGCCAACCTCCAAAGGCGGCGCCGGCTGGACCATGGTTTCGCCTGGCTATTTCGAAACCTTCAAAATCCCGGTCCTCCGCGGCCGCACGTTCACCGAAAAGGATGAAGGCGGTCCGCCCGTCGTCATCATCAACCAGGCGTTGGCCAAGCAGTTCTGGGCGAAGGGCGATCCCTTGGCCGATCGCCTCATCATCGGAAAGGGCGTCGGACCAGCCTTTATCGACGAGCCGGCCCGCCAGATCATCGGCGTGGTCGGCGATATCCGCGATGGCGGTCTCAATCGCGATCCGCGCCCCAACATGTTCGTGCTGTCCTCGCAGATGAATGAAGGCGAAAACGCCACCGTGTCGCAAATTGTGCCGTGGGCCTGGGTGGTTCGCACCCGCGTGCCGCCATTCACCTTGAGCAATGCCATTCAAAAAGAGTTGCGCGAGGCCAGCGGCTTGCCCGTGGCGAACGTCCGCACCATGGAACAGGTCATCGAGCGATCCACCGCCGCCCAGAACTTCAATATGCTCGTGCTGACCATTTTCGGCTGCGCCGCGCTGCTTCTCGCCGCCATCGGCATTTATGGGCTAATGGCATACTCGGTGGCGCAGCGCACTCAGGAAATCGGCATCCGCCTGGCCTTGGGCGCCGGAACGGGCAACGTTCGCAGAATGGTTATCCTCCAGGGCATCCGGCTGGCCCTCGCCGGAGTAATCGTGGGTTTAGCCGCAGCCTTCGCGCTCACCCGCGTCATCCAAAGTCTGCTCTTCGGCGTAAAACCCTGGGACCCGATGGTGTTCTCCGGCATTCCCATCGTGCTCCTCGCCGTAGCGCTGCTCGCGGTCTGGCTGCCCGCATTACGTGCCAGCCGGGTAGATCCAATCCAGGCTCTGCGGTATGAGTAGCTCGAAAAGTGGGGCCAGGGCTTCCGCCCTGCCGCCGGGCTTCTGCCCGGCGCAATCCATCAAACCAGGAGAAGCTTCGGCGTACAGTAAGTAGCATGCACAAATTCCTCGCCGCCACCGCACTTTTAGGCGGCACTCTCGCGTTCGCCCAACTCGGCCCAGTCGTAGATCGCCCGTTCCGCATTCAGCGCCTCGATCCCGCCCTCGATGAAATCCTCGCTCCCGACGCAAAGCTCGAAGTCCTTGGCGAGCATTTCGGTCTGACCGAAGGCCCCGTGTGGATACCCGAAGGCCGCTCGGGATATCTCCTCTTCAGCGATTGTGCAGCCAACGTCATCTACAAATGGTCGCCCTCGGCTCCGCTCTCAGTCTTCCTCGAAAAGAGCGGCTACACCGGTAAAGACATTCTGAATGTCGGCCAGCAAACCGTAAGCGGTGGCCGCGTTGCCATCCTGCTGATCGGCTCCAACGGCCTTACGCTCGATCCGCAAGGCCGCCTCGTCATAACGGCTATGGCCGATCGCAACATCGCTCGCATCGAGAAGAACGGCATGCGCACCATTCTGGCCGACCGCTACGAGGGCCGGCGCTTTAGCGGCCCGAACGACATCGTCGTGAAATCGGATGGCGCCGTCTACTTCACCGATAGCGTAAACGGCCTGCGCGGCGGTGGAGAAGGCCCCGCGCGGGAACTGCCCTTCAACGGCTTCTATCTCATCAAAGATGGCAAAGTCACCCTGCTCGGAGGTGACAAAGACCACCCTGGCGATTTCCCCAATGGCATCGCGCTTTCGCCGGACGAGAAGCACCTCTATGTCACGGCCGGTCCTCAAAAGACCCTGCGCTATGACATTCTTCCGAACGATACCGTCACCAGCCCGCAACTGTTTATCAATGCCGGTAATGACGGAATCAAAGTGGACCGCAAGGGCAACGTCTACTCCACAGTTCAGGGAAGCGCCATCTGGATCACGTCGCCGGAGGGGAGGCATCTCGGCACGCTGGAGCTGCCGCAAAGCACGCAGGAACCGCGGCCGCGCATCGTCGTCACCAACATGGCATTCGGCGATGCGGACGGCAAAACTCTCTACATCACTGCCTGCACCCATTTGTTTCGCATTCGTCTGAAAGTTGCCGGCATGCGCCCCGCGGAGAAGTTGTAATCCTCGGGCCGATTCTCAAACGCGCCTTTTACGAGCGGCCCACTGTGGAAGTAGCGCGCGGCCTGTTAGGGAAGGTGCTCCAGCACGGCTCCGTGGCGGGAGTCATCGTCGAAACCGAAGCCTATCTGGGCGGCGACGATCTGGCCGCGCACTCCTCCCGCGGAATCACCGATCGCACCCGCGTGATTTTCGGGCCGCCGGGACATGCCTACGTTTACTTCATCTACGGCATGTACGAGTGCTTGAATATCGTAGCCGAGCCGGAAGGCCGGCCGGGCTGCGTGCTGATTCGTGCGCTCGAGCCGCTTGCGGGAATCGAAGCGATGCGAGAGCGGCGCACGGCTGCCAAGCGCCTCGAAGATTTGGCCAGCGGCCCCGGAAAGCTGACGCTCGCCATGGGCATCACGCGCGCCCACAATGGCGCAGACTTGACGCGAGGCTCGCTCGTAGTGCGCGCGCCCGCCGAACCGCGCCGCGTCGAAATCGATGTCACTCCGCGCATCGGCATCACTCATTGCGCGGATTGGCCATTGCGCTTCGTCATTCGCGGCAACCGCTTCGTTAGCCGGTCTCGGGCAGGCCCTCCGCAGTGACATTCCACAATCGGATCACTCGCGTATCCCGCTCGTAGCCCAGAATGCTGATGGAAGCCGTGTCGAGGCCGAGCAGACGACCATCGGCGGGAGCGAGGCCCAGCCAACATGCCGATAGAATCCGCAAAATGTGCCCGTGCGCGAACAAAGCCGCATCGCCCGCCCCTGCCGTGGCGCGCTGGATTACAGTCCGGGCGCGCTCCCCCACATGCTCGACCGTTTCGCCGTTGGGCACACCATCCACCCATAGCGACCAGCCCGGCCGCTTCTCGCGGATCTGCGCCGTGGAGAGCCCTTCATAGTCGCCGTAATCCCACTCGTGCAGGTTCGGCTCAATCTGCATTTGATCGCCAAAGCCCGCCAGACGGCAGGTTTCGCGCGCGCGCGCCAGAGGGCTGGCGAGCACCAGCGCGAAACGCCGGCCCTCAAGCAGTTTGCCCAGTTTTTGGGCGCGCGCGCAGCCGTTCTGAGTCAGCGGTAAATCCGTGCGGCCGGTATGTGCCCCTGAGCGGCTCCACTCTGTTTCCCCGTGGCGGATTAACCAGAGGCGCTCCAGCGCCGGGGTGACCAATGGTTCCGGATTCATCGCGCACGAAACAGCGCGCGCTGAAAGGCTACGGCGTCCGCTGGCGTGGGAAACGCCAGCGTTAGAAACACCAAGCCCATCTCGTTCGTGGTCGCCTCGCCCCACGTCACCCGCGCCGGTGGATGCGCCGGGTTGCGCGGGTTCTTATCGGAGTTGTCGTATGTGTATTCCAACTCCACGCGCGTGCCTTTCGGCAGCTTCACCGGCTCGGCGTAGGTGTACGCGCCCTGCCAGTTGAAGTCCCAATCCTTGATCCAGATCAAGGGCACGACGGATCCGTCCGGCAGGTGCGCATCGATCTTCATGTCCTTGCAGAGATAGTGCGCGTGCGGAGCGATGCGCAGCAACTGCGCGTCCGCCGGAACGGTTAGCGTCTTCTTGATAACATAATGGTCGTCGCCCGGCGCGATATCGATCCGGTTGTCTCCCATCAGCACGACGGCGCGTCCCTTGGTGGGCGCATCTCCGAAGAAGAGTCCCAGCGACGATTGGTCCAGCTCCGGCTTTCCGTCCGGATGGTAGTGGATCTGCAAGACGAGATCGGTGCCCTTCCGCAGCGTGGT
>DATBID010000284.1:0-8831 GCA_036557125.1 Bryobacteraceae bacterium | reverse complement strand
CGGCGAAGGAATGGTGCGCCATCAGCGGAGCCGCTATCAGCGAAAACAGAATGAGGATTCCAGCCGTCGCGCCCCAGGCTTTAGTCAATCGGGTTCCGTTCATCACGGGATTTCTCCTTCCGTCGAACTACTTTCGATCCGCCGGATTGCCGTTGTAGTGAGGTTTCTGGCCGTTTATACCGCGGAGCGCCGTCCTGTTGTTCTCCTCGCACACGTATTCCTCGATCTTCCAGTCGGGCCGGAGCGCATACCGCTTGTGCTGGGTCCAAGGCTTTGTCCAGATCTTCGGGTCGTCAATTGTCAGGTCGTACATGATGGTCGAGTAATTCTTTCGCGTCATGCGTTCGATCAGATGTAGGGCATCGCTGGGTCTGTGTCCGGCGGGATCGAACCAGTGGTCCTCATGATCGGTCAGGGCGATGGTGTCGATCACCAGCGTGTCGCCCTCCCATTTCGCAGTCGAATTGCCCATCCACGAGGGATCCGGATCGGGAGGGTGCGGCTGGCCGTTGGTGGGGACGATCCGGAAGAAATGATCGTACTCATAGAGAAAAACCAGCAGACCCGGCTTATGGACGAGCTGAAGCGGATAGGGATCGTTGACCTGCCGCGGCATGCCGTCGGGCATGCAGTAGAAGCCGCTGGGGTCGTCGAAGTTGGGATCCCGGTGCGGTTGGTAGAGAGCTTCGCCGCCGGGCACAAACGGCGGGAGCGCGTCCTGGCCAAGATTCCCGCCAAGGAGGGTCCATATACCTGACAAATCGGGCTTGCCGTCGGCGAGACGCGGCGCAGGGCGCGGGTCGTTGGGATCATAGCCCTTCAGGTCGCCGCCACCGCCTTGCGTGCGGGTTGGCTCAGCCTGCGCGCCTCTCCCAGATTGGCCCGGACCTCTTCCGCCTCCGTTTTGGGCGCTGGCGGTCCACACTCCGGCGATAACGAACAGAGATGCAGCGACTGGAAGTATCGAAGAATGCATGTTAAGAGTCACTCTTCACTACCGTCTCCAGGTTTCATTCACAGTCAGATACGCGCCCGGGCCTATGCCTCCGCCAGTTGGAAACCACGTGCCGGGGGCCTGTTTGCCGTTCACCAGGATCTCTCCGCTCGATGCCGGCACCATCACGAACGTCATGTGCGTATCGGGTCCCATCTTCATGTCCGCCCAGTTGCCCTGCCGCAGGCCTTTCCAGATGAGTTGGATGCTATAGCCGGGGGCTTTGCATGTTTCCGTGCGTTCGGCGGGGCCGTTGTCCGTCCGGGTGACGGTTCCCTTGAGAGCCTTGAAAGGCGGTTCGTTGAAGGTCTTTGCCAGACTCGACATCAGGTCGTTGGTGACGTATTCGTAGAGCTTCTCGTTGTCGTAGATGGCAATGCGAAGGTCTTTGACTCCCTTCCCGGAGGGGTCCTGGCCGGAAATCGTCAGGTAGCAAACGGCTCCAGCGCCGGCCGGGCTCCACTCGACGCGCCAGAAATTCGCGCTGCTGATGGCTTTGCCGTTTTCTTTATCGAGCAGACGGATGGCCGGGTTCTCACCGGCTACAAGAACTTTGAGCGCTGGTCCGCGGCCGGCGCCCGCAGGTTCCTGGGCCAAGGCAGCGACCCCGCAAAACACGAGAAGCGCCGCGCCAAAAGAAGCAGTGAAAAAAGGTGATTTCATGTTCTGCACTGTCAGCACGGTAACATCGCCGGAAGGTGGAACGGAACCAGACCGGTCCGGTTCGGCCACACGTCCACGGCGGATAAATGCCGACGCGGACGCGGATTGCCTCACAGGGCGCGAGCGATGCCGCCAACGCCACACAGGGCGAGGAGGATAACGACCGAAAGCGCCGCACCCACGGCGAAAATGCCGGCTGCGGCGCGGTTCGCGTTGGGCGAGCGCCTGCGCAGCAGCATCCGCCGCAGCGCTCCGCCGGCGTGCGTGAAGAATGCGACGGGCGCGAGGAAATAATACGGAATCAACATGACCGAGCCGGGCGAGTGGAGTAATCCCGCGCGCCCTCCGGCGGCGAAGATGAAATCGGTTTCGATATGCCCTAGCGCGCGCCCGCTCACTAGCGTTGCCATGACGTGCGAGCAAAGAAAGACCGCGATGAACAATCCGGAAGCGGCTTGAGCGTGGTTCAGAAATCCCTGCCGATGACGGCCGCGCCATGCCAGCGCCACGCCCGAGATGGCCTGCCCGGCGAGCGCGGCGATCAGCAGCGGTTCCACAATCGCGTTCCTATACACGATCCGTAGCGCGTCCTGAACCGTTTTGTGCGCAGCAAGGCTATCCAGCGCAAACGGATGATTGGACAGGTGCGCAACAACGAAGATCACCAGGGCGATCGCGCTCGTCCGATGCAGGTTCAGCAGGATCCGGCCGGGACTTGCGCTTAGCGCGAATCCGCCGCCAAAGATCAGCACGGGAACCGAAAGGGCGAGCGCGGTCCAGTATCCACCATGCCCGCCGATCCGGACCAGGCCGGCCGTCGCGGTGATCAGTGGCGGGATGACAATCGTGAGGTATCCAGCAAAAGCGGCGGCAGGCGAGCGCAATACTATCGCGAGGCCGGAAAGGGGGATCCCGATTGCCGCCGCAATCGCCAATATCGTCAGCAGCCCCACGCCCTGCGATGCCGTGAATGAGACTGCGGCCAGCGCCTGGCGGTAAATCAACACCGCGATCAGCGGAAACGCAAACCAGAGAGCGCCACGGACGCCGTTTCCAAACGCCGCCCGCTTCACGTCGGGTGCGGCGGTAAAAGTAGCCATTCAGACCTCAATCCAGGCCGAAGGCGAGCACCACGTTTCCGGGGAAGCCGTTCTGCACGCCTATGTAGCCCGAAGATAGGTATATCATGCCTCCGGCAATAGTCGCGCCGGGAGGCCCGAGCGATCCGCCGTTGGCGCGAATGCCGTTGATCGTATCGAAATCGCGATGCGTATCGAAGCTCCAGATCACCTTACCATCGTCGGCTCCGGCTGTGCCGACCGCGCGAAGGATTCCATCCCATCCGCCAGTGAAAACCACGCCGGGAATGGAGGTGGCCGCTCCCGGCTGCCCGCGCTGATCGGCCTTGATTTCGGCGTTCCAGACGGTTTTCCCGTTTTCAATATCGAGCGCTTTCAGTCCCCCTCCGGGCTGCTGGAGCGGGTAGTAGACGCGTTTCCCGTCGGCCGTTCCCCCGAAAAGGACGAGGCCCATGGGACTGGGCGGCGTCCGCTCCCACAATTGCGTGCGCCATAAGAGCTTTCCGTTATCGTCGGGATCGAGGGCGATGGCCACGCCGCCTTTGCCGGCCGCGAGCAACACGTCCTTGCCGTCCGGCAGCCGTTCGAGAATGGCCGAAGAGCCGCCGAAATCCCAGTCCGGCCCGAGCTTTGTGGGACAATTGCCACCCGCCGGATTGGACGGTCCGCACCCGACCATGAAAGAATCGCCGTGGAACTCCTGATGGCTCCAGACGAGCTTGCCGTCCGCGATGTTGAACGCCAGGATGGAATCGCTGGTTTCGGCCGCAACGGGACCGTAGCTGTTGCCCGTGCCGACATAGACGAGCTTGCGTTTGGCGTCGATGGTGGGGGTGTTCCACACGCTCGCGCCCGAGGGCCCCCAGAGCTGTTTTCCTTTGGGGTTCTCGCCGAGTTGTTTCAGTGGCTCGGGAATGCTGTCCACTTTCCAGAGGATCTTTCCGGTGTTGGCGTCGAGAGCGGCGAGGCCCCCGCGCGAGCGGCAGCATTCGTAATTCGGATTGGCGCCGGACATGGTTTCGGTTCCGGCGATCGGCACAAAAAGCTTGCCGTCATACAGCGCGGCCGAATTGCTGATGTGGAGCAAACCGTCGATCTGCGACTTCCACAGCAGCTTGCCATTTTGGGCGTCGAGCGCGTAAGTCATGCCGCTCCCCGTCGGGAAGTACACGGCGTAGCGGCTGCCCGGCTGGCCCGAGATCGGCCCGATCGCGGGCGCGAACCGCCCGGGGCTATCCGCTATAAACGACCAGTAAAAGCACCCCGATTTCGCATTAAACGAATAGACGCCTGCATTATCACTGCCCACGAACACGCGCCCAAACGCGACCGTGGGTTGTGAGGAAGCGGTTCCGCCGCCGGGCAGCCCGAACGCCCACTTCAGCTTCAGCCTTGGGATATCGGACGCTTGCATCCCCGCGAGCGCGGCCGTCTGGAAGCGAGTGTTGGTAATTTCCGGGCTCCATCCGTTCCAGGCCGGAGTGGCGTCAACACGCGCGGAGAGCGGTGGGTTCGACTCGCACGGGTTCGTCATCTTCGACTGGCTGGCCGTCTCGTCGCCGACTCGGTGGCCGGTGAGGAACTCGATCACATTGCGTTTGTCGCGGTCCGTCAGCGCGGCGGCTTGCTCCTGCATCTTGCCGCCTTTGCCCAGGGCTTCATAGATCTTTTCGGGCGACATCGCCTTCAGGGAAGAAAACGACGGGGCGGCGCGTCCGCCGATCTCGAGTCCCTGCTGCGTATGGCAGCTTCCGCATTGGGCTCGGAAAAGGGGCGCTCCCGCGGGCTGGCCGAAAATGACTGCTCCGGCGCTGGGCTGCCCGCCGCCGCGGGAGGGGGTTTGTCCAGGAGCCGATCCGCCGGCCGTGAGGAAAAGGGCAATCAATGCGGGAATTACAAGTCGAGTTGGGGCGCGTTCGCCTGCGTGCGCCCAGGACAGTGTGGCCATACAGAACTATGGTATGGTTCACAGACCCGGTTCGCTCCCGCGGCGGCCAATCACTTGTCCGATTCGGACGGGCAACACACGCGGTCTGCCTGCATTGGTTACGGCGGAGCTGATCATCGCGACCAGACTAGGATGGATGTTTATGAGGCGCTTGATCTTAGCCACCCTGATCGCCGGAGCCGTGTGCGCGGCCGCGGGAGATGTTTCGGGCAATTGGAAGGTGACGGGCAGCATCGGCCAGTTTGCGGTCAATCTCGTCTGTTCGTTCCACGATGCCGGGGGTAAGCTCACCGGGTCCTGTAAAGGCGAGGACATCGGCGAAGTTCAACTGACTGGGGAAGAGGACGGCAAGACAGTGAAATGGAGCTATAACGTCAATTTCCAGGGAATGCCGCTGACGGTGAATTACGCGGGCACGCTCGATTCTGCCACCGCGATGAAAGGCCAAATCTCGGTTATGGGAACCGAATCCGGCTCGTTCGCGGCAACCAAGCAATAGCGCGGGGCGAAAGCTTATTGAGGCGGGTTGTTGCCTTGCGCATGATCTTCGGCCTTATTGTTTTCGGCGCAGTTGTACTCCATCAATTTGTCGCCTGCAGGCCGGCGCTTAAGCATGGAGCGAACGTGCCAAGGCTGCTTCCAGGCCTTTGAATCGTCCAGGGTGGCTTCATAACGAATCGTATCGGCATCGAGCATCGTGTAGCGTTCCACGATATGCAACGCGTCGCTGTGAATACCGGCGTTTCCGCCGATCCACGTGTAGTCGCTAAGGCCTACGACATCGACAACCAGCGTGTCGCCCTCCCATTTGCCAACGGAGTAGCCCAAGGACTGCAGGGGATCGGGATCCTCCACCTGCTTCCGGCCGTCCGTCGGAATCACGCGAAAGAAATGATCCCACTCGTACAGAATTACCAATTGCCCCGGGGTTTCGACGAACTGCACCGGGAAGAATGGGACCGTTGTGAGCCGGATAATCCCCGCCGAAAGACAGCGTGCGGTTGGTTCATCCACCAGCTTGCGATCGAGAAGGATCTTCCGTTTCTCTTCGGCCCAAGGTTGGAACTGTATCTGTTCCGGACGCTGGCCGCCACGTCCTCCTCGGCCTCCGCCGACGGCGGAAAAGACTCCCGACAGGTTGGGTTTACCGTCCGCAGTTCGCGGCACAGTCGGTTTCGGGGCGGCGGAGGAAGGCGCCTGCGCTAGCACCGGAAGCGATGCCAGCGCGGCTGCGGCGAGTATACTGGCGAGTCTACTGGCCCGGAGTGACATCGTATTTTGTCCCGTCGGCTTTCACGATCAATTTGGCGAAGCCAATATTCTTTGCCGGATCCCTATGGTGCCAGAAAGTCACTGTAATTTTATCTCCGGCTTGCAAGGTCCGGCGGGTCCAGCCCTGGCGGGCAAGAATGCTCAAGTTGCGGGACTGCATCGCCCAATTGGTCACCTTACCTGATTCGTCCGTCACGTCGAAGTAAAAGTAAGCGTGGGGATTCATCCATTCGAATTTGGTAACGACCCCTTGAAGGGTCTCGATTTTCTTGTCATCGAATTCGGCCTGAAAGGAATGGTGGGCGGCAGCCGAGGCGGCCAGCGCCATAAAGGCGATCAGGAACTTCGTTCGTATTCTCATTTTCCGTTTGGCGCCCCAAACCAGGAGCATTAGCGTCCCTCCTGCTTTCCAGTGGTTTAACAGGCGCACAGATGCCAAGCAAGGCCTGCCGGTTAAATCGGACTTTCGCCCGAAACGGACGCTTTGCTTGTCGGATCTGGATTTTTGGGGCTTATCATACACTGAACGGGGTGCTCGTCTAGGCATCGCGCAATTGTTCGAGGTTAAGGGGAGCTATTTATGAATCGATGGTGGTTAGGCGCAGGTTGCCTGGCGTTATTTATATCGTCCGCCTCTGCGCAGACGATCGCGGGTAGTATAACCGATCCGGCCGGAGCAGTTATTCCGAACGCCGCCGTAGACGTTTCCAGCCCGGCGCTGATTGAAGGGCATCGCACCGCTGTGACGAACGAATCGGGGCGATATACGTTTGTGAATCTTGAGCCCGGCACTTACGCCGTAACCGTCAAGAAAGAAGGGTTCACTACGGCGCAGCGGGCGGGGGTGGAGCTCACCACGGGTTTCACAGCGGAGATCGACCTCCAGTTGCAAATTGGCGCAGCCGCGCAGACGCTGCAGATCGCGGCCGAAACGCCTGTGGTCGACACGCAATCGACGGTTGTGAGCAGCACTCTCGGGGCCAGCAATATGGAGGAGTTGCCGACTGGCCGATCCCTCTCGAGCTTTCTCGACCTGGTTCCCGGCGGCGGCACGCTGAACTTCGGCGCGCCGGCCTATCGTGGGAATACCGATGCCCAAACCATGGTCGACGGCGCCCGGACTTCGGTCCTGATTGGCGCCGGCCCGGGCTTGACTTCCCACGCCACCAGCAACTCCGCTTATCAGGAAATGACGTTCAGTAACGGCATGGACAACCTCGATATGCAAACCGCCGGTATGTTCACCCAAATCATTCCGAAAGAAGGCGGCAACAATTTCCATGGGTCTTTGTTCGCTACCTACACGAATAGCGACTTCGTCGGCAATAACGTCAGCTCCAAGCTGTCGGCCGCTCCTTACAGCCTTCTCCCTACCGTTCCCTTGAAGTTGTGGGATTTGAACCCCTCTATTGGCGGTCCCATCATTAAAGACAAACTCTGGTTCCAGGGCACTTTCCAAGTCGATAGCAACAACTACGCTTCACCTCGCAGTCCGGCGAATGCTCTAGCTCCCGGACTCAACTTTGCACCTGGCGCTGCCGTCAACGATCCCACCAAGTTTTACACCGGCACCGGAAACGTTACCTGGCAGGCCGATCAGAAGGACAAGTTTTCATTTTTCTACGAAAACACAACCACCGACGAGCCATATGGGCGCGAACCCAGTTTTACTTTCTTCGGGCTGAACAACGCTGCCTCGGCCTCAAACAATCTAGACACCTACTCCCAACAGTACATAGTCAAATGGACCAGGGTGCAGAGCCCGAGGCTCCTGATCACGGGCAACCTCTCCGTATTCAACCAAACGATCGCCAACGATCTGCTCGGTCCCGACGCCGCCTGGGAGGGGCGCTTCAATAACAACTCCAGTCTGCAGCGCCCGGTGGTTATGGCCCTCCAGGTCGGTAACTATATAAACCATTTCATCTACAACCAGGCTCTCTCGGATTTCAACTACTCGCATACCTTAACGCTGGCAAACTCGGTCAGCTACGTCACCGGTTCGCACCAATTCAAGCTCGGTTATCAGTTCATGCGGGGCTATTATTACCACGCGCAGCGCTACCCCGGTGACGCTTACATCACCAATTTGGGCCCGGGGTTTACATCAGTGACCGAGGCATTGCCGCTAAACGACACTGACAATATCGGCGCTGACCTGGGTGTCTACGCTCAGGATAAATGGACCATCAAGCGGTTAACGATCAACTACGGATTGCGATTGGATTACCTCCGTACCCGGACGCCGAGCGAGACGGTGCCTGCAACTGCGTTCCTCCCAGCCGAAACTTTCTCCGGCGTCGGCGTTCTCAACTGGAAGGATCTTTCGCCTCGCGTCGGCGCTGCTTACGACGTTTTCTCGAATCATAAGACCGTCCTCAGAGCCGGCATTGCACGTTTTGTGAACGGGCAAACAACAACCCTCACCGAGGCCAACAATCCGGCAAATCTCATCCAGAGAACAGCCACTTTCGTTTACACCGGAACGAATGGCACCATTTACAATCCGGACGGCACAATCAACAAAGCTTCGATTGGGCCTTCGTCATCCGTCGGTGGCGCAGTATTCGGAACCAATGCCCAAACCACCTTTTACGCACCGGGGGTGCTGAGCGGTTTCGATAAGCGGCCTTTTACCTGGGACGTCGAGGGCGGCGTCGCACAGCAAGTTCTACCGCATCTGAGCGTGACCGGCACCGCCTACTACATTTGGACGGGCAACCGAACAGCAACCGTCAACACGGCGCTCAATATCAACGACTACAATCCTTTCTGCGCTACGGCGCCTTCCGATCCCGCGTTACCGGGCGGCGGTGGATATCAAGTTTGCGGTCTCTATAACCTGAACCCCGCCTATTTGAGTATTACGCCCCAC
>DATBID010000283.1:0-5375 GCA_036557125.1 Bryobacteraceae bacterium | reverse complement strand
GGCGCGGGGATCTTCCGGATGCAAACTGGCCATTTCGCGGAGCAGCTCACGGGTGCGCTCATCGCGGGGATCGGGCGCTTCGACGCTGACTTCAACGATCTGGTCGCCGCGGGTATTGGTGCGCGAGTTGAGGACCCCCTTTTCCCGTAGACGGAATCGCTGGCCGTTACGGGTGCCTTGCGGAATTTTGAGCTGGGCACGGCCATCGATGGTGGGCACCTCGATTTTGGCGCCGAGGGAGGCTTCCCAAACGCTTAGCGGGACTTTGATTTCAATATTGTCGCCCTCCCGGTGGAAAAAGGGGTGCTCTTCCACGTGAGTTGTGATGTACAAATCTCCCGGAGGGGCGCCTAACGTGCCGGCATTGCCTTTGCCGGGGACGCGTAGACGGGAGCCGTTACGCGCGCCGGCGGGGATGCGGACTTCGACGGTTTCGGTGCGGGTCACGCGGCCATCGCCGCCGCAGGTAGGACAGGCATTGCCGAGCTTGCCGGTGCCGCCGCAGCGGGGGCAGGTGAGATTGAAGCGCATGGCACCCGCCATCTGATTTACATTGCCGGTGCCTTTGCATTCCGGGCAGGTGACTTCGCCCGCGCCAGAGGGCGCGTTGCCGCTGCCGTGGCAGGTGCTGCAAACCTCGTAACGGGTGATGTTCAAGCGAGCCTGGGTGCCACGGATGGCTTGCCAGAAATCGATATCCATGACATATTCGAGATCGCTGCCCTTTTCTGCGGCCTGCTCTCGGGCGCCTTTTCCGGTGAAGAACTGAGAAAAGATGTCGCGAAAGCCGCCTGTGCCGGTAGCTCCCTCGGCGCGCCGGCCCGCGCCCGCGCCGGCGCCGCTGAAGATATCCGAAAAATCGAACCCGTTAAAATCCATGTTGGGCGTGCGGCCCCCGCCCGGCCGGTCAGGCCCCGTACCCGCGTAGCCGCTTTCGGAGTAAAAGCCGTACTGATCGTACATCTGGCGCTTTTTGGAGTCGCTCAGCACGTCATAGGCTTCCTGAACGTTCTTGAATCGGTCCTCGGCGGATTTATCGCCGGGGTTCAGATCTGGATGATATTTGCGGGCAAGTTTTCTATAGGCCTTGCGAATCTCATCGGCGGAAGCGCCGCGGGGAACCCCGAGGGTCTCGTAGTAATCGTGCTTGGAAGCGGTTGGCATGGAAGAATCCAGGAGCCAGGAGCAAGGAGCCAGGAGACTTCTGCGTTCGCGGCCTCCTGGCTCCCGGCTCCTGGCTCCTCAGCTCCTTACTTCTTGTCGTCTACGTCGACGAACTCGGCGTCGACCACATTATCTTTTCCTTTGCCTTGATCACCGGGGGCTTGGCCGTCGCCGCTGGGCGAGGCTTGGCCGCCGGGCTGCTGCGAGGTGGCCTTGTACATCGCTTCGGCTAGCTTATGGCTGGCGCTGGTTAGCCGGTCCATGGTGCTGTTGATCCGGTCGGCATCGTTTTCAGCGATCGCCTTCTTGGTCTCTTCGATAGCCGCTTCGATCTCCTTGGCTTCGGCTTCGCTGATTTTGCCACGATGCTCCTTTAGCGTCTTTTCGACGTTGTAAACCATGGCATCCGCGCGGTTCTTGGCTTCAATGGTGTCGCGCTGCTTGCGGTCATCGGCAGCATGCGATTCGGCATCCCGGGCCATCTTTTCCACCTCGTCTTTGGACAGTCCGGAAGAGGAGGTGATTGTGATCTTCTGCTCGTTATTGGTGGCGCGGTCTTTGGCAGTGACGTTCAAGATACCGTTGGCGTCGATATCGAAGGTGACTTCGATTTGCGGGATGCCGCGCGGAGCGGGTGGAATATTGCCGAGCTGGAACACACCCAAAAGGCGGTTATCGTGGGCCATGGCGCGCTCACCCTGGTAGACCTTGATTTCCACGGAGGGCTGGTTGTCGCCTGCGGTGGAGAAGACCTCGCTCTTGCGGGTCGGAATGGTGGTGTTGCGCTCGATCAGCTTGGTGAACACGCCGCCTAGGGTTTCAATGCCGAGCGAGAGCGGAGTGACATCGAGCAGCAGAACGTCTTTGACTTCGCCGCCCAGAACGCCGCCCTGGACGGCTGCGCCGACCGCGACGACTTCGTCGGGGTTGACGCCCTTGTGGGGTTCCTTGCCGAAGAGATCGCGCACGAGCTGCTGGATACGCGGCATACGGGTCTGGCCGCCGACGAGCACGACTTCGTCGATCTGCTGCGGGGTGACGTTGGCATCTGCCATGGCCTGCTTACAGGGGCCGACGGAGCGCTGGATGATATCCTCTACCATCTGCTCGAAGCGCGAACGGGTGAGCTTCATTTGCAGGTGCTTGGGCCCGGAGGCATCGGCGGTGATGAAGGGCAGGTTGATTTCCACCTCGAGAAGCGTGGAAAGCTCCATTTTGGCCTTCTCAGCGGCCTCTTTGAGGCGCTGCAGCGCCATCTGGTCGCGCGAGAGATCGATGCCGTTTTCCTTTTTGAATTCGGCCACGATCCAGTCGATAATGCGCTGGTCGATGTTGTCGCCGCCCAGGTGGGTGTCGCCGTTGGTGGATTTCACTTCCACCACGCCTTCGCCGACCTCGAGGATGGAGATATCGAAGGTGCCGCCGCCGAAATCGTAAACGGCAATGGTTTCGTTCTTCTTCTTGTCCAAGCCGTAGGCCAGCGCGGCGGCTGTAGGCTCGTTGATGATGCGCTTTACATCCAGGCCGGCGATTCTACCGGCATCCTTGGTTGCCTGGCGCTGGGCATCGTTGAAGTAGGCGGGCACGGTAATCACAGCCTCGGTGACTTTGCCGCCCAGGTACGCTTCGGCCGCTTCTTTAAGCTTGGTCAGGATCATGGCGGAGATTTCCGGGGGAGAATACTTTTTGCCGGAAATCTCGACGCGCGCGTCGTTGTTTTCGCCGCGGACGACCTTGTATGGCACCATCTTCATTTCTTCGGTAACTTCATCGAACCGGCGGCCCATGAACCGCTTAATGGAAAAGACGGTGTTTTCGGGGTTGGTGATGGCCTGCCGCTTGGCGACCTGGCCCACCAGGCGCTCGCCACTTTTGGTAAACGCGACGACGGACGGAGTGGTGCGAGCCCCTTCCTGATTTGCAATGACCGTGGGCTGCCCGCCCTCCATGACAGCTACCACCGAATTGGTGGTACCCAGGTCAATACCGATAATTTTTGCCATTGATCGAAAGCCTCCGTGCTAAAAGTCGAATATAGGGGAGCGTGCCGGGGGAAAAATGACCCACTGGAGCCAGTTCCGGCCAGCACTTAGCACGTTCTTATTATTAAACTTTAGCGTTTCCTTGTCAAGTTCATGCTTAAGATTCGACTAAAGCACAGGCCTGCTGTGGCTTGCAGGGCTGTGTGATTTTACGATTCTTTACCTCGCTGGGGTGTCCCCCTCGCAAGGGGCCTTCGTCATTTGGGTATGAGGATTAAGTATTCTTTATCCGTACCCTCCATTGGAAGCCCGGCTATGAATCTTCTTGATCCCTTCCAAACTATTGAGACTACAGGACAAGCTCCGGCCCGGGTGGGAGGAATCGACTACTATGGCCAGTGCCGGCCCGCCGGTGAGCTGCACTCGGACTTTTTCGATTTCGTGCAGTTCGAAGAGAGTTTGCTGTTTTTCCTGGGCGATGTGGCCGGCTATGGACAGAGTTCGAAGATGATTGCGGGCGGGATCGGAAACCTGTTGCGATCACGGAAGGAACGCGGCTTAAAAGGCGTAATGGAAGAGATCAACCGCGCGGTATGCGATCTGTCTCCGAACGGGCTTTATGTGACACTGTTCTGCGGCTGGGCCGATGTTGCGCGCCAACAATTAACTTATGTGAGCGCCGGGCATGAGCCTGCCATCCTGTTCAGCCAGAGCACCGGGCGGGTGCGGCGGTTGGAGAGCACGGGGACGGTATTGGGCTTAACTGCGCGGTCGGTGTACCGGCCGCGGACGCTACCGATGGAAGCGGGCGACGTTCTAGCCGGATTTACAGACGGCATTACCGAAGCAACCGGCCCGAAGGGAGAGGAGTTCCGGGAGGGGGGCGTGTTGCGGGTTCTGCTGGAGAACCGCGACTGGAAAGCAGCGGAACTCTGTAACGCCATCCTTTCGGCCGTAGAACGGTTTGGCGGCGCTGAACCGGCCGACGACCAGACAGTGGCGGTGGTGCGTTTGGAGCATCGCGTAGCCTGGCAACCGCTTCGCAGGGAAGCCGAGGAAGCCCAGGAACTGGCGATGGCTGCGGCGTAGTCAGAACCGACCGTCTGCCCGTGGCGCGATTTACTTCTTGGTGCGCGGCAACGGTGGAGGCAGCGGCGCGGGATCCTCATACCCGCGGGTGCCGTCTTTTCGGATGGGGCCGGGGCCAAATCCCAGGTGCTCGCGATCCACGTTATTTTCGCTGCATGAGTACTCGTGCAGGCTCTCATCCGCAGGCCCAGCGACCCAGGTGCGCGAGTAGGTGAAGGGCCGCGTGTAGAACTTGGGATCCGCGATGAGGGTCTCGACGTGAATATGGTTCGCATCGGGCCTGGTCCAGCGTTCCACCACATGAAGGGCGTCGCTGTGCGGATTGGCGTTTTCATCGATCCAGACCTTTTCATCCTTGAAGCCGACCGAATCGATGACCAGCGTATCGCCTTCCCAGTGGCCGAGCTCCTCGCCGAAGAAGGACGGATCCGGATCTGCGGAATGTTTGAGGTTTGCGCCAATTGGAATGAGGCGGTAGTAGCTATAGAAATAGAGGAACGCGACTTTGTTTTTGTCCTGCAGCACTTCAAAGGGCAAGCCGCTGGCGTTGTGGCGCGGAATGCCGCCGATGATGCACAAACTTTCGGGGTCGATGGTGGCGGTCAGGTTGTGTTGCAAGGCCGCTTCGCCGGCGGGGGTGAGAGGCAGCTTCAATCCGGGTAGGTCCTTGGCGATGTTTCCGACCGGTTTGGTATCGCGGGTTCCCTTCCAATAACCACTCAGGTCGGGATGGCCATCCGCGGTGCGGGGAGCGGGGATCGGCTTTGCGGTCTTGACATCGACCTGGCTGAGGCTCTCGATGTTCTGAGCGTAGCTTTTCGGATTAACGGCGCAAGCGGAAACGAACGCCAGCGCAGCCGCCAGGCAGAGACAATTAGTTGGGTTCATGCGAGACCTCCGCAGCAGCCATTTTGACATATGTCTATAATCGGTTATTGCCAGGAGGGCCTTATGAGGATGTTTGCCGCTATGGCCGCCGCGGCCTTCGCGCTCTTATTGAGCGGGCCGGCGCGAGCGCACCATTCCTTCGCCGCCGAATACGACGCCAGCAAAGCCATCCGGCTGCGGGGCGTACTAACCAAAATTGAATGGACCAATCCGCATTCCTACTTTTACTTGGACGTAAAAGACGAGCAGGGC
>DATBID010000282.1:0-15936 GCA_036557125.1 Bryobacteraceae bacterium | reverse complement strand
CTCGCCGATCTCACGATCGACGGCAAATCGCGCAAGGTAATCATGCACGCACCGAAGGACGGATTCTTCTACGTGCTCGACCGCCTGACGGGCCAATTGATCTCCGCCGATCCGTTTACGAAAGTGAGTTGGGCGAAGGGGATCGATTTGAAAACCGGACGGCCCATCATCAACCCGGCTGCACGTTATGGAAGCGCGAAGGCCGTGCGCGTCATGCCTGGCCCGGCCGGAGGGCACGTGTGGGCGCCCTGGTCGTACAATCCCTTTACGGGTCTCGTGTACATCCCCGGCACCTCGGGCACTACGTACAGCTTCCAGGCCAGCGCCAACTTTGTCCCGGCGCCCACCGAAATCGGGCCAACCGGGCGCGGGCAATTCAATATGGGGACCGCAACCAGCGGAGGGCGTGGTGGCGCGGGGCGAGGCAAGGCCGCCGCGGCCAATCTGCCGCCCGCCGTTGCGGCGGCCACCCCGGGCGCGCGGCCTGATGCACTCGGGATCAATACGCCTGGCATTCAGCCACCGCAAACCGCTTCGGACCTTGCCACTGTTGGCCCGGATGGCGCTACCGGCAACGTTTTATTCGCGTGGGACCCCATCGCGCGGAAAGAGCGCTGGCGGGCCGCGAACGCCAGTCCCGGACCGTTCTCCGGCGGCACTTTGACTACCGCAGGGAACCTCGTTTTTTCCTCTGTTAATGACAAGCTGCTGGCGTTTCGCGCCGACACCGGCGAAAAGGTCTTTGAACTCGCCACCGGACTGAGCCAGATGGGACCGCCGATCACCTTCATGATCGACGGCAGGCAGTACGTCACGGTGGCGGGCGGCCCGAGGGGCGGCGATCGCGGCGGACGCGGCGGGGCATCATCCGGTGCGGGAGCTGGTCCGGCCCGGCCCGGCCACCTGCTCGCTTTAGTTTTAGACGGCAAAGCGCCAATGCCCGAAGCGGAAAAGTAACCCTACGCGCATGTTACAGTCGGAGTTTGAGCAACGCACTGGCTCGACAGATCCGGGAAGGCGATGCGCGCGCGCTCGCTCGCGCGGCTACAGGGATCGAGAATCGCGACCGGGAAGCGCTCGATGTGCTTCGCGAATTGGCTCCGTTCCGCGGTCACGCCCGCATAGTCGGGATTACCGGCCCTCCCGGCGCGGGTAAAAGCACTCTTGTGGATGCGCTGGCCGCAGCCATCCGCCGCCAGGGCAAGACAGTAGGGGTGCTGGCTGTGGACCCTACCAGCCGGGCGACCGGCGGCGCTATCCTGGGCGACCGCATCCGCATGCAGCAGCACCATGCCGACCCCGGAATTTTCATCCGCTCCATGGCCACGCGCGGCGAAGCCGGTGGGCTGGCCCGCGCTACCGCCGATCTCGTCCGTCTGATGGATGGCGCAGGCAAAGATTACGTGCTCATTGAAACCGTCGGCGTGGGGCAGGATGAAACCGGTATTTCCGAATTGGCGCAGGTCACCGTGGTGATGCTCGTCCCCGGATTGGGCGACGATATTCAGGTGATCAAGGCCGGCATCATGGAGATCGCGGATATTTTCGTGATCAACAAGTTCGATCAGCCGGGAGCGGACCGCGTGGAGCAGGAACTGCAATCGGCGCTCCTGCTCGCGAGCGGCCCCAAGCCGCCCATCGTTCGCACTATGGCCACAAGCGGCACAGGCGTCGACGAATTGCTGGAGGAAATCGGCCGCTCGCTTGAGGCCGCGCCGCTAAAACGGGTGGCGGGCCGGGAAAGCAAACCGGCCACCGCCATTGACCACGTGGGAATCGCCGTCAAATCACTCGACCAGACCATCCCGTTCTACGAATCGATCGGGCTTTGCGTGGGACATCGGGAAACTGTGGCGAAGGAGAAAGTGAATGTGGCCATGCTGCCTACTTCGGATTCGCGCATCGAGCTGCTCGAGCCTTCCGCCCCCGATTCGCCCATCTCGAATTTCCTCAGCAAGCGCGGGCCCGGGCTGCATCATGTGGCGCTGCGCGTGCCCGATCTGAATGCCGCTGTCGAACGGCTGCGATCCTCGGGCGCGCGCTTGCTGAACGAGCCGCGGGCGGGCGCTGGCGGCCACATCTACGTATTCGTGCATCCTGCTTCGACCGGCGGGGTGCTGTTGGAGTTGATTCAGGAGAGCGCATAGGGTAAGCGGAGATCGTATAAGTGAAAGCGGAGATCGGAGTCATCGGAGGCAGCGGCCTCTATTCCATGCCGGGTTTTGAAGCCGAAGAAGAACTAGTGCTCCAAACGCCCTTTGGCGCCCCCTCGGACGCGTACGTAGTAGGAACGCTGGCAGGACGGGAAGTGGCGTTTCTTTCCCGTCACGGGCGCGGGCACCGCTTCTCGCCTTCGGAAATCAACTATCGGGCCAACATTTACGGCATGAAATGTTTAGGCGTAGAGCGGATCGTTTCTCTGAGCGCCGTCGGTTCGCTCAAAGAAGAGCACCACCCCCTCGATTTCGTCATTCCGGACCAGTTCTTCGACCGCACCCGCGGCCGCGTCTCGACTTTCTTCGGCGAAGGAATGGTGGCGCACATCAGCTTCGCCCACCCGATCTGTCCCGAGCTCGCCGGCGTGCTTGCCAAGGCTTGCGCTGCCGCAAATGTCAACGCCAAACAGGGCGGCACGTATCTTTGCATGGAAGGGCCGGCATTTTCCACCAAGGCCGAATCGCACGTCTACCGCAGTTGGGGCATGGACGTGATCGGCATGACCAACCTGCAGGAGGCCAAACTCGCGCGCGAAGCCGAAATCTGTTATGTAACGATCGCCATGGTCACCGATTACGATTGCTGGCACGAAGACCACGATGCCGTCACCGTCGACCAGATCATCGCCACGCTGAACAAGAACGCCGAAAACGCCTGCGCAGTGGTGGCCCAGGCGATTGCGCGCATACCGGCCGGGCGGAATTGCGCGTGCGGCTCCGCGCTTTCGCATGCCATTATTACGGACCGCAAGCTGGTGCCCGAAGCCACCCGCCGCAAATTGGGGATTCTCATTGCGAAGTATCTCGTGTAAGCAAATCGCGGACGAAATTTTCGCCCAGTGCCTGGCCGGGCAGCCGCCGAGGACTCTGCCGCATGGTCTGCTCGAGGCGCCTTGCGCCCCTGCCCTGTTCGGAACCATTGTGGAAGGGCTGGCGGACCGGTTCGAAAAAGCATTTTGCGATATCTATGTGCGGCTGTTCGCCGGCGCGCTCGCTTCGCTCAATGTGAAGTGGGATGGCGCAGCCTGGGACGAAGTTTCTCTGGTGGCGCGCTACGAGCGCGTTCGCCGGCCCCGGCCCATTTCCGGAAGGCCGCAGCGGATCTTTGTGCTCTCGCGGGTGACTCTGGGAGCCGATGTTGCGGTGACCAGCGTGCTGCTGGCCGCGGCCCAGCGACGGTTTCCCTCGGCCGAAGTCGTCTTCTGCGGTCCGGCGAAGAACTATGAGTTATTTGCGGGCGCTCCGCACATCCATCACGCGCCCTTAGAGTACCGCCGGGGAAGTCTGGCGGAGCGCATCGAAGCCGGGCGGGAGCTGAACGCCCTCGTCGAAGGTTCGCCGCACTCGATTGTGATCGATCCCGATTCGCGCCTCACCCAACTCGGCATGCTGCCGGTGTGCGCGGAGGAAAATTACTACTTTTTCGAGAGCCGCGCGTTTGGCGGTGCCACGGACGGCTCGCTGCCGGAGCTGGCAGCCGAGTGGGCACACGAGATTATTGGAGGGCCCGCGGCAAAACCGTTCGTCGCATTGGGACAGCGCGTGCGGAAGCGCGTGGGAATTAGCGTGAGCCTCGGAGTGGGCGATAACCCTGCCAAGCGGCTGCCCGATCCTTTTGAGGCGGAATTGCTTAAGTTGCTCGGGGAAACCGGCATGCCGCTAACGGTCGATACCGGAGAGGGCGGCGAAGAACGCGAACGCGCATTGCGCGCAATTGCCGCATCCGGCGCACCCGCCGCAACCTGGGAAGGCTCTTTTGCCGGATTTGCCAAAACTATCGCCACCAGCGATCTTTACGTCGGCTACGACTCGGCGGGCCAGCACGTAGCCGCCGCCTGCGGCGCGCCGCTCATCAGCATTTTCGCGGGCTTCCCCTGCGACCGCATGTTCGCGCGCTGGCGGCCGCACGGTCCGCGATGCCATGTGATCCGTGTGGACGAACCGAACGTGGAAGGGATCCTGGAACGGGTTCGCCAAGCGCTCGGCGGCGCAGTCGCAGCCGCCGCTGAGTAGATCCTTACCGGCGAGGGGGTGCGGCGCATCTCGCCGCGACCTTTCGAACAGCGGCCAGGCTCGCCTCCACGTCTTCGGCCCTCGTGGCCCAGGACGATACACTGATGCGCATGGCCACTCGGCCCTGCCATTCCGTGCCCGCGCACCAGCACGTCCCTTCGCGCTGCAGCGCCTCGATAACCGAGCGCGTAACTCCCGCGTCGCCAAACGAGACCAGCACCTGGTTGATTATGACCTCATTCAGCACCTCGTAACCTGCTTCGCGAAGCCCCTCGGCGAATCGCCGCGCGTAGGCGCATGTGCGCTCAACCAATTCGGCAATGCCCCTGCGGCCCAGAGAGCGGAGCGCGGCCCAAAGCTCGATTCCGCGCGCGCGCCGCGACATTTCCGGCGTGTAATGGCATGGTTCCCGCTGATCGCCCGGCTGGAGATAGGGCGCCCCGACAGTCATTGCCGCTCGTAATGCCGAGGGGTCACGCACCAGCGCGATTCCGCAATCGTAGCCGACGTTCGGCCATTTGTGCGCGTCCGTCGCCCACGAGTCGGCCATTTCGAATCCCTCCGTCAAATGGCTAAAGCGTGGCGATGCAGCGGCCCATAACCCAAAAGCTCCATCCACATGAACCCATGCTCCGGCATCGCGGGCGCGGTAACAAATCTCGCGAGCGGGGTCGAAGGCTCCAGTATTGACATTTCCCGCCTGAATGCACAGCAGAGTTCGGCCGTCCAAGATTGGCAGAGACCGGGGATCGATCCTTCCCTGGCTGTCTACGGGCACTCGAACGACCCGGTTGCGTCCCAACCCAAGCATGCCTAACGCCTTGAGCAGCGAGATGTGTACTTCGCTCCCAACCACCACTGTCAATGGCGGCGCGCCAAACAGACCGTCGTTTTCCACGTCCCATCCGGCTCGTTCCAGCAGATTGTGCCGCGCGGCGGCCAGCCCCGTAAAATTGGCCATGGTAGCCCCCGTGACGAGAGAGCCTCCGCACCCCACTGGAAGCCGTAACAATTCGCGTACCCACTCCAGCGCGGCATCTTCCAATCCGGCGGCCACCGGCGACATCACTCGCAGCGCCGCATTTTGATCCCAAGCGCTGGTCAGCCAACTGGCTGCCACCGCAGCCGGTAGCGCTCCTCCGGTCACGAAGCCGAAATAGCGGCTCCCGGCGGTGGCTACGGTTGCCGGAGAGCCGATTCGGTCCAGGCTCTCGATTAACTGCCAAGGCTCGGCCCCTTCATCCGGCAGACTCCCGGTAAGTTGTTCTAAATCGCGAATCGCTGCCGCATCCGGCGCCACCCGGCGCTCCCGGATTTTTTGCAAGTAGGATACAGCCTTGCGCGCCGCGCAGCCCAGCAATTCCAAATCTGTCGCCTGCAGGTAAGAAGTTCCCATATCTCGACTTCCATTCTGTTCCAAAATGGTCTTAAAATAAATATCCAATCAATGCAGAATTGGACTGAAATGAAAACGGAAACTCTTGTAAATCACCTGGGCGCCTGGTCGGCCGGTAAGGGACCTCTACAGCAGAAGCTGACTCATGCGCTTTTGCAGGCCATTCGCCACGGCGCCTTGAATCCCGGCAATCGCCTGCCCTCAGAGCGGGAATTGGCCCGGGCGTTGACGATCAGCCGCACGACTGTAGTCGCGGCCTATGATGCATTGCGCGAGGGCGGTTGGGTCGAGAGCCGCACGGGAAGCGGGACCACGGTGAAAAGGTCGGGCCTGGTGGCCGCGGCACGGGATGCGGTGCACGCCGGCGCGCTCGCCGCTAGTCCGCTTCTCACTCTCCTCTCCAGGCACGAAGGGCAGGACTTGGTGAATCTCACGCTGGGCATACCACGGCCACTCTCCGATCTGCCAATGGAATTATTCACTTTGCCGTCTGATGAATATGCCGCAATGGTGAATGATGCCCGATATTACGCGCTGGGCCTTCCGATTTTGCGCCAGGCACTCGCATCTTATTACGTGAAGGCCGGCCTCGCGACGCGTCCCGAGCAGATTCTGGTCACGAATGGAGCGCAACAAGGCATCTCGCTTTGTGCGGGATTGTATTTGCAGCGTGGCGACTCCGTGCTGGTTGAAGACCCGACCTACTTCGGGGCTCTGGACGCATTTCGGCGGGCCGGTGCTCGCATCGCGGGAGTGCCGATGGAAACCGAAGGCATCGTGCCTGCCACTCTGCGTCAGCGGATCATTGCGACGTCTTCCCGCTTGGTTTATTTGACTCCGACCTTCCAGAATCCTACTGGTACGTTGATGCCCCGCGCGGCGCGCAATGAGATAGCGCGGATTGCCGCGGATCTCGGGGTCCCCATCATCGACGATTGCACTGTCTTCGACCTTAGCCTCGAAAATTCTCCTCCACCTCCCATTGCGGCTTTCGCTCCAGACGCGCCGATCATCACTCTCGGATCATTAAGTAAGCTGATCTGGCCGGGATTGAGGATCGGCTGGGTAAGAGCACCTGAGGCAATCATCGAGAGGTTGGCGCGTGTGAAGAGCGCGGCCGATCTCGGTAGCGCGCTGTTGCCGCAAGCCATAGCCGTGCGGCTGCTCAGAGAAATCGAGCGAGTCCGCACGCTGCGCCGGCAGGAACTGAAACCACGGCGGGATCTGCTTGCGGCCCTGCTGCGCAATCGCCTCCCTGATTGGAAATTCCGCATCTCGCCTGGCGGTCTGTTCCTATGGGTGAAGCTGCCGGCCGGCGATTCCCGCCGATTCGCTCAGACCGCTTTGCGGCACGGAGTAGTTATTCTTCCCGGTCCGGTGATGTCGCCGACGGAGCGGTTCGAGAGCTTCATTCGGGTTCCTTTCATTGCGGAACCCGAATCGTTACGGAAGGGGATTGACCGGCTAGCCGCGGCGTGGCGCGAATACAAGCCCGATGCTGAAGGAACTGCGGCTATGGTCGAGCAAAACGTCGGAGTGGTCTGAGGCCGTCCTCGCCGGCCAAGAAGTCACCATGGCCCGTTTCTGAGGTATTGGGGGGGCTTGCGCTGCTCCTGCGCGCGCTGTATCTTTTATTTGCGAGGAATAGCCATGCTATCGGCTGGAAGAGCGACTGCCGGATCCGTGCGGCACGTATGGTGGTGCCTGCTGTTGACCCTTTGGTTCGTATTGCTACGTCCCAACGCCCCCCTCGAAGCCGCTTCCAACACGACCGCAGTCTGTGACGCGGCCAGGGCCAATGATCTGCAAACAGTCCGTAAGCTCATCCAGGAGCACGCGGATGTAAATGGGGCCGCCAATGACGGTTCAACGGCTCTCTTGTGGGCTGCTTACCACAGGGATGCGGAGATGGCGAAAACGCTGCTGGGGGCCGGGGCGTCGGTTGATGCGGCGAACCATTACGGCGTGACCCCGCTTCTGCAAGCGAGCCGCAACGGCGACGTAGAGGTCATGCGGGCGTTGCTCGATGCGGGAGCGGATGCTACGCGTTGGCACCCCGAAGGCGAGACGCCGCTCATGGCCGCGGCGCGCACAGGCCGCGTGGACGCGGTCCAATTGCTGCTTTCTAAGGGAGCGTTCGTCAACGCTGCGGATCCGTTTCAGGAAGAGACCGCGTTAATGTGGGCGTCGGCGGAAGGGCACTTGGAGGTCGTAAAGGCGTTGCTGGCCGCCGGCGCGGATCCGAACCTCAAGGCGCACGTCTCCACGATAACGCAGCGTAAAAACGAGGACCATCCTTCCGGTGGCTTTACTGCACTGATGTTCGCCGTCCGTAACGGACATGAGGATGTCGCCAGGACGCTGATCGCGAGCGGAGCCGATGTCAAAGCCACCAATGCCGATGGAGCGACCGCTAGCATCATCGCCATCGTCAACGACCGGTTCGATCTAGCAAAAGATCTGCTGGACCTCGGCGCCGATCCCAACGACGGATCTTTGTACTTCGCCGTTGACATGCACGACGCCACCACCGATATGCGCGCGCACGATGGCTCGCGGCTACAACCCAACCATCCAAACAAGCTGACGGCATTAACTCTGGTGAAGGCGCTGCTCGATCTCGGCGCCGATGTGAATAAGCCTTTCACCGGCGCGTTACACTCCACCACGCTGTGCTGTGGCGCAAACATCAACAGCTCGCCGTTTTACCGCGCCGCCACGGCGGCCGACGTGGAGGTTTTGAAGCTGATGCTGGCCCACGGCGCCAAAATCGAGTGGAGCCCAAGCGAGATCAAGCCCAAGGACGGTAAAAAGCCTCCCCCCGGCCCGAAGGGGGATGTTGGCAAGACGCCTTTGATGGCCGCCATCAAAGGTGGCATGGGCGCACCAATCGCGGGAGGTCCCGGATTCACTCGGACGATTCCTCCGCCCTTCCGCGAACCCGGCAACCGCGATCGGCTGGAAGCTCTCAAAATACTCCTGGCGGCCGGGGCAAATCCAAACGCCAAGGCTCCCGATGGTTCGACACCGCTTCACCAAGCCGTCGAAGAGCAGCAAGTGGGGATTATTCGTGCGCTCGCCGCGGCCGGCGGGAAGCTGGATGCGGTCAATAAGGAGAATCTGACACCCTTGCTCCTGGCCGAAAAGCCGAAGAAACCGAATCCGGCCGATATGGGTGATCAGGACGTGTGGCACTACCCTAAGGATTCGAAAGAGCAAGTCATTGCGGCCCTGCGCGAGCTGATGCACCTGGGTCCCAACGATCCTGCGCCCCAGCCTCCGCCTCTGCCGGCTCAAGCCGACAAGAAGGCAGGCGGCGATAAGGACAAGACGGAATCTAAAGACAGTCCCAAAGCACCGGCGGCAGCGAGCGAGCAATGAACAAACCGAAGATCCTAATCACGGCGATGCTGTCCTGCTTCGGTCTGGCTGCGCAGACCGTTCCGAGCCGCGGCCAGGGAGCGGTATCTGCCTCCACCTCCACTGCCGACGCAGTCAAGTACCGCGCGTTCGCGGCTAAGTACTGCGTTGGCTGCCACAACAAGAAGTCGGCGATTCCGGCAGACGATCCGGTCAATCTCGAGCCGGTGGCCTTCGACGATCTGTTGGGCCATGCGGGGACTTTTGAAAGAGTCCTGCGGAAGCTGAGTGTGCGGGCGATGCCGCCTCCTGGGATGCCCCGTCCCACGGAGGCCGAATACGCCGGCTTCACGAATTGGCTCGCCGCATCGCTGGATCGTGCCTGGGAAGGCCACAGCAACCCCGGCCGCTACGTCGTGCATCGTCTGAATCGAGCCGAATACGCGAACGCGGTCCGCGACCTTTTTGGGATCGACCTTGACGTGAGCGATCTGCTGCCGACCGATGGCGCGGAATTCGGGTTCGACAACATCGCGACGTCACTCAAAACGTCGCCGCTGCTGCTTGAGGGGTATGTGAACGCGGCGCAGCGGGTGAGCGCGATGGCCGTAGGCGATCCGCAGGTGAGGCCCGGCACGGCCGAGTATTCCATCAGCCGCGAATTCAGCCAGAACGGATACATCGAAGGACTGCCGCTCGGAACCGTTGGCGGGACGGTTGTCCATTATGTCTTTCCGGCTGACGCCGAGTATAAACTCTCAGGCCGGCTGGTCCGAGGCGTCCAGGAAGGCTATGCCGGTGTAGAAGGAAATGACACGCCGTACACGTTCGTCATCACCGTGGACGGCAAAGAGGTGTATTCGGCTCCGATTGGCGGTGCTAAAGACGACGAGATCCAGGCGGCCGACCTGGCAGCGGCGCAACCGATTATCGATAAAAGGATGACGGGACGCGCGCGAATCACTGCCGGTCCGCACGACGTCGGCTTCACGTGGATAGGGCGGCCGTTCCAGTTGCAAGATGTCTGGCAGCCATCCACGCGCGATAGTCAGGAAATCCACTTTGTCGGGGGCATGCCCAAGCTGAGATCTGTGTTCATCGACGGCCCGTACAACGTCCGCGGTGTGAGCGAGTCGCCTAATCGGCAGCGGCTCTTTGTGTGCCATCCCGGTGGGAATGTGGACGAAACGGGCTGCGCAACCAAGATCCTCACAAATCTCGCGCGCCGCGCGTACCGCCGTCCTGTCACCACTGCGGATATCGAGGCGCCGATGTCGTTTTATAAGCGGGCACGCCAGCAGTCAGGGACGTCCGGTGGCAGTTTCGACGATGGGATTCGCGCCGGTGTCGCGCGCGTTCTTTCCAGCCCGTACTTCTTGTATCGAATCGAGAAAGATCCGGCCGGCGCCCAAGCCGGCGCCGCGCATCCGGTCAGCGAGATCGAGCTTGCCTCGCGGCTGTCCTTCTTTTTGTGGAGCAGCATCCCCGATGAAAAGCTGCTGGACCTGGCGGAAGCAGGGCGGCTGCGGCAGCCGGAAGTGTTCACCGCGCAGGTGCATCGTATGATCCAGGACGAGCGCGCCGATGCCCTGGTCCAGAATTTCACGGGGCAGTGGTTGCAGTTGCGCAATCTGGAGGCGAAGGCCGTTCCGGACCTGATCAAGTTCCCCGATTTCGACGACAATATGCGCAAAGGATTCCGCAAGGAGACCGAGATGTTCTTCGGGTACATTTTGCGCGACGACCGGAGCGCTCTCGATCTTTTGAACGCGGATTATACCTTCGTCGACGAGCAGCTCGCCAGGCACTACGGCATTCCAGGCGTCTACGGCCCGCAATTCCGGCGGGTGAAGATCCCGGATCCCAACCGCCGCGGTTTGCTGGGGCAAGGCAGCATCCTATCACTGACTTCCGTCGCTACGAGAACCTCACCGGTTTTCCGAGGGAAGTACGTGCTGAGCACCTTCCTCAACACTCCTCCGCCTCAGCCGCCGCCGAATGTGCCGACGCTCGAAGAGAGCAACAAGGACGTCAAGGTTCCGAAGACAGTACGGGCGCAACTGGAATTGCACCGGAAGAACCCGGTCTGTGCGTCCTGTCATAAGGTTATCGATCCGGCGGGGTTCGCGCTTGAAAATTTCGATTCCGTAGGGAAGTGGCGCGATAAAGGCCCCGATGGCGCCCCACTCGACGTCGCCGGTACGCTTGCGGACGGATCGCAGATAAATGGTCCGACGGCGCTGCGCGAGGCGATTGCAGGCAGGCCCAACGCTTTCGGGACCGTCATTACCGAAAAAATGCTGACGTATGCGCTCGGCCGCGGGCTGGAGCCTTACGACATGCCGGTGGTTCGCAAGATCGTGAGGAAAGCCGCGCAGAACGATTACCGGCTCTCCTCCGTTGTCATGGGAATCGTCGAGAGTGCTCCGTTTCAGATGCGCACCAAATTGGAACCGGTGGAAACCGTCAACTCCCCGGCTAATATCAAAACTGCAAAAGTTGTAAGATCAGACAACAGGGAGTAGCCATGATCATAACGAAGAAGCACATTTCGCGCCGCACGCTCCTGCGTGGGGCATTCGGCGCCACCGTTGCACTGCCCTTCATGGACGCCATGATCCCGGCGCTTTCCGCGGCGCCTAGCTCGCCGTTTCGGTTCGGCGCGGCCTATTTTCCGTGCGGCGTCTGGCCCGATACGTGGCATCCCGATAAGGAGGGGAGCGACTTCGTGTTCAAGCCGGTGATGCAGCCGCTGGAGCCGTTCCGCGATCAACTCGTCACAATCAGCAAGATGAAGGCGCCATGGGGCGAGTCAGTCCATCTCGGCGCGAGCTCGGCCTTCTTGAATGGCGTTGGGCCGGCCGTCAACCGCGATGGCAGAGGCGATGCTTTCGGAAAAATCGAATCGAAGAAAACCATCGACCAGTACATCGCGGATCGAGGAGCCGCTGATACGCCTCTGCGGTCGCTCGAAGTCGGCACGGAGGACATGGGCACCGCCGTCGGCGCCTGCGATGGCTTCGCCTGCACGTTCTTCAACACGCTGGCGTGGCGCGACGATATAAGCCCTCTGCCCGTAGGAATCAATCCGCGCGTGACCTTCGAGCGAATGTTCGGAGAGACCGATTCGAAGGAGCGTCGCTTTGCCCGGCTCAAGGAGAAGGAGAGCCTGCTCGACTCGGTGACCGAGGAAACCGCGAAACTGAAGCGCTCGCTCGGAGCGCCCGACCGGGCCATCCTCGATGAGTATCTCGGCAACATCCGCGAGGTAGAGCAGCAGCTTGACAGGATGGAAAGCCGCCTTGCGACCATCACCGGGAATCCGGAAGCACCGGTCGGTTTGCCGGATGCGTTCGACGATCACATGACGATCACCTACAACCTGATGCACCTGGCGTATCAGGGGGACATCAGCCGCGTCTTCACGTTCATGACGGGCCATGAAGCAAGCGATCGCGCGTACACTTTCATTGGCATTCCCGAGCAGCACCACACCATCTCGCATCACGGCAACGATCCGGAAAAGCTCGCCAAATACGCCAAGATCGCCACGTACCAAATCCAGAAATTCGCGGACTTCTGCGGCAAGCTGAAGGCGACCAAAGAGGGCGACGGAAACCTGCTGGATCACGCGGTTCTGTATTGGGGCAGCGGAATGAGCAACGGGAACGCGCATGATAGGAAGAATCCACCCGCTGTGATCGTAGGCGGCGGCTGCGGCCGGCTCAAAGGCAACCGGCACATTGTCGCGCAGGATGTGCCCACGGCGAATTTGCTATTGGCACTGGCGCACGTGGGCGGCGTGGAGATCGACCAACTCGGAGCCAGTACGGGCAAAATCGATCTGTAGCGCTTCATGGCGGCCACCGCGTTTGCGGGTATGTTCGAGCGCTACACCGAAAAGGCCCGGCGAACCATCTTCTTTGCCCGCTATGAGGCCAGCCAGTTCGGCTGCGACCAGATTGAAACGGAGCATCTCCTGCTTGGCTTGTTCCGCGAGGATAAGGCGCTGAGCAGTCAATTGCTGGGGCCTTATGCCAAGCTCGAAGAGATCCGCCAGTCTATCGCGAAGCGAGCCAAGATCCGCCCCAAAGTAGCGCTGGCGGTCGACATGCCCCTCAGTCACGAATCCAAACGAGTGCTGGCCTACGGAGCCGAGGAGGCCGAACGCATGCGGCACAAATTAATCGGCACGCCGCATCTTCTGTTGGGCCTGCTTCGCGAGGAGAAGTCCTTCGCGGCTCAATTGCTGCGTGAACAAGGCCTCACTCTGGACTTGGTGCGCGAGCAGGCGCACCAGCCGGAGCCCCCGCCGACGCGGAGCAAACCTGCCGCGATCGCCGGTCTCGACCAGTGGCTCGTCGAGCGTGAAGCGCGCGGTGGCATCTGGACCATCAAACAAAGGCGCGCCGGAAACAGAATAACCCACTTCGGCGTTTACGCAGGCGATCGGCCGAAAGAAAACGCAATGGACCGGGATATGGCGCCCGCCGAAAAGCTCGCGGAGATTCAGAATCGGCTCATTTTCATTACCGAGGAAATAGAGAGCGCCATCGCCAATCATGAATTCGAGAAGGCTCACCTTTATTCGGACGAAGAACGCATTCAGCGCCAGAATCTGCGCGGGCTGTGCGAACAGTTCAACTTGGAAGTACCGCCGCGGCGCGTCCCACTCCTGTGCATCGAGATCATTCATGGCGACCTTTTCTCCGAGCTTCGAAAACGCTGCGAGGTTCATATAGCGGAAGGCGTTGCAGAAGTCTGGCTTCTGGATCCCGATTCGAAGCGCGCCTACACTGTCACCAAAACCGAAGGCCTTCGCGAATTCACAGGCGAAATCCTCCGAATCGCAAACCCGCCGCTGGAAATGGATCTGAGCAGGATCTTCGAATAAGACTGCGTTGGTGGGTCGGACGGCGGCCGCAATTCTCAAGGTACCGCCGGGTTAAACTTTTTCTAATGCACTACATCCTCTTCTACGAAGTCGCAGACGACTACATCACCCGGCGGGCTCCACTTCGCCAGGAGCATCTGAACCTGATTCGCGCGGCCTACGATAACGGGGAACTTGTGATCGCGGGAGCGCTGGCCGATCCGCCGGATGGAGCGGTACTGGTTTTTCGCGGCGCGGGGCCGGCTGAAGCGTTCGCCAAGGCTGATCCGTACGTGATGAACGGGCTTGTGAAATCGTGGCGGGTGCGGAAGTGGAACACGGTGGTTGGAGATGGAGCGTCCGTGTAGTCTGGCGAAGACCCATTTTTGCGGCCTTGCGGAGCCCAAAAAAACCGGGCGTCCCAGCCTCGAGTAAGGCAAAGACGCCCGGCGAGGAGCACCTGGCCCGCTCGGAGGCACGGGCACAGGGGTGGAGGAGTCCGTTACGCCAGCAAGCCGCCATGCCCGAGGGCGGCGATTTCCCAGCCCGTGAGACGATATCGGGCGAGGAGCGGGGGCAAAATCAAATCTACAACGTTGGGTTTGGCCGACCGGAAACAGCCCGGCGCGGAAACGATCGGCGAGTCGTCCTTGTAAGCCATGAGCATCAGGTTTCCCGGCTCCACTGGAGCCAGAAACCGTTCTACCTGCGCGCCCACCTTGAGCATGGCTTGCCCCACGACATCTTCCGGTCCGGCCGGAGCCGTGCTGGATGCAACCAGAATTGCGCAGGGCCTGGATCTCAAGAGATGTTGTAGGCTGCGAGCGACGGAATTCTCATCTTCCGTGCAGGCCAAAACGAAATTCGCGTTGGCGCCGAACCGCTCCAGGCGCTGCCGCATAATATTCTCAAACAACTGACGTGCCCGTTCGCCACTCAGCGGATCGCTGTAAAGAACCCCGACATTCGCGTTCCGGATGGGGCGCGCCTGCAAAATAGGCCCTCGTTCTTTGAGAATGCCTATCACCGCATCCAATTGATCCTTAGCCACTGCGAAGGGAGCACTCTTCACTGTGGCGATCCGCTGCCCCGCCATGGCATAACCGTAATTGAGTGAGGTGGCAATGACTACGCTAGCGGTGCAGTTGATCTGCTTCAGAAGTTCGTCATCCACCAGTACGCAGCAGTTTTCGGTGGCCATGAGATTCGCCCGCCCACCGGCGGCCAGCCGAATTTCGAAGCTGCCACAGCCCATCTCGCTCGCGACCGCGCAAACCGCATCGTCTTCCCCAATTTCACCATCTTCCAGCTCCGTGACCCAGATGGTCTCCATCCCTTCCGATTCAAGGATGCGGACGTCTTCATCACTGATCACGTGGCCCTTCGCCAGCAGCTTTTTCCCACCAGGCCGGAAAACGGTGCAGCAGAGGATCCGGCCAGTTGAAGCTTTCACATCAACCGTTTGCGCTCTCATGTCGCCTCACAAGATGTAGGATCATTTACGGATTTCAGATTTCAAGATCCTGATCGAAATTCTACACTCTGGATAGTGCGCCCTCCGGTCACAATTTATTAGGTTTTTTGCGGGTGTAGCAAAATCCCCCCCGTTTGCGGGGGAACTTTCGAATAAACGCGCACAACGGAACGCCGGGGCGCCTTTGCGGGTGGCCGTCAGGAGGCCGCGGCGTCCTGTGCGCTTTACCCGCGGCGAACAGTAGGCAGTTGAATGAGCGAATCGGCTTGGCTGGGCCAGAGTTCTGGTTGCGCCTGCGCCCAATGTCCCGGCCGCAAAATGCGCAGCACCGCGATCTCATCGCAGTCGTGAAACTTGGGGCAGCGCAGGCAGTCTTTCCACGCTTTTAGCGGCAGCACGCCACGCTCCACCACGTCGAAGCCCAACTTCTGGAAGAACCCGGTCACGTAGGTGAAGGCAAACACGGCGTCGAGTTCGTACAGTTGCGCCTCTTCAATGAGGGCCTCGACCACCCGCCTTCCTACGCCATGGGTTTTGGCTTGCGGCATCACAGCGAGCGACCGGATTTCCCCTACGGTGGGACTGTAAAAATGGAGCGCGCCGC
>DATBID010000281.1:0-6049 GCA_036557125.1 Bryobacteraceae bacterium | reverse complement strand
AACAGTCACGCCATCCGGCTACGTCGGCATCGGAACCACCGATCCGTGTACCAATTCACAGTCTGGGTCAATCACCAACTGCAAGCTCTCCGTTGCCGGGGCCATCCAGGCCGAGGAAGTAGTCGTAAATAGCGGCTGGTCAGACTACGTTTTCGATCCCGGCTACACACTCACTCCGCTAGACCAGGTCGCCGGATACATTCAGGAGCATCATCACCTGCCGGACATCCCTTCCGCTGCGGAAGTGAAGGACAGGGGTATCAAAGTAGGCGAAATCCAGGCGAAGCTGCTCGCTAAAATTGAGGAACTTACGCTTCACATGATCCAGTCGGAGCAGCGGAATCGCGAACTGGAAGACAGAATCTCCAAGCTGGAATCGGAACTGGGCCAAACAAAGGAGCGATAAATGTCCGGCGCCCGCTTGACGTTGTCGCTCAGTGCCGCGCTGGTCATCGTGCCTTCGGTACGGGCGCAACTTACCATCACTTCGAGCACGCCGCCGCCCTACACAGCTCCCAGTTCCATTACTACTAGCGGCACAGTGACGATCCCCAGCGGGTCCACCGTGACCTACCGATCCGGCGGAGTCATTGACCTCAAGCCGGGCTTCACCGCCTCCGCTGGAAGCACCTTCTACGCAATCGTTGCGCCGCTGGTCCTCTCGCTCACACCCACTTCCGGCCACGGACCAAGCCAGGTATTCACTGGAACTTACAGCGATTCGGCCGGATATCAGAATATCCAAAACGTGCAGTTCCTATTGAATGGCAGCGTATCGGGCGCAAACGGCTGCTACGTGGAATGGGTGGCCTCGAACAACAGCTTCTACTTGATGAACAATGCGGGCACTGGCTGGGTCGGCTCAGTGGCCGCCGGCTCCAGCGCCACCGTGCAAAACAGCCAGTGTATCTTGAACGGAGCGACCTCCACTGTCAGCGGATCGGGAAATTCGCTCACCGTGAACTTCGGCATCACCTTCCTGACGCCATTCGATGGCTTGCAGAATACCTACACGCTGATTTCCGGTTCGGCGGGAAACTCCGGCTGGCAGCAAACCGGCACATGGGAGGCGGAAGGCATGCAGCCAGCCCCGATACCACGGGCGATCCCCGGCGCATCGGAGTTCGTCCCACCGGCTCATACTGGGGCGCCGCGGGCGAGCAGATCGATCTGGTTTCCGGAAACCTGAATTTCTCGCTACCCCTGCTGACGGCTCTGGGGCGCGCCGGATTTGGAGTGACCTTCGCCCTAAGCTACAATTCCCAGAATTGGCGGCAGGATTCGAGCGGCACGACCAACCTGGGCCAAGATGTCGGATTCGGTTACGGATGGAAGCTGCAGGCCGGTTCGATACTGCCCGTCTATTCAGGCAGCCCGGCCGCGATCGACCACTACGTATATTCCGATGCCGGCGGAGCGCAATACCGCCTCGACCAGAATACGAACAATGTCTGGACATCCCGTGAGGGCGTGTACGTCAGCTACGATGCGGCCGCCAACAAGCTCTGGTTCCCCGACGGCAGCTTTTGGGTAATGGGAAACCAATCGGCCACCACCGAACCGGACGCCGGGACGCTCTACCCAACTGTGATGGAGGACCGCAACGGAAATCAGATACTGCTTTACTATTTGCCCAACTATACGACTAATGGCGGCAGCGCGCGCTTGTATGCGATCGCGGATTCGCGCGAGAAATCCACCTGTGGTGGAGACGTGTTCATTTACAAAAGCTTCCTGTTTACCTACAACAACGATTCCACTCCACATCTGACAAATATTTACGATTGCACCGGCGGCGCAGGCGGCCACACACTGACCTACCTCTCCGGACAAACACTGACGGAGCCATTCTCGCCTTATGATTCGTTCGGCGCCACGGCCTTCCTCCAGAGTGTTTCGTTCTTCAATAACCCCGTCCAGAGCTTTACCTATGGAACCAATGGCGAAATGGCTTCTACAACCACGCCGTTTGGGGGCGGCTTGAGCTGGCAGTACCGGACTTATACCTACGGTAACGGCGTCAGTTACCGGGAGGTGCAGACACGCCAAATGACGCCTTTGACCGGCGCGACGCCCTACACCTGGAATCTCACGCTCGACAACAACCCGAATATCCATGGGTCTGCAATCGTGGCCGACACGGCGCCGGAACTCAGAAGTATTGGGCGTTCCAAACGGCTGCCGGGGCGTCTGCCGGATTGGTTACCGCTTACGAGGAACGCACCGGCTCCGGTACCGCATTGCTACACAAGGATTACACCTGGACGCAGGACCCGGCGGGTAACGTCTATCTGGGAACGGCGGCGACGACGCTGAACCCAGGCACGTCGTACGCGGTACAGACCAAGAGCGTACAAACGCTCGATACCTATGGGAATCTGGTGCAGTCGCAGGTCTACGACTACGCGAATGCCGCTACGCCGGCTCGCACTTACACATACTCGTATTTGACCAGTTCCGTTTACACCTCCCGCTACATGCGCAACCTGCTCACCAGCGCCTCAGTGACCGATTCGAAAGGGCAGATGACCGTACTCGGAGGGAACACGTTCGATTACGGTTACAACTCCACTTGCGCCAGCCCGGCTGCACCGCCCCTCGACCGCCCCGGCTTGCCGATGCACGACCTGAACTATAGCACCAGCGTAAGCTGCCGGGGAGACGCTACCACGGTGGTCAATCTCAATACTTCGACATCCTACAATTACGACATCGGCGGCGTACCATATGAGATGCAGAACGCTTATGGAACCCCCACAAGCCTATCGGTGACCAGTAATACCAATTACTCTCTTCCGGAAGTCCTGACTCCCAATTCGGTTGCGGGCCTGGCGACCACCGTGTCATACCCGCCTTTTGTACACCACTTGCATTAGGGACGAACGTTCGGTTATCATCAAAAGGTTTCGCGAGTTTTTCTCTGCTCCCGTGCTACCACTCGTCTGACTGGCGAGTCCGGCCGGGGGTGAGGCCCCGAGGTCTTGCCGGCACCGCGCCGGTGTGGACATGGGCCTGTCTGGAGCCAGCAAGCCCTTTTAGGGTTGCGCCACTCAACGATTTCGTTCGCGAAGAGGGATTTTGTGCCGACGTTCAATCAACTTGTGCGCCGGGGCCGAAGGCCGCCCCGTTGGAAAACTTCGAGCCCGGCGCTCGATAGCTGTCCGCAGAAGCGCGGGGTGTGCACGCGCGTGTATACCCAGACGCCGAAAAAACCGAATTCCGCGCTACGCAAAGTGGCGCGCGTGAGGCTGAGCCACGGCATCGAGGTAACCACTTATATACCGGGGGTCGGCCACAATCTGCAGGAGCACTCGATTGTGTTGATCCGCGGGGGCCGCGTAAAGGACCTGCCCGGCGTGCGCTACCACGTGATCCGGGGCGCGCTGGATACGGCGGGAGTAGGCAACCGCAAACAGGGAAGATCGAAGTACGGGGCCAAGAGGCCGAAGTCGTAGGGGCTTAGAAGAAACTATGCCGCGCAGAAGAAGAGCCGTTGTTCGGGAAATCGTACCGGATCCGGTGTATAACTCCACGCTGGTCGAGAAATTTGTCAACTCGATGATGTGGCAGGGGAAGAAGACCGTGGCCCAGGGCATTTTCTACGATGCCATGGAGAAACTGCGGCAGCGCACCGATGACGATCCGCTGAAGGCGTTTAAGAAGGCGGTGGAGAATACCAAGCCGCTGCTCGAAGTGAAGACCCGCCGGGTGGGCGGCGCGAACTACCAGGTGCCGATCGAGGTGCCGCAAAACCGGAGGACGTCCCTCGCCATCCGCTGGATTATTACCAACGCCAGAACGCGGCCGGAAAAGGGGATGTCGGACAAACTGGCGAACGAATTGAACGACGCCGCGAACCTGCGGGGAGGAGCAATCAAAAAGCGCGATGACGTGCATCGCATGGCGGAGGCCAACCGCGCCTTCGCCCACTACCGCTGGTAGGGATTTGAGAGTTTTTTATGCCTAGAACAGTTCCGCTGGAACGGATGCGCAACATCGGCATCGCCGCTCATATCGACGCCGGCAAAACCACCACCACCGAGCGGATTCTGTATTACACAGGCCGCACCCATAAGCTGGGCGAAGTGCATGAGGGCACGGCCACCATGGACTGGATGGAGCAGGAGCAGGAGCGGGGCATCACCATTACCTCCGCCGCCACTACCTGTGAATGGCGCGACATTCAGATCAATATTATCGATACGCCGGGGCATGTGGATTTCACCGCCGAAGTGGAGCGCAGCCTCCGCGTGCTGGATGGAGCCGTGGCAGTGTTCGATGCGGTCGCGGGCGTGCAGCCGCAATCGGAAACCGTTTGGCGGCAAGCCGACAAATATTCGGTGCCGCGGATCTGCTTCATCAATAAGATGGACCGGGTCGGCGCGGATTTCGACCACTCGGTCGAAACCATCGTCATGCGCCTGAAGTGCAAGCCGGTGCCGGTTCAAATTCCGGTGGGAGCCGAAGATCAGTTCAAGGGCATCGTGGATCTGGTTGAGATGAAGGCCAAGACCTGGCGAGATGAGACTCTGGGCGCGCAGTTTGACACCGTCGATATTCCCGCCGATCTCCTCGACAAGGCGAAAGAAGCCCGCGAAAAAATGATCGAGGCGGTGGCGGAGCACGACGATCATCTGTTTGAAAAATTCATCGAAGGCCAAGCCATCACTAACGACGAAATCCGCGCCGGCATTCGCAAAGCGACCATCGCGCTGAAGATTTTCCCGGTGATTTGCGGATCTGCGTTTAAGAATAAAGGCGTGCAGACGATGCTGGATGCGGTGGTGGATTATCTCCCATCTCCGCTCGATGTTCCGCCGGTGGAAGGCCGGGACGTGGACGATCCGGAAAAGGTGCTGGTCCGGCACTCCTCCGATAGCGAGCCGTTTTCGGCGCTGGTGTTCAAGATCATGACCGACCCGTACGTCGGGCAACTGGCGTTTTTCCGGGTGTATTCGGGCACCTTGAAATCCGGCGATTCGGTCTATAACGTGGCCAAGCGGCGTAAGGAGCGCATCGGGCGACTCTTGCGCATGCATGCCAACAAGCGCGAAGAGATCCAAGAGATCGTGGCGGGCGATATCTGCGCCGCGGTAGGGCTCAAAACGGTTTCGACCGGCGACACGATTTGTGACGATCAGCACCCGATCGTGCTCGAATCCATCGAATTCCCGACGCCGGTGATCCAGCTTGCGGTTGAGCCTAAGACGAAGGCCGATCAGGAGAAGATGGGTCTGGCGATTCAAAAGCTGGCGCAGGAGGACCCGACCTTCCGCGTGAATACGGATCCGGAAACCGGGCAGACGATTCTTTCCGGGATGGGCGAACTGCATCTGGAAATCATCGTCGACCGTATGATGCGCGAGTTCGGCGTGGGCGCGAACGTTGGCAAACCGCAGGTGGCGTACCGCGAGACGATTCGCAAGACCGCCGAGGCGGAAGGCCGGCACGTAAAGCAATCGGGCGGCCGCGGTCAGTTCGGCATCGTCAAACTGCGCATCGAGCCTTTGCCCGCGGGCGGCGGTTTCGAGTTCGTCAACGATATTTACGGTGGATCGGTTCCGAAGGAATATATCGGCCCGGTGGAAGTAGGAGTAAAGGAAGCGCTCGAAGGCGGTGTGCTGGCCGGATTTCCGATGTCGGACGTTAAAGTCACGCTGTACGACGGCAGCTACCACGAGGTGGACTCATCGGAAATCGCGTTCAAGATTGCCGGCTCGATTGGGTTGAAAGAGGCCGCGCGGAAGGCCAAGCCCGTGCTGCTCGAACCCATCATGGCGGTGGAAGTGGTGGTGCCGGAAGAATATATGGGCGACGTGATCGGCGATTTGAATTCGCGGCGCGGGCGCATTGAAGGCATGGAACTGCGCGGCACGACCCAGATCATCAAGAGTTTAGTGCCGCTTTCGGAAATGTTCGGATATGCCACCGAACTGCGTTCCCGGACGCAGGGGCGCGGCAGCTTTACGATGCATTTTGGCAGGTACGAAGAGGTTCCGGGAGGTCTCGCCGAAGAGATCGTGAGCAGGGTCCAAGGGAAATTAACGAG
>DATBID010000280.1:0-7041 GCA_036557125.1 Bryobacteraceae bacterium | reverse complement strand
CGCGAATCGCTTCCTCGCAGAGATCGATCAGCGCTGCATGAAAGGGCACCGGTTCGATGCTCCAGATTTTCGACCACTCGACCGTGCAGTTCTCTTCCTTCGCGAACCGTTCGCTTGCTTCCCGCGCTTCCCGATACATCTGCGCCAGCGTTGCCGGATCGAGATCGCGCTGGTCGACCGTCGTTTCGCACCGCCCGACCACCGCCGTCACAATTCCGGGAAAGGTCTTCACGCTGCCCATGGTGCAAACGGCATCGGTATGCTTGCGCGCGATCGGGCGAATCTCGAGCGCCAGTTTCGCTGCCGCAGCCAAAGCGTCCTTGCGGGCATTCATCGGCGTAGAGCCGGAGTGCGCCTCCTGGCCTAGAAACGTCACCGTCCATCGCTCGACACCCTTGGTGCCCAGCACCGCAGCTAGCGGCAGGCCAAGCCTTTCGAGCACCGGCCCCTGCTCGATGTGAAGCTCGATATAAGCTGCCGCTTCCTTTCGCTCCAGAGAGGCTTCCGGAAACCGTTCGATATCGAAGCCACAGCTTTCGACAGCCTCTTCCAGACGGATACCATTCTGATCCTTGCGGCCGCGGTCGGCATCGATTGAGTGCGTGCCGGCAAACGCGGAAGAGCCGAGCAAGCTGCGCCCGAAGCGCGCGCCTTCTTCATCCGCCCAATCGATGAGCCGCACCGTCACAGGCGGGCGGCCGTTGTACTGATCGGCGAAGCGGCGCAGAATTTCGAGCCCCGTCAGCACTCCCAACGAGCCATCGAGCCAGCCTCCGTTAGGCACCGAATCGAGATGCCCGCCGATGAGCAGTGTCTTGGGAGATTCGCTCTTCAGAGTGATCCAACGGTTGCCCGCGGCATCGAAATGATACTCCACCGGCAGATCGCGCAGCTTCTCCTCAAACCACGAGCGCGCGCACAGCCACATGGGAGTCCATGCCACGCGCTGCGCCCCGTTGGCGTCCGAAGTGAGCTCGCGCAGTTCCTTCAGTTCGGAAATCGTGCGCTGCGGATTCAGGCTCATGGGGTTAGAAGTGACTGGGATCGCGGCGCAAAAGCCGGCCGCGTTTCGAATCGCCTACGAAAACCCCGTCGCACACCTGCACTCTCCCGCGCACAGTCACCACCGCGGGACGCCCGTCGATCTCCATTCCTTCGAAACCGCTGTAGTCGTTGTTGGCGTGATGGGTGCAGGCGGAGATGACACTCTTGTAGTTGGGATCGTAGACTACCAGATCGGCATCGCTGCCGGGCGCAATCGTTCCTTTTTCCGGGAAGAGGCCGAAGAGCTTGGCGGCGCGGGTGCTGGCCGCATCGACGAAACGGTGCAAGTCTAAATTGCCGCGCTTCACTCCATACGTGTAGAGCAGGTTCACCCGCTCTTCTATCCCCGGAATGCCATTGGGAATCTCGGTGAAGCGATCGCGGCCCATCAATTTCTGCTCCGTATCGAACGGACAATGATCGGTGGCGACCGTATCGACGAGACCCGCCGCCACAGCGTCCCAGAGTGCTTTCTGATTGCTCTTCGCGCGCAGCGGAGGCGACATCACGTGCTTCATGCCTTCCACGCCCGGTCTTTCGGCATAAGTCTTGTTGAGCACGAGATGCGGAATTACGCACTCGATCGAAACCCTGGTGCCGCGCTGTTTCGCCCGCGCGGCCTGGCGAAGAGCGCGCTCACAAGAAAGGTGAACCACGTATCCGGCGGCGCCCGTAATTTCCAGAAAAGTGGCGAACCTGCGCGTGCCCTCCGCTTCCACCGCTTCCGGCCGGCTGGGTTCGTGCCACTCCGGTCCGGTTTTGCCTTCGGCGAGCAGTTCCTGCTGTAGCCGCGCGACCAGTTCCGCGTTTTCGCAATGCGCCGTAACAATCACACCGAGGCGCCTGGCGAGAGTCATCGTCTGATACATTTCCGCGTCATCTACACCGAAAAAGCCTTTATATGCCAGGAAAATTTTGAAAGAACTGATGCCGTCGTTGACGATTTCCCGAAGCTGGCCTCCCGTCTTCTCTTCGAACTTCGTGACGGCCATGTGGAACGTATAATCGCAGGCGCTCCCGCCAGCAGCTTTCGACTTCCAAAGCTCGTAACCGGCGAGTGCGTCGTCGTTACGCGAGGGGCAGCACATCTCGATATAAGTGGTCGTGCCTCCAATCAGCGCCGCGATGCTTCCGGTCTCGTGAGTGTCTTTCGCGAACGTCCCCATGAACGGCAGATAAATGTGAACATGAGGATCGATGAAGCCGGGAAAAACATACTTGCCGGCGGCATCTACAACTTCCGTTCCCGGCGGCGATTCTAAGCCCTGGCCGATGCGCGTGATGGTTTCGTTTTCGGCGAAGACATCGGCTCGATAGCGGGAGTCTGCCGTAACGATTTCGCCATTCTTAATCAGCAGAGGCATGACTCAGTGAATCTCGATTCCCTTTTCCTGCCGGTACTTCTCCATCGCGTCCCAATCGCTGGTCACTTCCGGCCGGGTCTTTGTCAGTTCCTCCCAGGTTACCGATCGCTCGCCGGAATCAATCTCCACCATGCTGATGCACCCTTCCACAGGACAAACGTTGTAGCAAAGCCGGCATCCGACGCAGTCTCGTTCGCGCACGACCGGCTGCGGCCGCTCTCCCTGAACTGTTTCCGAGCCGCGACCGTCAGGGAGCGGTATCAGATCAATGCACTGGTGAGCCGCATCCATACAAGCGACATAACAAAGATCGCACTTGATGCAGCGCGCGGCATCGATGCGAGCGACGGCGCGAAAAGCAAGATCGAAATCCTTGAATTCGCAAATCCGATCGAGGCTCCGCCCACGGAAATCGGCGATGCTGCGAAATCCTTTCGAGTCCATCCAGTTCGAAAGACCGTCGCACAGATCTTCGATGATGCGGAATCCATAGTGCATCACCGCTGTGCAGACCTGAAGGCTGGCGGCGCCCAGCAGCAGGAACTCAGCGGCATCGCGCCATGTGGAAATGCCGCCCATGGCAGAGATGGGCGGGGCCGCGCGGGAGATCACGCCGTCAGCGCCTAAAGACGCCAGCATGTTCAACGCGATCGGCTTGATGGCTGGGCCCGCGTACCCGCCGTGGCCGCCCTTGCCTGCGATGCTAGGCGTGATCTCCAGGGAGTCGAGGTCGACGCCCACGATGGAGTTGAAGGTGTTGATCAGCGAGAGAGCGTGCGCCCCGCCCGCCAGAGCCGCTCGCGCCGGCAGCACCACGTTCGTGACGTTCGGCGTGAGCTTCACAATTACCGGCAACCTCGCCGCCTTGCTTACCCATCGCGTAATCTCCTCGCAGTATTCCGCCACCTGGCCCACTGCCGATCCCATGCCCCGCTCGCTCATGCCGTGCGGGCATCCGTAATTCAGTTCGATGCCGTCCGCGCCGGTGTCTTCGATCCGGCGCACGATATCGCGCCAAGCTTCCGGCGTAGATTCGACCATGGCTGACACGATCACCGCGCGATCCGGCCACGCGCGTTTCACTTCGCGGATCTCGCGCAGATTCACTTCCAGCGGCCGGTCGGAGATCAACTCGACATTATTAATCGCGAGCATCTTCTGCGGCCCGTAATGCCATGCGCCATAGCGGTTCGAGACGTTCAGCACGGGCGCGCCGATGGTCTTCCACACCGCCCCGCCCCATCCGTATTCGAAGGCGCGATGCACCTGCGCCCCGGAATTGGTAGGTGGCGCGGAAGCCAGCCAAAAAGGATTGGGCGAACGGATGCCGGCAAATTCTATGCGCAGGTCAGCCATTAGTTACCTGCTCGTGAATTGCTGTCGCCGCGATCTTTCCATCCTGCGCTGCCATTACTGTGGAAGCTGCGCCTTTGGCCCGCACACAGTCGCCGCCGGCATAAATTCGTGGAACACTGGTGCGCAGGCAGAAATCGATTTTGATGAATCCATGCTTGGTTTCGAGACCGAACAGAGCCGCGATCGAGGGTTTCTGCTGCCCAATGGCTTTAATAACAACATCCGCGGGGATCTCGAAGTTGGAGCCGGGAACTGTTCGCGGCGCGGGACGGCCCGAATCGTCCAGGCCCGCCAGTTCCGTGCGGGCACATTCGAGGACACCGGTTATTCGAGTGATGGGCTGAGTCAGAAACTCAAAAATCACACCTTCGTTTCTGGCAAACCGGTATTCGTGATCGTACGCCGTCATCTCCCGGTCGGTCCGGCGATAAACAATCGTCACTCGCCCGGCGCCAGTGCGCCTTGCAATCGTTGCACAGTCGATCGCCGTATTTCCGGCGCCGATCACCACTACGGTACGCGCGGACGGGAGAGTCTCGGGACTGAGTTTGCTCTGTTCGATATAGTCGAGGCCCTCCATAACCAGCTCTTCTCCAGGAATGTGAAGCGAAGGCGAACCGCCCAGCCCCACCGCCACGAACACCGCATCGAACTCGCGCAGCAGTTCTCCGGCGGAAGGGCTCGATCCGGCCTCCACGCCTTGCACAATCTTGACGCCCATGCTCGCAATCATTTCCACTTCGGCTAAGGCGACCGGAACTGGCTCCCGAAGCGTGATGATTCCGTAAGTCGAAAGGCCACCGGACAAATCGCGCTTTTCGAAAATCGTGACCGCATGCCCCCGCCGCGCCAGCTCGCCCGCGCAAGATAATCCTGCCGCGCCCGCTCCGATCACGGCAATGCGGCGTCCCGTGGGCGAAGCGATGGGGATAACGTGAGGACGGTGCTGGTAGTAGTGATCCATCGCATAGCGCTGCAGCCGCCCGATCGTGATCGGCTTACTCTCGGAATTGAGAACGCACGCGCCTTCGCACAGCTCCTCGACCGGGCAGACGCGGCTGCAGGTGGCGCCGATGAGGTTCGATTCCAGAATCGTCCGCGCCGAGCCGGTCAGATTGCCGGTAGCAATCTTCTTAATGAATCCCGGAATGTTGATGTGAGTCGGGCAGGCTTGCGTGCAGGGCGCGTCGAAACAGTACAAACAGCGGTTCGCTTCCACCAGCGCCTCATGTTCCGCAAAAGGCGGGAATCGCTCGGCAAGTAGCGCGGGACTCACGCTTCCTCGCTCGCATAAGCGCCGGCCACGGCAGGCCCGCCGGAGCGCAGCATAAGTCCGGAATAGGAAGCTGCGGAGACGAAGAAACCCACGAACCAGGCATAATCGTAGAGCCAGTGCAAGGGCGGCGCCGCCAGTCCTATTAGCGCAAACGCCACTCCCACCGCGAGCGCGATAATAGCGCGCGGGTTGAACCCGCCGGTATATTCGTACAAGCCACCGCGGATGTAAAGATCGTCCACTCGCAGCCGGCGCCCGCGAATCAGATAGTAGTCCGCAATCATCACTCCGGCTACAGGTCCCAGCAATGCCGAGTAGCCCACAAGCCATCCATACACGTAAGATTGCGCGCTCGCCATCAGCTTCCATGGCATCAGCAGCAATCCCATCACCCCGGTAATGATGCCGCCCGTGCGAAAAGAGATGAATCGCGGCGCGAGGTTGGCGAAATCGTTCGAGGGCGAAACGACATTTGCGGCCACATTTGTGTTCAGCGTCGCGATCAGAATGGCCACCAGCGCGATCAGCGCCACCAGCGGCTGCTGAAACCGGCCGATGAGCACCACCGGATCCCAGATCTGCTCTCCAAAGATGACTGCGGACGCGGAAGTGACCGCCACTCCGATGAAGGAGAAAAGCGTCATAGCCGGAGGAAGACCCATCGACTGACCCAGTATTTGCGCCCGCTGCGACTGCGCGTACCGCGTGAAGTCCGGAATATTCAGCGCAACCGTAGCCCAAAATCCAACCATGCCGGTCAGCGACGGAACGAAAAAGCGGAAGAACTCGGAACTCGTGTGAAATTTGCTCGGCTGGCTCAGAACCGGACCCAGCCCGCCGGCTTTCGAAGTGATCCAGAAAAGCAATAGCAGCAGAACTGCTGTCATGAACGGAGCGCTCACGGCATCGAGCCGCTTGATGATTTCGATCCCCCGCCAAACTACATAGATATTTAGCAGCCAGAACGCCAGAAAACAGATCCAGCTTACGGTGGGAGTCGCGGCGCGCGGCCAGATGATTCGCACCATAGAATATATGGCCTGGCCTCCAATCCAGGTTTGAATGCCGAACCAGCCGCAGGCCACCAGCGCGCGCAGCACCGCCGGAATGTTTGCGCCTTTCACGCCAAACGACGAACGCACCAGCACCGGAAATGGAATTCCGTACTTTGCCCCCGCGTGCGCGTTGAGAACCATCGGTGCGAGGACAATCAGGTTGCCGAGCAGGATTGTTCCCACAGCCTGCCACCAGTTCATGCCTCCCGCAATCAAGCCTGAGGCCAGCATGTAAGTGGGAATGCAAACCGACATTGCTACCCACAAAGCGGCATAGTTATACGCGCCCCACGTCCGTTTTTCCCGCGGCACAGGCGCCAGATCGTGACTATAAAGCGATGGATCGTACTTCACAAGCTGCCCGGATGTTAGCGCGGCGGAGGCCCATGGGTCAAATTTGGTGTGGCGCGGCATCGCCCAGTAAAATTGGGCATAGGCTGCGCGCAGGCCGAGCGAGAGTGAACCAAAGCGAGATCCTTCGGGCCGGCATCTTTCATACCCCGAAAAATCCTTTCCGGGAAGCGGACGCTTTCGTCGCCTTTGAGGACGGTGGTCTAGCAATTGAGAACGGCCGAATCCTTCAATGCGCTGAATACGGCGCGGTCCGCACGGCGTTTCCGGATTTTCCGGTGCGCGATCTTCGCGGCCAATTCATCCTCCCCGGCTTCATCGATACGCATGTTCACTTCCCACAAATGCGCATTCTCGGCGGACTCGGTTTTACGCTGCTTGAGTGGCTGGAGCGCCTCGCACTTCCGGAAGAGGCCCGGCTCGCCGACGTCAAATACGCTGCCACCATCGCCCGGGAATTCGTTGCCGCGCTCGCTGCTCACGGAACCACCACGGCGCTGGTATTCGGATCGCACTTCGCCCCCGCCATTGCGGCGCTATTCGAAGCGGCGGCCGAACGCGGGCTGCGCATTACGAGCGGCCTCGTGATGTCGGA
>DATBID010000279.1:0-4130 GCA_036557125.1 Bryobacteraceae bacterium | reverse complement strand
ACCATTTCCTGAATGAAGTAAGTGACCGGGAGGAGAAGCAGGATGACCCAGAGAAGGCGGTTGCCATATTGTGCGCCCGCCTGGGTGTAGGTGGAAACCGCGCCTGCGTCGTTATCGGCTACCATCACGATCAGGCCCGGCCCTAACACCGTAAGAAAGGTCAGCAGGTTACGCGCCCACTTGGATTTCACGATTGTCCCGCGGACAGTGTGCGCGCGAGCCCCGTCCGCGGGCAGTAAGATTGCAGGATTGCTCATCTCACTTGCCTCCTGAGAAAGATCGAGATTTCGTCCGGAGCCGGCACTCCGGGTTGCTCAATCGATTGCCTTTTGGAGGGAAGAAGGGTTGGCGTCTTCATCCTCCGCGAAACGTTGCGTAGAATCGCGGCGGACGAAGCAAGGACGCCGAAAAGGAAGGACGCGCCTAGCCGATCACAACCTGCGATTCCGTAAAACTGCGCCCCCTACTAGGAGGCTGATCGTCGTTTGATCGCATACAAGCGTTGAACAAGCCTTCTGCGTCTGCTTGTCCTCTTTCTTTGTAAACCACCCACCGGTGCATGTCAACCAGCAGCTCTCTTGGTTCGCAAGATTTTCAACTTTTTCTACTTGATTCCAAGCCACTTACTCCCTTTCTCCCCAAATCACCTGCTCTTGCCGTGCTACCTGTGAATCGGAGCCGATGTCAGGGAGCGGTTGCGCCATCCGCTATCTAGCTGCGGAGTGTACTCAAGAACAAAAAGTTCCAATGTTTTCTCGCCGTCAGGCGGCTAACGTCTCGTAGGCCTGTGCGTAACGTAGATTCGGAATCCCTCGCCTCCAATTGAAGAATAGTAGATAGATTTGAAGAATAGTAGATAGATCCATGAGTTCCCGCAGTACTTCGTTTCGCGTCCGCCGGCTCGTAGCAGCCTTGCTGGCGGTGTTCGCTCTTCATGCCACGGAGCACCATGGCACTGTAAAATCCGGTGGATTGCCGGTGCCGGGGGCAACCATTACAGCCACCCAAGGCGAGCGGAAACTGACAACCACCACCGACGAGTATGGCTATTATTCTTTCCCCGATTTGAGCGACGGGGTGTGGCACTTGCAAATCGAGATGTTCGGCTTCGCTCCTCTCTCGGAGGATGTCGGAATTATGCCCGGTGCGCCGAGCCCGGAATGGGAGCTGAAACTCCTTCCGCTAAGCGCCCTCAAGCAAAGCGCGCCAGCGGCAAAACCGACGCCCACGTCCCCTGTGCCCGCGCAGCCCGGAGCGCCGCCGGCCTCTGCCGACGACGCTAGGGGACGTAATTTTCCCGGACGCGCCTATGGCCGTGGAGGCGCCCAGCAAGCTGGTCAACAGCCCGGCGCGAGGCCTTCGCTCAATCAGGCTCTCAATCAGAATGGATTTCAACGTCTGGGCGTGAACGCAACCGGCGATGGCGCGCTCGATGGAATCCAAGCCGGAGCCCAAGCCGGCGCCGACGGCGCTGTCGATGGATTTGCGGCCGGCGATCAGAACCAGAACGCAGCTTTATCGGGAGCGGCGCTCACCGTGAATGGCAGCGTAAGCAGCGGAATCGATGCCCCGCAGCGCAACGATTGGTTCGGATTCGGTCCAGGAGGTCTGGCAGGAATCGGATTCGGACCCGGTGGACCCGGAGGGCCGGGGGCACCCGGCGCACCGGGTGGACCAGGGGGGCCGCAAGGGCAGGCACTGGCGCAAGCAGGTCCTGGGCCCGGAGGTCCGGGTGGAGGAGGTAGATTTGGAGGCGGCGGATTCGGCGGAGGCCGCGGCGGGTTTGGAGGCGGCCGCGGTTTTGGCGGCCCCGGAGGACGCCAGCGCAACCCCAACTTTCGCGGACGTAATCCTAACGCGTTCGGCAATGGCCGCAGAAACCGGCGTTCCCAATACACCGGCAACCTGGCGTTGATCCTGGATAACTCCGCGCTCGATGCCAAACCGTTTTCTCTGACCGGGCAGGAAACTCCCAAAGCGGCTTACGATCAGTTCCGTTCCACCGGTACATTCGGCGGACCACTCAAAATTCCCCACCTGCTGAGCGGGCAGAAAACGTTTTTCAACATCAACTACCAGCTCATGCGCAGCCGGAACGGCAGCGTCCGCACCGGCCTGGTGCCTACCGAGGCAGAGCGTGAAGGCAACTTCTCGCAGTTGACCACCACGCTGCCCGCGCCCTTTGTGAACAACATCATTTCTCAGTCGCAAATCAACCAGCAGGCGCTGGCCCTGCTCACTCTGTATCCTCTGCCGAATTTTTCGGGCAGCAACCGGTACAACTATCAGATCCCGGTAACCAGCCTGGGCAATCGGAGCAACATCAATTCGCGTGTCACCGAGACGCTCAATTCCAATAATCAGCTTGCGGGCAACTTTGCCTGGCAATCGAGCACGTCCACCACTCCGAACCTGTTCGACTTTATCGACACCACCCGGATGACCGGATGGAACGCCGGGTTATTGTGGTCGCATCACTTCACCACCCGGCTGATCAGCAATCTGCGATACCAGTTCAGCCGCTCGGCAACCAACGTCGTGCCGTACTTTGCGAACTTGACCAACGTTTCCGGCCAAGCCGGAATCACCGGCAATGACCAGTCGCCGCAATTCTGGGGACCGCCAACGCTGAGTTTTTCGAGCGGCGTCACCCAACTCTCCGATGGAATCTATTCGTTGAACCATAACAATACGAATGCCGTGACCGAGAGCGTGCTCTGGGTACGGAACAAACACAACCTCACCTTCGGAACGGATTTCCGGCGGCTCGATTTCAATCAGCTCTCTCAGCAGAATCCCCGCGGCACGCTTACCTTTACCGGCGGATACACAGGCAACGCGCTGGCGGATTTCGTGCTGGGGGTGCCGGATACCATAGCCATCGCGTACGGAAATGCGGACAAATATTTCCGCGAATCCTGGGCGGATACATTCGTCACCGACGATTGGCGGATTAATTCGCGCGTGAGCCTGAACATCGGCGTGCGTTGGGATTTTCAAGGGCCGGTGACGGAACTGCAGAACCGGCTGGTGAACCTGGCGCCGCGGCAGGACTTCATGTCGGTCACTCCGGTGTGCGGAGTGGCGGCAGCAGGCTGCATCTCCGCGGCTCAGGCCGGCTACCCCGATTCCCTGGTGCGGCCGAACTATCACGAGATTCAGCCGCGCATCGGCCTGGCGTGGCGGCCATTCGAGAAGTCGTCTACCGTAGTTCGCGCGGGCTATGGCATCTACTACAACACTTCGGTCTATCAGGCGCTGGCGAGCCAGATGGCGCAGCAGGCGCCGCTATCGTACAGTTTCACGCAGCCGAACACCCTCGCCAATCCCTATACGCTGACTAATGCCTTCCTGATTCCTCCCACCACCGCCGCCACACAGACCTTCGCGCTTGATCCCAATTTTCAGATCGGCTACCTGCATTACTGGCAGGTTTCCATCCAACACAACCTGACAAGCTCGCTCGTGGCGACCCTGACATACAACGGCGATATCGGCCTCCACCAGGTGCAGATGTTCCTGCCATGGAGTATCCCGCCCGGAGGTCAGCCTAGCCCGTATCCTTCGGGCTACATCTACGAGACTTCGAACGGTAAAGCGGAGTACAACGCTTTCAGCGCGCAGTTGCAGCGCCGCTTCCGCGCGGGCTTTTCCTTTAACGCCGTTTATACCTTCTCGAAGGCAATGGACGATGCGCAAAGCCTGGGAGGCCGCGGCGCAACCGCCGCTCCTCTCGCCCAGAACTGGCAGGACCTGGCTGCCGAATGGTCGCTTTCTCCCTTCAATCGCACGCACCAACTCAATTTCACGACGCAATGGAGCACCGGCCAGGGCCTCGGCGGCGGCGCGCTGGTCAACGGCTGGAAAGGCGCGCTCTTCAAGAACTGGACGTTCATGAGCACGCTACAGGTAGCCAGCGGATTGCCGCTGACGCCTACCGTGGGCGGCCTGGTGGTTACGGGAACGGGTATCAGTAACGCCGTGCGCGCGGATTTAACCGGCGCTCCGATCTACGCCGCTCCGGCGGGGCTGTTCCTGAATCCGTCGGCATTTGCCGCGCCGCTCTCCGGCCAGTGGGGCAATGCGGGCCGTGACATCATCACGGGACCGATACTGTTCAGCTTGAATGG
>DATBID010000278.1:0-2497 GCA_036557125.1 Bryobacteraceae bacterium | reverse complement strand
CTGGTGGGCGGCTGCGTCCGGGACCGGTTGCTCGGCCGCGAAGCCAAAGATTTCGACGTGGCCACCGACGCACCGCCGGAAGAGATCCTGCGGCTATTCCCAGGTTCCGGGTCTGTGGGAGCGCACTTCGGCGTCGTCCTGGTGAGAGAAAACGATACGCACGTGGAGGTAGCGACGTTCCGCAGCGACCGGGATTATGCCGACGGGCGCCGGCCCAGCAGTGTCAGGTTCGAAACCGATCCGCGGGAGGACGCCGCCCGCCGCGACTTCACCATCAACGGCATGATGATGGATCCGGAAACCGGCGCGGTGCTCGATTTCGTCGGAGGGCAAACCGATTTGCAGGCCCGCCTGGTGCGCGCCATCGGCGACCCGGAGATCCGCTTCCGGGAAGACCATCTTCGCCTGTTGCGGGCTGTCCGCTTCGCGGCACGCCTGCAATTCGAGATCGAGCCGGTCACCTTCGCAGCGATTCGCCGCAACCATTCCCTCATCCGCACGGTCTCGGCGGAACGCGTGCGCGACGAGCTGATTCTCATTCTGACCGAAGGCGGGGCACGCCGCGGCTTCGAACTCCTGGACGCCACCGGACTGCTGGCAGACCTATTGCCCGAGGTAGCGGCAATGAAAGGCGTGGCGCAACCGCCCGAATTTCATCCCGAAGGCGATGTCTGGGTGCACACTCTGCTCCTGCTGGAGAAACTAAGCCAGGCGAGCACAACATTGGCGCTCGGCGCCTTGCTGCACGATGTCGGCAAGCCTCCCACGTTCCGAATCGCGGAACGCATCCGTTTCGACGGCCATGTGGAGGCGGGCGTCGCGCTCGCGCGCGGCATCTTGGAGCGCCTGCGCGTCTCCCGCGGCGACAGCGAGCAGGTGGAGGCGCTCATCGCGCATCACATGCGCTTCAAAGACGCGCCGCGCATGAAGGAAAGCACGCTGAAGCGCTTTTTGCGCCTTCCTAAATTTGAAGAACATCTGGAACTCCACCGCCTCGACTGCCTCGCCGCTCACGGCCAGCTCGACAATTATGAACTCGTGCGCCGCAAACTCGAAGAACTTTCGCAAGAGCAACTCAAGCCGGAGCCCTTACTCCACGGCAATGACCTCATCGCCGAAGGTTACACCCCGGGGCCGATCTTCAGCGAAATTCTCCGCGCGGTGGAAGACGCCCAATTAGAAGCTCGCGTCAGGAGCCGGGACGAGGCGCTCGAACTGGTGAGGCAGACTTTTCCGCGGCACGCTTCGCCGCCTCAAACACCTGCCGCAACATAGACTCGGTCAACTTGCCCGTAGAGGTGTTCTGCTGGCTCGGATGATACGAGCTAAGTAGCAGCGGGTGGCCCGCTGCGATTCGAAACAGGCGGTTGTGCCCGAAGGCAAACGCTACCCGGCTGGCAATCACCCCGCGGTCCTTAAGAATCGAAAGGTACTGATCAAACGCGATCTTACCGAGAGCGACCACGACTTTGCGATTCTTCAAAAGAGCCAGCTCCCGTTCTAGGTACGAACGGCAGTTCCGCAGCTCTTCCAAACTCGGCTTGTTGTCCGGTGGGGCGCAGCGGGCCGCGGCAGTGATGTAGACATCACGAAGCGTCAGACCATCGTCGCGAGAGACGCTGGACGCCTGGGAGGCAAAGCCGGTCTGGTAGAGGGCGCGGTATAGCCAGTCCCCCGAGCGGTCTCCCGTGAACATGCGCCCGGTGCGGTTGGCCCCGTGCGCCGCTGGCGCCAAGCCGAGAATTATAACGCGAGCTTTTGGATCTCCAAAGGCCGGAACGGGCTTCCCCCAGTACTCCCAGTCCCGATAGGCGCGGCGCTTGACGGCTGCCATATGGGCGCAATGTTCGCGAAGCCTGGGGCAGAGCTGACAGCTCCCGATTTCCCCCTGCAACTCAATTAATTGGTGATCCATCAGCCCTCTTTCATCGTACCCGTAGCAGGTCCCGATCTGTACGAAAACCACATCTCGGCCGATCAAAGTTACATGAAGGTTTGGACCAGAACTGGGGTGTGCATGGTAAAATTAGGCAGGTTCTGCGGCTCCGGCCGAACCGGGAGTTAGAGCTCTGGCATACTTCCTCAGGCGCCCATTTTTCCGCGCGGATAGCAGGCACATGACACCATCTCTCCTCTCCCCACTTGTTCGGACCTTGACATGGGTTCTGGTGGCTTTTCTCTTTTGTGGATCTGCGAGCGCCACGGTTACCAAAAAGAAGCGCCGGAACGCGACCGTTCGGCGGGCTGTCGTCGGACCCAGCCTGACGCCGCTCGGCTTGATCCGGGGAGGTCCCTGGACGGAGCCAACCTATGCGGACTCCACCAATGGTGACAACGTCGACGGCGAAGATCTCGACGTGCGTCGTGCCGCGGTCAGCGCTTTGGGAGCCTACAACGGATCGGTCGTGGTAGTAGACCCATCCAATGGCCGGGTGTTGAGCATGGTGAACCAGAAGGTGGCCTTGGGATCTGGATTCCAGCCCTGTTCAACCATTAA
>DATBID010000277.1:0-10196 GCA_036557125.1 Bryobacteraceae bacterium | reverse complement strand
CGAACCGCTCGCCGACCTGATCGTTCTGGGCGGCGACGCAGCCATCGAAGAAGCCGCGAAGAAGGCCGGGTACGAAGTGAAAATTCCCTTCTCGCCGGGACGCACGGATGCTTCGCAGGAGCAGACGGACGTGCACTCATTCGCCGTGATGGAACCGAAAGCAGACGGATTCCGCAACTACATCCGGAACGGAGAACCAACACCGGCTGAGGAGTTACTGGTGGATAAAGCGCAGTTGCTGAAGCTGACGGCCCCCGAAATGACGGCTCTCCTCGGCGGCATGCGCGTCCTGAACGCGAACTTCGGCCAGTCCAAACACGGCGTATTCACGAAGCGGACCGAGACGCTGACAAATGATTTCTTCGTCAACCTGCTCGACATGAATACGAAGTGGCAGGCCTCACCAACATCCGAAGGCGTGTTTGAGGGGCGCGATCGCGCGACGGGTGAAATCAAGTGGACCGGCACCCGGGTCGACCTGATCTTCGGTGCGAACTCCCAGCTCCGGGCATTCGCCGAAGTCTACGCAAGTGACGACGCGAAGGAGAAGTTTGTCAAGGACTTCGCGGCTGCGTGGGGCAAGGTGATGAACCTGGATCGCTACGACTTAGCCTAAGCTCTGCGAAAAACCGCTGATCGCGTTCATCTACACGGCTGTAGCCGGGATCGCTGCCGTGCATTCCCCGCTACAGTCGTGCTCTTCGTAGTCTCTGATGCTTTGCGGGCCGATATGGTTGGCCTCTGACAGCAGACCGTCTTTTGCGTGGCGCTACTCATACATTTCGAAGCCCAAATGTTTTATACAATGAGCTCGTGTCCGGTTCGGAAAGTCTCAGAGTGGACGATGATGGCTTGCTCACCCCCGTCGTAGGCGGCTGGGCAGAGACGAAGTATCGGCTCTTGGCTCTGTATTGTGAGCTCTTCTCGACTGGCATGAAGGACAAGTGGGACCAGCGCGTCTGCGTCGATTTGTATGCTGGCGCCGGCCACAGCCGCATTCAAGCGACCAACAGATTTCTGAAAGGATCTCCCGTAATCGCGCTGACTGTTACGCACCCTTTCGACAAATACATCTTCTGCGAGGAGAACAAAGATCTGTTAAGCGCGTTGAAGGCTCGTGTGCAGCGTATCGCACCTCGGGCCAAAGTGGCGTACGTCCCCGGAAACTGCGATGCCGAAATCGAGAGGATTCATAAGGAGATCCCAAAAGCCTCGGCAAAGAATAAAGTGCTGAGCCTTTGTCTCGTAGATCCGTTCGACTTCGGACTCAAATTCGAGACTCTGCGCAGGCTCTCTACAGTCTTTGCCGACTTCGTCGTCCTCCTTGCTATCGGTATGGATGCGAATCGCAATTATGAGCACTATGTTGAGGGCCACTCCAGGAAGATTGATGAGGCGCTCGGAAACAACGAGTGGCGGAAACGCTGGAAGGAGGGCGGTGTCAGGAGAAAGGACTTCAGAATATTCCTGGCAGACGAGTTCTGCAGGAGCATGGCATCCCTTGATTACCTCAAAAAGCCGCTCGATCGTATGAAGCTGGTTCGCTCTCTTGAGAAAAACCTGCCCCTTTATTACATTGCCCTGTTCTCCCGGAGTGAGACAGCCTTCAAGTACTGGGACGACGTGCTTAAGTACAGCACCGATCAAACAAGCCTTTGGGAATGAACTTCGATGTCACTGATTTCAAAAATCGAGTGGACGGACGCAACCTGGAATCCGGTGCGCGGCTGTACAAAAATCAGTCCCGGTTGCAAGCATTGCTACGCGGAAAGATTCGCCGAGCGTTTCCGAGGAGTGGAGGGACACCCATTCGAGAATGGCTTCGACCTGCGTCTCGTTCACAAGAAGCTTGCTGAGCCCTTGCGCTGGGGCAAGCCAAGCATGATATTCGTCAACTCAATGAGCGATCTGTTCCACGAGGGCGTGCCCCTTGGATATATCGAGAGTATTGCTGAGACAATGCGCATCGCGAACTGGCACACCTATCAGGTGCTGACGAAGCGTTCCGGTCGCCTGCGGGAATTGCTGTCTGGCCCGCTCCGGGCAGCCGCTACGTGTCCTCACATATGGTGGGGCGTTTCAGTGGAAGATCGCAAACACGGTTTGCCTAGAATCGCCGATCTTCAAGCCACGCCCGCAGCCGTGCGCTTCCTCTCCGTGGAGCCACTGCTTGAAGATCTAGGACCTCTCCCCCTCGCGGGAATCTCCTGGGTGATTGTGGGTGGCGAAAGTGGACCGGGTGCGCGGCCGATGAACGAGGAGTGGGTTCTTTCTATTCGCGAACAATGCGAAGCCGCTAATGCAGCCTTTTTCTTCAAGCAGTGGGGCGGGGTGCGCAAGAAAGCTAAGGGCAGAATACTTCAGGGCCAGACGTACAATGGGTTCCCGATGCGAGTTCGGAACCCAGTACTGCCTCCATTAATCCGCCTGAAACACGCTGACGAAATTGAAAGTGCGCCGCATTCGTGCGGTTGGGTCGAGTGAACTGCTCTCATCTCACCCCCGCCCGGAACTGCGCGGTCACATCGAAAAACCCCGCGCGGCTCACATCCACAAGAATCACCTGGTTGTGAATCAGGCCCCAGCGGAGCTTATCTTGCGGGTATACGAAATCCGCCACGCGGAATCCCGTCTCCGGGCGCGCTTCAATCCCCGATTCCGAGCCGCTCGCCAGGTAGACATAAGAGCCTTGTTTGTTCAAGAAGGGGTAATGCGCCATCCCGGTCCAGAAGAGCAGGCTATCGACGTTGCGCAGAACGATGATCGCTTCCGGCCGGCGTTCGTGCAGCCGGAACACGTAGCGCGCCAGCCTTTCCGCACCGTGGCTGTTGTCGGCCCACCAGGTGGTTCCGCCCTGCGCCACCGGAACGGACTCGATAAGGAACCCGATCGCCAAAATAGTCGCCAACGCCCGCGCGCCAATGGCGACCGGCAACGACGCGCGCAAATTCCACGCCCGCGCCACGGCCACGGCCGCCAACATGCTCAAAGCGACCATGGGCAGTGTGAGGTAGTACGCCACTACGTGATCGGGCAGCGGCAGAACCGGCGCCAGCAGAAATACGAACCACGCTACGAGCATCAACGGAAGCCAATCGCGCCGGATCGCCCGCCAGAGCACGAACCCGCCGAGCGCCACGCCGAACACTATCGCCGCCACCGGGCCGTACCACGCAGGAAGAGCGGTAAAGGATTCGATCCCGTCTACTTCGAACGCCTTCACCAGGTAGCTCCCTAGTGTGCTTACCACCGATAGATCGATGTGCATCGCATATATGCCCATCCCGTGCCGGTTGGCGACCATGACGTGGGCAAAGCCGTACACGGCCGAGGGAATTAGAAGCGTGAGCGACTTGCGCAAGAACGGCCGCGCATACAGGAAGGCGTAGCTTACCGCCAGCAGAGGCAGCACGATGTTGCTTTCCATCATCAGGAAGCCCGTCAGAAACACCGCCCAGCACCAGCGCCAATAGCGCCGATCGCCCGTTTCCGTAAATCGCAAAAACAGGTGGAGCGCGAGCAGAATGCAAAACCCGACAGCCGGCAGAATGAACTCGCTCGACCAGGACATCACCACGATTAATTGCCAGCAGGCAATCCAGAACACCGCCGCCAGCAAACCCGCCAGCCGCGAGCCCGAAAGCCTGCGCGTAATCACCGCCACGAGCGCGAAGTTCGCGCACTGCGTGACGAACGACAGAATGCGGTAGGGCAGGGCATTGTAGCCGAAGAGGTACTGCAGAGTGATGAAGTAAGCTCGCTCCGGCAGGGGCCGCCAAGTGCCGTGTTGGGCCGGCCGGAACACCGCCGAGAGTAGATCGCGCGTGTTGTGCACTGTGGCCAGCAAATGCAGCCAGACGAAATCATCCTGCTGGAACCACGCAAATATGCCGCTCCAGTAAACCCACAAAGCGAAAGCTGGCGGCAGGATCCACCACGCGGCTTTTTCGAGTTTGCCCTTCATGCTTCGACAAGGCTCATGCGAATGAGCTGCTCGGCGTGCCGGAGCGCCTCCGGCGTCAGTTTCTGGCCGGAGAGCATCCTGCCGATTTCGCGGGTTCGCGCGGCCCGGTCCAGTTCCTCAATTTCCGCTACCGTCCGTCCGCCGGTTTCGCGTTTCTCCACGCGGTAATGATGATCGGCAAAGGAAGCGATTTGCGGCAAGTGCGTCACACAAAGCACCTGGTTCGCCGCAGCCAGTTTTTTCAACCGCCTCCCAATGCCTTCGGCCGCCGCACCGCCTACTCCGGCATCCACTTCATCAAACACCAGAGTGCGAATCAAACTCGCGGAAGGCCCCGCTATCGACCCCAGACACGTCTTGAGCGCCAGGGCGATGCGCGAAAGCTCGCCCCCTGAAGCCACTTTTTCGAGCGCGCGCGGCGGCTCGCCGGGATTGGGCGCTACCAGAAAATCGACTCGGTCCGCGCCGGATTCGGACCACTCCGCCGGCGCCACCTCCACGCGGAAAACCGTCCGCTCCATGGCCAGGTGCGCTAATTCGGCTTCGACCTGCTTTGCCAGCCTCCGCCCTGCTGTTTCCCGCGCGCGGCTCAACTCGCCCGCGGCCTGCTCGAATTCCGCCGCCCATTTCTCCCGGAGCGCCCGCAATTCCTCGATCCGCTCGCCGGTGTGTTCCACTGCCGTCAGCCGCCCCCGAACGTCCTCGAGAAATAGCAGGACGTTATCCAAGGTTTGCCCGTACTTCCGCTTCAAACGGTCGATTGCCGCCAGCCGCGTTTCGATTTCCTCCAGCCGCGTGGGATTCGCCTCAAGCCGTCCCAAATAATCGCGCAGCGCATAGGCGGCCTCCTCCAGGCTTAGCGCCGCCGCCCGCAAATGTTCCCTCACCGGTTCGATCGTGGCGTCGATCCGGCACACCTCATCCACGCGCTTGGCCGCGGTCCGCGTCAGCGTGAGCGCCGAATCGGGAATGTCATATGTCGCGGCGTAGGCAGCGCTGGCCATCTCTTGCAACCGCTGCACGTTCAGTAGCACGCGCCGCTCGTTTTCGAGACTCACATCCTCACCGCCGCCTAGCCCGGCCGCTTCGATATCCTTGCGCTGGAACTCCCACAAGTCCGCCAGCCGCAGCCGTTCCTGCTCGGAGCGCTCCAACTCGTCCAGTTCCCGCCCTGCCCTGTCCCACTCACTGTAGGCCGCCGCCACGCGTGCTACAAGTTCGTGGGCCCGGCCATAGGTGTCCAGCATCTCGCGCTGTGCTTCGTGCAAAAACAAAAGCTGCTGATCGTGTTGTCCGTGAATATCGGCCAGTAGTGGCGCCAGCTCCTTCAAGAGCGAAGCCGCTACCGGCCGGCTGCCGATGTATGCGCGCGATTTGCCTTCTGCCAGGACCTCGCGTTCGATCAGCAGTTCCCCATCCTCCACCTCAATGGCCGCGGTTTCGAGCAGACGCCGGACCGCCGGATGATCGCGCACCTCAAATATCCCGGCGACCCGCGCGCGACCGGCCCCGCTCCGTACTGTGTCCGCCGAAGAACGTCCGCCGAGCAGCAGTCCCAGCGCATCGACGACGATCGATTTGCCGCTCCCCGTTTCCCCGGTCAGCAGGTTCAGGCCTCGGTGGAAACGAACGCGCGCCCGCTCGATGACTGCGTAATTTTCCACCACCAGCTCCAGCAGCATTCTGAGGCGATTATAACGGGTTGACCTCGATTTGTTCCGCCCGCCATGCTAGGATTCCCCATGAGCTCCTCATTATGCCGACAGTCGACACCAGCACGCTTGACGTGATCGAGCGCTTACCTGGCTGGCGCGGGCGCTATTTCCATTCGCCCAGCATGACGTTTGCCCATTACGAGTTCGCGCGCGGCGCCTCGATCCACGAGCACTTCCACCCACAGGAAGAAGTCTACGAAGTGATCGAGGGCGAACTGGAACTGACCATCGATTGTGCAGTTCATATCGCCCGGCCCGGCGTGGTGGCGATCGTTCCCGCAAATGCGCGCCACTCGGTCAAAGCGCTCACGGATGGCCGCCTGATCGTTGTCGATTGTCCGCGCCGCCCGGATGCGGCCGGCCGTTAATGACCTCGGGCCTATCCCTATCGGCGTTGCTCTCGCAAGCTCTCGTTGCCTTCACCATCGAATGCGATAACGAATTTGAGCACCAGATGCCGCACCGCACAACCCACTTCGGCGGCTCGCGCCAGGACCCCTGGCTAGTGTCGATCGTCATGTGGTGGAACCTTATGCGATTCGTTAGTCCCGAAGGGATCCGGGTCGCCGAGCTTGAGGAACTCGCGCTTACCGAAACCAACCTGAACGGGATGGTGCGGTGGGGCTATGTCACCGTGGCGCCCGATCCCGCGGACACTCGGCCCAAGCGCCCCAAATCGGCATCCCTGATCAGAGCCACCGCGGAAGGCAGGCACGCGCAAGAAGTCTGGCAACCGCTGCCCGCCACGATCGAAAAATGCTGGCAGACCCGCTTTGGCAAGGCGACGATCGGCAGCCTGCGCGAATCGCTGCGCAGCGTGGTGGAGCGGATCCCTTTTGATCTGCCCAATTGCCTGCCGATCCTGGGATATGGCCTGTTCTACAAAGGGCGTGTCCGGCTAAACAAAGAGCGGCGGAACAGCAGCGGCACGCCGGCTCTGCCAGTGCTACTTTCTCGCGTGCTGTTGGCGTTTGCGCTCGCGTTCGAGCGGGAGTCGGATTTGTCGCTCGCGATATATGCCAACATCCTCCGCGTACTCGATGAAAAAGGGGTTCGCGTTTCCGATCTTCCCGGCGTCACTGGTGTTTCGAAAGAGGCCATCAGCGTGGCATTGGGTTTTCTCGAAAAAACCGGCGCCGCGGTAGTCGGGACCGATCCATCTGGCGGCCGCTCGAAGCTCGCTCGCCTCACCCCGAAAGGCCGGCAGTCGCTTGATTCCTGCCGTCAACTGCTTCAGCGCATCGAAGGCGCGTGGGAAACGCGATTCGGCGCCGACGCCATCCGCAGCCTCCGCCAAGCCCTCGAAACGTTGGCGGGCGATTCCAGCCGTGAGAAATCACCGCTCTTCCAGGGTCTGGTTCCTTATCCGGACGGATGGCGCGCTCAGGTCCGCCAGCCCGAAACCCTCCCGCACTTCCCGATGGTGCTGCACCGCGGCGGCTTCCCCGATGGAAGTTGACGCACTTCAGATCAGCCCCAGCTTCTTGCCCACCTTGCGAAAAATCTCCAGCGCCTGGTCCAGCTCCTCTCGTGTGTGGCTCGCCGTCACAATCGTTCGCACGCGCGCCTTACCTTTCGGAACTGTGGGAAAACCGATGCCTGTGGCCAGGACGCCTTCGTCAAACAGCGCGCGGGAAAGCTCGTGCGCCCGAGACGCCTCGCCGCACATCACGGGCGTGATCGGCGTCTCGCTCGTTCCCGTGCCGAACCCAGCGTCCGCCAGCCCCTTCTTGAAATAATTCGTATTCGTCCAGAGCGTCTCCATCCGCTCCGGCTCCTGTTCGAGCACGTCAAAGGCGGCCATGCACGCCGCCGCCACCGCGGGCGGATGCGAAGTGGAAAACAGGAACGGCCGCGCGCGTTGATAAAGGTATTCGATCAGCGCGCGGCTGCCGCACACATATCCGCCCAATACGCCTATGGCTTTTGAAAGCGTGCCTACCTGAATATGCACGCGCCCGTGCAAGCCGAAATGATCGATCGTGCCGCGTCCATTGCGCCCCAGCACGCCGGAAGCATGCGCGTCATCCACCATCATGATCGCGCCGTGCTTTTCGGCCGCTTCCACCAGCCCGGCGAGCGGGGCGATATCGCCATCCATCGAAAACACGCCATCGCTGATCAGCAGCTTGCGTCCCGGCACGGCATCCAGTTCCGTGAGAATCTTTTCTGCTGCCGCTGTGTCCTTGTGGGGAAACACGTGGATTTTGGCGCGCGAAAGCCGGCAGCCATCGATGATGCTGGCATGATTCAGCTCGTCGGAAACGATGTGGTCTTCCGGCCCCAGGATCGCAGCCACTGTCCCGGCATTGGCCGCGAATCCCGATTGAAACGTTACGCACGCTTCCACATTCTTGAACGCCGCAATCCGCTGCTCGAGTTGCATGTGGAGCGTCATGGTTCCGGAAATCGTGCGCACGGCCCCGGAACCCACGCCATAATCCCGCACAGCGGCCAGCGCCGCCTCGCGGAGTTTGGGATGGGTAGTCAGCCCCAAATAATTATTCGAAGCCAGATTGATGACTTGCTTGCCATCGAACCGCGAGATTGCTGCGCTTTCCGATTCGAGCACGCGCAGCCGCTGGTAGGTGCCCTCCTTACGCCACTCCGCAATCTGGGCGCCCAGGTACGAAAGAGGATCCGCCACGAATTCAGTCTAACGTGGAACGCCCCACCCTCCCTGGCGCTCTTGCATCTCCTTGTGAGAGTTTGGAAACTATTAGCGGAAGGCTTCGTCTAATCGGTATGCGCTACTGGGCGTTTTTCGCCGCCAAACTCGCCGTGGCCGCCGCGCCGCTGTATGGCTTGCTGGCTTTGCTTGCTGGTCTGTTCCCGCCCAAGCCGAAGGATGCTCCCGATGTCTGGGCCCTGGAAATGAGTCAGCAGGCGCTGGTTTGCAATCTCCTGCTGATGGCCTGGTTCCTGGTTTGCGTGGGCGTGGTGTATCTAATTGTCTGGGACCAGCGCCATCGCTGCCGGGTATGTCTGCGCCGCCTCCGCATGCCGGTGGCAACCGGCTCCTGGAGCCGCATGCTGCAATTCGGGCGTCCGCGCATCGAGTACATCTGTCCGTACGGACACGGAACGCTACGCGAGGAGGAACTCCAGATCTCCGGCCTGGAAACGCCCACATGGGACCGGACCGATGACCTCTGGGAGGACCTGTGCGCCGCCAGTAAGGATTCCGGGCCGGGCCGCCGAGGGGACCGGTGAACCGGGTCGCTCTCTGGCGCATCGTCATCGCGGCCATCGTGCTCGCGGCCCTGGCTTTGGTTGTCGCCCTGTTCAGTCCCATCTATGTCCATAATCTGGAACTTCAGAACTACGTAGCCGACGTAACCGCCCGCCCCCGCAGTGAGACCAACTCCGATGACATCCTGCGCACTTGGGTGGTTGATCGCGCCCATCAACTCGATCTACCGATCCATGCCGATGACGTGAAAATTGCCCGCTCCTCCGGAGGTCTCCACATCGACGTCCGCTACCAGGTAAAGGTGGACCTGCCCGGCTATACGGTAAACCTCCATTTCTATCCCGGCGCCGGCAGCCGGTAGCTTTTCCGGAACGGAAGCGCCAGAAGCCAAAACAGGCCCAAGGCCACGGCATCTGCGGCCAAGATGTACACCGGCCACGGGCCGAGATAATTCAGTAGGGAAACCTCCCGCGGCTTGGCCCGCAGATAGATGTAATTGGTTCCGAAGATCCAGTCGAACACGCCAACACCGGCCGCAATGACTTGCAGCACGGCGAATATCCTCCATAGCGCGCCAGGTCGCAATCGCGCGTCTTTCTGCCAAACCATGGTTAGCACCGTTACGATCGAAAGCCCATGCACCAGAAAGAACGAGATGGTGGCATACGAAGAAAAGGGCGCCCAAAGATCCGGCGTGAGGATAGCCATTCCACCTCCAGCGATCGCGCCAAAGTAAGCGAACTCGAAGCACCACTGATTGAGCGTCAGGGCCGCGGCGATCGTGAACCAGGCGCTGAAATCGCAAAGCTGCAGCGGCAGCTCGGCGGGAAATTGCAAGAGGCCCGTCTCGCGCGCGTAAACGTACCAGGCGATCTCATTCAGCAGCAGGAATGTTCCGAGGCCGATGCGGATTCGCCGGGCAGCGGACCGGTCTCTTCGCCCGAAATATGCGAGCAGGCCGGCAAGCGCGGGAATCGCCGCGATGATTGCCAGGTGCGCCGGCCCGAACAGGGCGAGATGAACTTGCATCTGGCTACCTACGCCAGCGCGAGACTCGCCTGGGCTTTGATATCGAATCCTGCGAATTCGGCTTGCTCGTATTTCGGAAACGCCGCGGCCGCGATCATGGCGGCGTTATCAGTGGACAGCGCGCGAGACGGAAAAAATACGGGACATGGCAAAGCCGCTGATGCGGCGGCAGCGCGCAATCCGGAGTTGCAGGCCACACCGCCGGACACAATCAGGGAACGCGCGCCGAAACGTTCCGCCGAATCCGCCGCTCGCGTCAAAAGCTCGCGGATGACGGCGTGCTGGAACGAAGCCA
>DATBID010000276.1:0-2430 GCA_036557125.1 Bryobacteraceae bacterium | reverse complement strand
GACCGACTCGCGGGCAGCCTGGCCGAGTTCGCGCGCGTAATCCGGATTGGCGCGAAGTTTGCCGATGGCTTCGGCAATAGCGGGCGCCGTGTTGGTCACCAACAGACCGTTGATCCGGTGGCGGATGACTTCCGGGATGCCGCCGACGTTGCTGGCAATCACCGGCACCCCGGCCGACATTGCCAGCAGTGCGCCCGATCCCAGCCCTTCCGCATACGTCACGTAAAGGAAGATCCCTGCATCACGCAGATCGCGCTCGAGATTTTGGCTGAAACGCAGCCGCACGCCCTCGTGCTGTGCAGCTTCCAGTGCGAGCTTCGCGCCCTTGTGCGGATCGCCTGTATTCGCCGGAGCCAGAATATCGCTTCCCCGTGAGGGTTCCAGAAGTGGAACGCCATCGTAAATCACGAAAATGCGATCTCGTGGAACCCCCCCGTTCATCAGCACCGATTTCACGTGCTCCGATACGGCGATGTAGCATGCCGGACGCCCATATTTCCAGCGGGAGCCAATGGCGAAGTCTACTCGCCGCGCAACTACTACGGGCGTGTGCGCGGTAAGCGTGGCGAGCGCCGCTGCCGTATGGCCGTGGCCATCATGCGCATGAATCAAATCGAATTGCGGGGCTAGCCGGCGCGCCGGCCTCAGGCCCCAATCTTCCACTCGCACCCCCTTTTCGGCCGCGAGCCGAAATAAGGGTGATTCACGGCGCGCCAGCAAAACCGATTCGACTCCGGCTTCGGCAAGACCCTCCAACAACCGGAGCACCTGCCACTGTCCTCCGCGCATCTCGCGGCCGGAATCAAGATGCAGAACGCGCATCAGCTCATGTTTCTCGCTTTGGCATATTTCAAGAACGTGTAGAAGGAAGCCATGTAAGCGATGATCAGGCCCTCAAGCCCGTCGAGAAAACCCAGCTTGAGAAAGTAGGTGCGGATGAAGGTCCAGGGCGGGTCGAAGAGCATTTGCCACCAGGCGATGGGAGCCTTGCTTGCTGCTAACTCCTGGGCGGCGAGCGTGGTGTAGCGCTCCAGGGTTTTCATGTGCTCGGAAAGAGATTCGCAGGTGAAGTGCAGGATATTGGCATCCAGGTGGCCGATTTTGCCATCAACCTGAACGCTCTCGTGCACGAAGCTTCCGACCCAGCGGGCCTTGCGGCGGTTGTAGAGGCGGATTTTGCGGTCCGGATACCAGCCGGAGTGGAAGATCCACCGTCCCAGGTACTTGGCGAGCCGCGGCATGGTGTAGGCGTCGGCATGCGCGCCTTTCTTTTTTAGATTCCAAATTTCGGCTTCGAGCGCCTCGCTCAGCGCTTCATCGGCATCGAGCGACAGAATCCAATCGTGAGTGGCCTGCTCGGCGGCCCAATTTTTTTGAGCAGCGTAGCCGGGCCAACCGGCTTCGATCACGCGCGCGCCCAGATTCTGTGCAAGCTCGACAGTGCGATCGACAGAACCGCTATCCACGATCAGGATTTCATCGGAGCAGCGCAAGCTTTCGATGGCGCGCTGGATATTGCGTTCCTCATCGAGCGTAATGATCGTGGCGGTAATCTTCATGTCGCGCTGATCTTTATGTTGCGATGGGAGCGAATGTGAAGCAGAGCGCGAAAACCACCAGCGCCAACCAGCCGAGCCGGCGGCGGCCAGGACCCGGATCGGTGGTGTCGTAAACCACGGGATGGCGTCTGCCCATGAAGAAGAGCACGGCGGCCCAGAACAGCCACGGCCACCAGAACACGGTCAACGGCACCAGGGCTGCCACCATTCCGAGAGAAATGGCGGCGTGCCGGCGCTCCGCCAGCGCGTAAAGGATATGGCCGCCATCAAGCTGCCCGATCGGAAGCAGGTTCAGGGCAGTGGCAAAGACGCCGATCCAGGCCGCGCGGGCGACCGGGTGCAGGTAAATATCCGCAGTCCCGGCTCCCGGGAAGATAGCTTTCTGGAGCAGCCATTCGATCAGAGGGATGCCGAAGTGGACGTCGCCCTGGTGGGCGATGCCGGGGACCACTTTCGAGAATGCCAGCCCGATCGCTAGCGCGGGCAGGAGGAACAGAAACCCAGCGAGCGGACCCGCAACGCCGATATCGAACAGCACTCGCTTGGAGTAGATTGCTGAGCGAATGCGGATGAATGCACCGAAGGTTCCGGTGATGGTGGGAGCTGGAAGGAAATAGGGGAGACTGGCATCGACGCGGTAGTAAACCGCGGCCAGGTAATGGCCGAATTCGTGCGCGAGCAGGATGGTCGCCAGAGTTAAAGAAAATGGCAGGCCCTGCAACAATTCCAGGGGATGATGCCACACGCGGGAATAGGCATCCAGAGTATGCTCCACAAAAAACGGGACGTTGCGGTCGAAATCGTATTCGAGCGCCGCTCCCACAATGGTAGTGGTGAGCAGGGTGATCAGGAAGAGCAGCGCGTGGAGCCA
>DATBID010000275.1:0-5543 GCA_036557125.1 Bryobacteraceae bacterium | reverse complement strand
TCGCGTCTACGCTGCTAACACAGCCGGGTCCATCATCGGCGCGCTCGCTTTCAGCCTTATTCTCATCCCAGCTATCGGCACCGCCCACTGCGAACAAGTCCTCATTGCCCTGGCAGCCCTCGCCGCTCTAACGGTCGCCGTCACTCTCCCTGGCCGCGCCCGCCTTGCAACCACCGGATTGGCTTTGTTCGTTCCGTTTGCCCTCATCACGACCGTTTCCGACGTCCCCTGGCAAGTCATCGCCTACGGACGCCGCATGGCGCCAATACTCCGCGGCGCTCAACTCTACGACCAGAACTACCCCACCACCATCCTCTACCGTGGTGAAGGCATCAACAGTTCCATCCTCATCGCCGAACGCGCCGGGCAGCGCCACTTTTACGTCAGCGGCAAAGCCGAAGCCTCCACGGCCCCGCTCGATATGCGCCTCGAACGCATGATGGGCCACATCCCCGCTCTCATCCATCCCAATCCCAAATCAGTCCTCGTGGTCGGCTTCGGAGCCGGCATCACCGCGGGTTCGTTTGTTCCCTATCCTGATGTCGAGTCGATCACCATCTGCGAACTCGAACCCCTGATCCCGCCGGCCTCCACCAAATTCTTCGGCAAGCAGAACTACAACGTCCTCCACGACCGCCGCACCCGAATCGTCTACGACGACGCCCGCCACTACATCTACACCACCCCTGCCCAGTTCGATGTCATCACTACGGACCCCATCCATCCCTGGGTCAAAGGCACTTCCACGCTGTACTCAAAGGAATACTACGAACTGGTGAAGGCCCATCTCCGTCCCGGCGGCGTCGTCGCCCAATGGCTCCCCATCTACGACAGCGATGCCGAAACCGTCAAAACTGAGCTGGCGACTTTCTTCGACGTCTTCCCCAACGGCACCATCTGGAGCAACTACCAGAAAGGCGATGGCTACGATCTGGTTCTGCTCGGCCAGACCGAAACGAACCCAATCAGCGTGGACGCCATGCAGCAGCGCCTCGACCGTCCTGATTACGCCGCCGTCCAAGCCTCACTCAATGAAGTCGGCTTCCACTCCGCCGTAGAGTTCCTCGCCACCTACGCCGGCCGCTCGTCTGATCTCGCCGCCTACCTGATTGGCGCGCAGATCAACAACGACCTCAACCTCCGCCTCCAATACCTCGCCGGCCTCGGCCTCAACTCCATGGCCGCCCCCCAAATCTACCGCGAAATCCTCACCTACCGCCGCTTCCCCCAAGACCTCCTAACCGGCGCCGGCGGCCGCCTCGACGCCCTCCGCACTCTACTCCCCGCGGCGCGGTGACCGTGACATGGACCACGCAGCCGATCAAACAGGTTCAAACCTCGCTCGCCCAGGACCTAACTAACACTGCTTGTGATCCAAATCGGGAGGTTTTCGTTTGGATTCGGCAGTGCCTCCACCATAGGAGTGCTATCTACTGCCTATCGTTGGAGCTAATTAAGCGCGCGCGTGGACAGGCGCGACTTTGGCGATTTGGATGAGAAACATCCGTGGCTGGAAGCACTGGAGACACTGGACGCCGATATGATCCGTCAATGCCAGACCATAGTACTGTTTCTCTTCGTCGAGCCTGTGCTCTGTTTCGCTGCATCGGCTAATAGCTCGCACAACCTGACTTTGAGGGAGGCGACTCCGGCACAAGCAGCCGCGACATTAGGCAAGCCAACAAAAGACGAGCTGACGGACTTGGGTCGAAGTGATCCAGTATTAAGTCGGCTCGTTGAGCCGGAGCACAAACATGATGCAGTCAGGATTCTCAAGTTCTACGGTCTGGAGTCCTTCAGAGCAGTGTTCCTGGCTTTTCTAATGGACAAGCTATACCTTACAGTACTCTATCCAGACAAGGGTAACGTATTCAAACCCGACGACCTGGGTGCCACCTACCCGTCGTGCGAGTTTAGCGCGCCAATTCCGGGCTACCTGGATCTGTCCTCTGTCGTTGGTCATTGCCCAGGTGAACAGACTGGGATACTGGCGGGCATCACGAAAGCAAACAGAGTCCTTTACCTTATGCTATTTGACGAGGCGGTATTCCCTCCGAACCACGCAAAGGCGCAGAAGTCGCTGCAATAATAAGGGCTGGAAGGCATTGGGCCATTATTGTCAGGCAAACGCCCGTCCAGCAGAAAAAAGTCAAAACGGAGGAGTTCGAGTCTCGGTGATGCCCCCCGCTGCTGCACGGCATAGTACCCGGGACGATTGGAGTTAAGCTCGTACGATGGAGAATGCCCAAGTGATCACCCTTGGCGAATTGAAATATCTAAATCCCAGAGCGGTATGGGCGGACGAAGCGAGAGATTTCACGCCCTGGCTGGCCCAGAACCTTGTCAGGCTTGGCGAGGCTCTCAGCATGGACCTGGAGTTGACGGGCCGCGAAGCAGCGGTTGGGGAATTTTCTTGTGACCTCCTCGCTCGTGATCTTGGAACGAAGCGCATTGTAATTATCGAAAACCAGTTTGGCCCGACCAATCATGACCACCTAGGGAAGATCCTTACGTACGCTGCTGGCCTCGATGCCGAGGCGATCATATGGGTAGCGGAAAAATCCGCGATGAACATCGCCAAACGCTGGAGTGGCTGAACCGCCACACCGATAACGAAATCGGTTTCTTCGGCGTAGCGGTCGAGGTCCTCCGAACAAACAGTTCCCCTCCCGCCGTCAACTTCAAGCCCGTCGTTTTTCCGAACGAATGGCAGCGCGGCGTCCGGCAGTCCGCCGAAACCGGTGGACGTTATGAAGCATATAGAGCCTATTTCCAACTTCTGCTTGACGAATTACGCGAGAAGCACCGCTTTACAAACGCCCGAGTCGGACAGCCCCAAAACTGGTACACGTTCCGATCAGGAGTTCCCGGTGCGGACTACGGCACGAGTTTCGCGCAGGGCGGCCGCGTACGAGCGGAACTCTACATTGACTTCGAAGACTCGGAAATCAACAAGGCATTCTTCGATCGCCTCTATGGTCAGAGAAAAGAGTTTGAAGAAGCGTTCGGTGAGGTGTTGTCATGGGAGAGGCTCGACGAACGCAGGGCGAGCCGGATAGCCATTTACCGCCCAGGCTCAATTGATGCCAGCACCGAGGAACTGAAGCGGATTCGCGATTGGGCAATCGAGAAGCTTCTCAAATTCAGAACTGTCTTCGGTCCCAAGTTACGCGATCACGTCCAGGCGAGTGCTGGTGCCGGGGCGGCATGAGCCCCAAACGATACGCAGTCATCGTCGAAAGCACCAGCACCGGTTTCTCCGCATACTCCCCGGATGTCCCAGGCTGCGCCGCTGTCGGCGACAGTCCCGAAGAGGCGCGTCAGAGCCTGCAGGAAGCTCTCGAGTTCCACTTCGAAGGAATGCGCCTCGCCGGCGAGGCGATCCCGGAACCTAGTTCGACCGTCGACTACGTCGAAGTTGCCTCTTAATCGTCCTCCCGATCACGGCCCGCCTCGCGGAATTTTCCGAATCCCGCCAAGCCTTTAACAGCGTCCCTGCGATCGAGCCGCAAATGCTCACGCTACACTGAAGCTGACGTTTCGCCTCTCCGGTCTCATGGTTCGCCGGAACCTCCGGCCGGCGGCAAAGTTCTTTGACATTCACAACACCAGCCGCTCCTCGCCATCCCGGCGGGTTATCCGCTCCCGGTCGAGATATTCAAGCAACGGAATAGCGTACTTGCGCGAAATGCCTGTCCAGTCCTTAAACGCAGCCACGGTAAATCGTGTGGATCTGCGCGCAGCCAGGAGTTGGCGCAGGCCCTCGAGTGCGGAATGATGAAAGACCAGTTCCTCGCTGACGCGCACCAGCCGGCGCTCGCGTAGTAGGATCTGCAGCAGAGAACGCGCGCGGGAAGCTTCCACGCCGGATTGCGCCAACACCTCTGCGACAGCGGGCGTGGCGAGGCCCGCTCTCTCAAAAGCCCGTTCGATCGCCGCGCGCGCCTGCTCTTCGTCTTCTTTGAGCACAAGCTTATGCGAGCGCGCACGCACGATCTCTCCTTCCGATACCAGTTCGCGCACGCCATTCAGCGCGGCATCGAGCAGGAATGGAGGTGCGGCAGCCGTTCCGCGGCGCTCCGGAAATACCCGCGCCCGCAAGTCCTGCCGTGGAATTCCAGGCAACAGCGGATTCCGGCGATGAAACTCGGCTACCGCTTTAAAGATTTCCTTCTGTAGTGCTGCGAACCAAGAGCGGTCCACATACCACGGCGCGGGCTGCGCGATGACGGTCAATGTCTTCGCCGCCGCGGCTTCGATCTCGCGCTGCGGAAGCCCCGTGCGCGCAATCAAATCCGCGATCCCCATGCCGAAACGCGCCTCCTTCACCAGCAAGCCAATGCGCGCCGTGGCATCGTTGTTCTCCAGCACTCGCAGCCGCTCCGCTGCGTCCTCCCCTTGCCGGTAGCGGTGCTCGCCGATGTCCAACACCACCCCTCCGCCGATGGTCACCACTGGCGAAAACATCCGGATAATGAAGCGGTCCCCCGGCAGCAGCAGCGCTGGTTCGCGCAGGATCACACGCACATACGCGCTCGCCCCCGGCTTCAGGACCGCCGTACCGAACAGCCGGATCTCCGCTTCAATCTCGCCCGTACCCGAATGGAAATGCACCGGCGCCCGGTTCTTCAGAGCCTTCGCGGAAGGGAGCAGGTCGAGGCTGCAATCGAAGCGTGTGGCCGCCCGGAACCGTCCCGGCTCCGACAGCACGTCGCCGCGCCGCAGCATCGCCGGGTCGATATCGGCCAGATTCAGTGCCGTTCGCTGCCCGGCCACTGCCCGCTCAGCGGCGGCGCCATGCACCTGAACTCCACGCACGCGCAGCCGCCGTCCGGAGGGGTACACTTCCACTTCCTGCTCCTTCGCTACCCTTCCCGAAAATAGAGTTCCGGTCACCACCGTGCCGAAGCCTTTCACGGAAAATACGCGGTCAATTGAAAGCCGGAAATGACCGGCGCTGTTCCTTATCGGCTTTGATGCCTTCGCCGCGCTTTCAAGCGCTTCCCGCAATTCCGCCAACCCCTCGCCCGTAGTCGAGCTGACCGGAACGATCGCCGCGCCCTCGAGAAACGAGCCGGCCGCCAACTCTTCTACTTCGAGGCGCACCAAATCCACAATCTCGCGATCCACCAGATCAGCTTTGGTCAGGGCGATTACTCCCCTGGGGATTCCCAGCAGCCGGCAGATATCGAAATGCTCGCGGGTTTGGGGTTTAATCGATTCGTCAGCCGCCACCACGAACAGCACCAGATCGATCCCGCCGATTCCCGCCAGCATGTTTTTAATGAACCGCTCGTGCCCCGGCACATCCACGAAACCCAATTGCAAATCGGGCGTCAATTGCAGATGCGCGAAACCAAGGTCGATGGTGATGCCCCGGCGTTTTTCCTCCTCCAGGCGGTCGGTATCAATGCCGGTCAAAGCTCGCACCAGCGAGGTCTTTCCGTGGTCGATGTGTCCCGCCGTTCCCACCAGGATGTACTGCATCGCTTCCATCCTACGACAGCGCACCTGGATTACAATCGACAGACATGGACTCCAAG
>DATBID010000274.1:0-7527 GCA_036557125.1 Bryobacteraceae bacterium | reverse complement strand
AGAAAGCGTTTGCCTATGCCGAATACGCGCAGGTTCACGATCAGCACAGTCCCCAGTAAGATGGCCAAGGCCAGCAGGTGAAAAGTCTCGATGAGGGGGAAGGCCCAGATAGTATCACGCACCGTCGCTCCGAGCCAGGTGTTGCCCGCCCATTCGAAATAAGGCCGGAATGATTCACTGAGCATAATGACTCACGCGTAAGCGAGCGCGCGCCCCATGGCAACCACTCCCACCCAAACCAGCAGCGAGCATGCCCCTGCCAGCTTGGCGCGCCAGGGAGTAGGTACGTCTTTATCCCACGAACTGACTCCGCGAAACACTGTTTTATGAAACACTAGCGCGTTCAAGCCGGCTAGCACGATCAACACAAGCTTCACGCGAAAAAAGGGACTGTTGTAGCACTTCACCGCTTCGGAAGAGAACAGCATCGCTCCGCTCAGAACCATCACTGAAAACCCCGCCCACACCCACGGCAGAAATTGCGACGCCACTTGAGAGACGCTGCGCTGCCGCATCACTACGCCAAGCAGGCGTAGATCGAGGAGCGCGGCGGGCCAGATCATAGCGCTGATCCCCAGGGAGTGAACGCTCTCGATAACGGGGAACTGCCAGGCGGAATGTTTGATGCCGCTTGCCCAGGGCAGATTTTGCAGCCACTCGCAAAGGCCGAGGATCGATACCAACGGGTTTCCTGTAGTTCCTTCCTTACGACTTGATCATGCGCCCATCGGGCAGCTTGATGAGCGAGCTCAGCATTGCGGGATCGCCGCTTTTCGCTGCGCCGCCGGTGCAAGTAATCACGTCTCCCGGCTTCACCGTGTCGTGCACCCAGCCATAGGATTTCAGGTGGTTCAGGCTCATCATTTCGATCTGCCACTCCACCTTCTTGCCGTTTTGTTCAGTCACTTCCAGATAGATATATGCGTGCGGATTTTGCCATTCGAAGCGCTTCACCACGCCCGTCACCGTCACCGGGCTGGCCATGTTGTACATCGCCGTCGAATGGTGCGCGAACGAAGGAATTGCCAGGGGCAGGCTGCTCAGCGCGATCGCCAGCACTATCGGACGCAAATTCATGCTTGGGACCTCCATTTACCTCTTTTTCTGGTTATTTCTTCTCAAAATACTTAGTGTAATCGGGATTGTGCTCGCAGACGAACTCATCCACCTTCGCCAGATCGGGCCGCAGCTTGAAAGAGCGCGTTACCGTCCAGGGCTTCGCAAAAACGTTGGGGTCTTCCATGGTGGCTTCGTACCGCAGCGTATTGTAATCGGGCCTGCTGAAGCGTTCGATGATGTGCAGTTTATCGGTGTGGTGGTAACCAAGGATTTCGGTTTTCTCGTTGAAGCCCACCGAATCGACCACCAGCGTGTCTCCTTCCCAATGACCGATGGAATCTCCCATCCAGGTGGGGTCCGGGTCCGGCGGATGAGGGCCGCCGTCGGTGGGAATGATGCGGAAGGTGCCTGGGTAGCCATTCAGAATTGCCAAGGAGTGTGCGCTCTCGACAAGCTCAAATTGATAAGGCACAGCGAAAGCTTGCGGTCCGGCGAGCGGCATGCAATCGGAATACTGTCCGGTGTCCTCGGCCGGCCGCACCACTTTGAACTTCTCCGCGCCGGGCTTGAGCACGGGGCCTTCCGGCGCAGCTCCGCGTCCGCCGCGCCCAGCCCCCGGTCCGCCGAAGCTGATATCGTAGACGCCGGAAAGATCCGGTTTTCCATTAGCCGCACGCGGCGGTTCTTTTTGCGTCGATTCCGAAGAAGCAGATGCAGCCGCCGCCGTCGTCCCCGCCACGTTCACCGTCACGGATCGGGTCAGCACCTGGTCGTTCGGCCCGTGCACGGTTAAGGTGTACGTGGTCGTCCGCGCCGGTGTCAATTGGCGGATGCCGTTCGGCGTGACGCGGCCCAGGTCCGGATCGATACTCATCGCGGTAGGATTCTCCGCGGACCATGTCAGCGTCACGGATTGGCCGGGTTGTATGGATACCGGTTCCGCCTTAAATTCCATAATCCGCGCGGGGAGTAGCCGCGCCCGTTGGTACGGATTTCCGGCCCCCGCCGGCACCGCTCCGGGCTGCGCGGCGGCAACCAGCGCCGAACACACCACGGCCGCAGCGGCCACAACGGGGCGTTTCACAAATTTCATATTTTTGACTCCTATGTAGGCGTGAGCAAAAGGCGAAAAGTTATCTCTCTTGCCCAACATTGCATCATACGCGCTCTCTGACTGCCGCGGGGTCGCGCAGGTAACGCATGCAAATTGGTTCCGGTACCGTCCCCAAATACCCCTTACACTATATTGACAAGCGGTTTCGGACCCCGATATACTCCATAACCAGCCAGAAATTGCACGCATTTTTGGGGGCGTCACATTTGGTTAGGGGGATTTGCGGTTAGCTCATCCCATGTAACAGTCTTGCGGCCCACGAGTAACCGCGGGAAGGTGTGAGGAGTACTATGCGAAAATTCATCGTTCTAGCAGCAGCGTTTGCTCTGCTCTCAGGTCTTGAGCGTCCCGTAAGGGCCCAGGTGACCGCCCAAGTAGGCGGAACTGTATTCGACCCGTCCGGAGCAGCAATTCCCAATGTCACAGTTACCGCCAAAAACGTAAATACCGGCATTGTTAACAAGGGATCGACGAATCAAGCCGGCGCTTATCAGTTTCTCACTCTCTCCCCCGGCGCTTATACCCTTTCCGCCGAGGCCTCCGGATTTCTGACGCAAACTTATAACAACGTGCAGCTTGGCGAAAATCAGCAGGTCCGCTTGAACTTTACTCTGCAGGTCGCCGGCGGCGCCCAAACGGTTGAAGTTCAGGCTGAAGCCGATACCACCATCGCCACCACCACCGCTTCGGTGGGCGGCACTCTGAGTGAAAAAGACGTGCTCAATCAGCCCCTCGCCAGCCGCAACGTGCTGGATATGCTGGCTCTCACTCCCGGCGTAGTTACCGTTCAAGGGGTGTTTGTCGCCAACACCCTGAATTTCGCCGGCGTTCAGCAGAACCAGGTCAACACGACGCGCGATGGCCTCATCACGAATGACGGCCGCTACGCCAACGGCGCTTACTCCGGCGTCTTCACCAGTCCCGATATGGTCCAGGAGATCAACATCTCTACCAACCAGGTTGATCCCGCCTTGGGCCGCGGCTCCGCCCAGGTGCAAATGCTCACCCGCTCCGGCACCAACGAGTTTCACGGCGCGGCTTTCTGGACCAACAACAACTCCGCCTTCAACGCCAATAACTACTTCTCCAACCTTCAAAGCCAGCCGATCAGTTACTCCAACCGCAATCAGTTCGGAGCCCGCATCGGCGGTCCCATCAAGAAGAACAAAATGTTCTTCTTCTTCCTCACCGACGATCAGCGCTACCTCACTAAACTGAACGATGTAGCCTTAGTTCTCACTCCTCAGGCCCGGCAAGGAACTTTCCGCTACCTGACCACGGGCGGGCCCGGCGGCGGCGCCCGCACCAACGGCAACGCTTTTTCCGCAAGCCCCTCCGTCGATCTCAACGGCAACGTTCTCACTTCTGCTAATGGTCAGCCCCTCTATCTCAATTCCGTCAATCTCCTGGCCGCTGGAGGCCCGAACTTCGGCGCCATCGATCCGGTGTTTTTCGGCCCTTACATGAGCAAGTACATGCCGCTGCCGAATAATTACACCATCGGCGATGGCCTCAACACCGCCGGATTTCAGTGGCAGATACCGGAAAATGGCGTAGATGGCGCAACCGGCCAGAGCCCCAACACGAACCGCAACAATTACACCGTCCGCTGGGATTATCAGATCAATGCCCGCAACAAAGTAAACTTCGTCATGACCAAGGAGAAGGATTGGGGCGTCACCGGCCAGACGGGCATCCCCGATTACCCCACCGGGTACTTCGGCGACGTGCAGCGCCATCCCTCCTTCTACAGCGCCGGTTGGGACTTCATCATTTCCCCCAGCATTCTGAACCAGTTCCGTTTTGGCCATAAAACCGATACCTGGCAAGGAACCTCGGGGCTGGACTTGGGATGCTGCACGGGAGGCCCATCCTCGGAGAACTCAGGCCTGGCAAAGACAGCGCAAGCCGCCCGCGCCTCCTTCCCCCAGGTGAACGACTCATTCCTCTACGTCCAGCCGGGCAGCCTGGCGGCTGTCAGTCTCGGATCGGGCGCCACTTCGCCAACCGCGGCGGCGGGCAATTTGGGGATTTATGCGGATATGAATGTCTCCTCTCCGCGTCTCACCATCAGCCCGTTCTGGCAGGTCGGCGATACGTTCAGTTGGATTCACGGCAAGCACTCCTTCCAGTTCGGCTTCGAAATCGACCGCACCAGTTCGCAATCCTCGAATAGCGGCGGCATCCAGACCACCCGGCCTTCGGTCAACCTCGGCATCGGCACCGTGGCCCCGCCCATCTCCACCGCGACTTTCTCAGGCATCGGCGCGCTCAATCTTGCGAGCGCCCAAGCTTTGCTCGCCAACCTGGCTGGATCGGTAGCCAACATTCAGGAACAATTCTGGGTGAACAGTCCCACCGCCACGGACTGGAACAACTATCTCAGCGATTTCCTCTTCTACCGCACCAACATCGAAAATGCCTGGTCCGGGTTCGCCAAAGATAGCTGGAAGGTCACTCGTGATCTTACCGTGAACCTCGGCCTTCGCTATGACTTCTTCGGCGCTCCTTACGAGCAGCAGGGCCTCGCCGGCCGTCCCGCCGGCGGCGAAGCCGGATTGTTCGGCATCTCCGGAACGAACTTCGCCAACGCTATGTGGGATCCGTACGCCAATAGCGGCCAGCTCACGACCATCCAGTTCGTCGGCCCCAACTCGCCCAATCCCGGCGTCGGTGTCTTTAACAATTACTGGAAGAATTTCGGCCCGACGGTAGGTGTGGCCTGGAACCTGCCCTGGTTCAAGAAGAGCACCATTTTCCGCGCCGGCTACGGCATCAACTACATCGGCAACGTCGACTTCCTCACGGTCAATACCGGCATCGGCAACTCTCCTGGCCAGACTCTGAATACCACCTACACTCCTTCGAGCTTCCTGAATGTGGCCGGCCTAGCCGGCGCGGGCGTGGTGCCGGTCAGCACCGGCGGCGCGCAGCCCTTCACTCCCGTGCCGCTCACCAACCGCGCTACCAGTCTCTACGGCTACGCCAATAATCTGCGAACGCCGTATATCCAAAGCTTCAACGTCACCATCCAGCGCGAAATCACCAACACTTGGACCGTGGATGTGAACTGGATCGGCAACAAAGGTTCCGAGCTCTATACCAACCAGCCGCTCAACGATCCAAATATTTTCGAGAACGGCTTACTGAATGCCTTCAACATCACGCGCGCCGGCGGTAACGCACCCCTGTTCAACCAATTGCTGAACGGAATCACGATCCCTGGCGTCGGCACAGTCAACGGCACTACGCTCACCGGTTCGCAGGCGCTCCGCCAGTATTCCGTCACCAACACCTTCATCGCCAACGGCTCCGTGGGCGCCTTGGCCAACTTCTTCAACACCACCCCCACCGGCACCGGCGTTAACGGCGGGATGCTCAGCCACGCCGGCCTGCCGCAGAATTTCTTCGTAGTCAATCCCCAGTTCGGCAGCGGCAACGGGTCTAACGTGTACCTGATCGATAACAACGGCAACTCCAGTTATCAGGCGTTTCAGGTTCACGTCGCGAAGCACTTCGGCCAGGGTCTCACCGGCCAATTCGCCTACACCTTCTCCAAAGCACTTGGCGATGACGGTTTGTTCCGCGACCCGCGCAATTTCAACTTCAGTAAAGGGATTCTCAATATCGATCGCCCGCAACTCTTGCAATGGAACGTACTCTGGGAGGTCCCCGTGGGCAGGAATAAGAAATTCCTCAGCCGGGCTCCGAAGCTGGTCGATGAAGCCTTGGGCGGCTGGCAGCTTTCTTCCGCGTTCCAGTGGCAGTCCGGAGTGCCTCTCAGCTTCACTACCGGAACGGGCTCCGCGCAGAATTTCACCTACACTTACAACACGCTCGAGCAACAGACGGCTAACTTAGTCGGCCAACTGCCCAGTGGTTTTTCGCAAGTGCAGAAGGGCAACGGATTCGTCCAATACTTCCCCGGTCTGACTGTACAAAACGCCCCACTGCCGAATTTCGGCGGCGACACGACCCTCCCCGGCCGCTTCACCAATTTAGAGGTAGTAAACTCGTCCGGTCAGGTGGTTCTCGTCAATCCCGATCCTGGCACCGTCGGCAACACCGCCCGGAATCTGCCCAGTCTCCGCGGCCCCAGCCTACTCGGCTTCAACGCCTCGGCCAGCAAGCTGTTCCGCATTACGGAATCGAAAGTGATCACTCTGCGCGCCGACGCCATCAACCTGCTGAACACTCCACAGTGGGGCTACAGTCCTACCAGCGGCATCGTCGGCATCAACACCAATATCGATTCCACCTCGTTCGGCCGCATCACTTCCGCCGCCGGCCAGCGCATGATCATCTTCTACGCCCGCTTCGACTTTTAGTGGGGTCAGGGCTTCTGCCCAGCGCTGGCCGCGACCGCAGGCAGCGGTCGCGGCCGGTCTCACGGCTTCCCTGCCTCAGGTATTAGTCTTGAAGTCTAAGGCGTCCTGACGCGCTGCGTCACTTCCGGCGCGCACAGCGAATAATGGCGCGCATTCCAGGTATAGATGATTTCCGCCTGCGCTCTGACGGCGCAATGCGCGAGCATGGCGTCATAGACTCCGCCGCTCACGATGCCGCGGGCAGAGGCGGCCTCCAACGCGTCGGCATATTCGTCACCGGTGAGCACGACGATCGAGAGCCGCTCGCGTATGCTGCCGATAAAGAGCATGGCCCGCTCGGCGCTGATGCGATGCTTTCCCGGCATTCGCGTGAGCGTGGAATAGACTTCCGCCAGGCTATGCGCTCCGCAGCAGCCCGTCGACTTCTCGAATCGAATGAAGAGGTCGAGACTCGCTCTGTGGTGGACGTGATCTGCATAGAATACCGGCACCAGCACAGAGGTGTCGAAAAAGCCCTTCATTCACCTTTGCCGGCGTTCGCCCGGTCACGTTCCTCGCGGATCTCCTGCAGCATATTGTCGGTAGCAGAAGCGGGCAGCGGCTCATCATCGGAATGGAATACCCAGACACCATTCTCTTTGGTGAGCGGGCCTGTACCGCGTATAGGGCGCAGAGTGATTTGCTCCCCAACGCTCTCCATTTCAAGGGAATCGCCGGGCTCCAAATTCAGTTCTTCCCTTAATGGCTTAGGGATCACCACACGGCCGGCCTTATCTATTACTAGACGGGTGTCATTTTGGTACAAACCCGTGGGTTAAACCACCAGTCAATACCATCATAGCCGAGTCGTGCACTCACTTCCCCGCGTCCGCCGTCGTCACAAACCGCGCCGTCTTGATGTAATCCAGTTTCGGGAAGTGCTGCACCAGGTATTCGTTCGCCTCTTCCTCTACGCGCCCCGGATCGATTTCCTTCCCGATCGGCCGCATCTCCCCATATCCCGCATAAAACCGGTCCACCACGTCC
>DATBID010000273.1:0-6721 GCA_036557125.1 Bryobacteraceae bacterium | reverse complement strand
TGACGGAAGGAGCCCGTAGGGCGACTGGAGTTAGCGCAAAAAAACATTGCGCCGCCCGCCACCTACTCGCCATCTTTCCCGCTCCGGCCTTTATTCTTCCGCATCGACTCGCCCTGCAACTCGAGCCGGTGGGCGCCGTGTACCAGCCGGTCTAATATGCTGTCGGCCACTGTCGGATCGCCGATCTGCCCGTGCCATTTCGCTACCGGCAACTGACTCGTCAACAGCATGGACTTCGTCAGATAGCGTTCATCGCAGATCTCCAGGAACGAACGCCGTTCCGCCTCTGCCATCGGCGCCATCGCCCAATCGTCCACGATCAGCACATCCACCTGCCCCAGTGTCCGCAGTTTCTTGGCATAGCTGCCATCGGCCCGCGCCAACTCCAAGTCCCGAAACAACTGTGCGGCGGTCGCAAAATAGGCGGTGAATCCGTCGCGGCACGCCTTCTGCCCAAAAGCCCGCGCCAAGAACGTTTTCCCGATCCCGGTTGGCCCAATCAGGAAAATGTGTTGATGGCGGCGCACCCAATCGGAATCGTGAATCAGAGAGCGGACCACCTGCTTGTCCAGCCCCCTGGCTGCACGAAAATCGATGTCCTCGACACAGGCCGGGCCCTGCAGCCGGCCCTCGCGCAGCCGCCTCTGAAGCGCCCGATTTTGGCGCCAGTTCCACTGCCGGTCTACCAGCAGTGCGAAGCGCTCTTCGAAGCTGAGCTGCGTGGTGCTGGGATCTTCCTGTTGTTGGCTGAAAGCATCTGCCATACCGCGCAGACGCAGGGCATGCAACTTCTCAACGGTTTGTTGGTTGAGCATGGTTCTCCTCGTGGACTTACTGAACTATCGGAGGACCGGCCTCCGCCGGGGCATCAAAATACTCGGCGCCACGGATGTTGTCGTGATCTGTGACGGGCCGCGACGGCGGGTCGCCAGGTAGCGGCAGACGGTCGAGCTGGTTCTTCAGGATCGAGTCCATGCTCTGGAAGTTGTAGGCGCGCTCCCTCAGGCAGCGCCGGGCGGCCGCTTCCATGCGCTCCACCGGATACGTCTTCGCCAGCCGCAGAATCCCCAGGCACGAGCGATAGCCCTGCTCGGGATGCCGTTTGGCGGCCAAGATCGCTTCCACCAACTGCCCGGTCACCGGCCCAACCTGCTGCGCATCTTCGATCAGACGCGAGGGAGTGCGGCCCACGTGTTTCTGATGCGCCTTGGGCATGTGCTCGGGCAGCGTAGACGCTTTCGCCACCTCCCAGGAGCGGACATGCGAAGCCACCCGCAGGCCACGGTGCAGGATCTCCACGGTATCGCCCGTGACGTGTACATCCACTTCCTGGTGCACCAGGGCATAGGGCACGCTGTAGAAGTGCCGCTCCACTTCGATGTGATAGTCGATGTTGACGCGCGCTTGCTCCCATTCGCCGAACTGATAGCGTGCGGCCGGCAGTGGCTTCAGCGCCGGCCGATCCAGTTGCGCGAACAGCGTGGCGCGGTTGCCCGGACGTTTGCGGAACGGCCGCTGGTTCAGCCGCACCAACAACTCGGCGATCGCCTGGTTGACTTCCGCCAGGGAAAAGAACTTGCGCTTGCGCAACGCGGCCAGAATCCAGCGCTGCACTACCTGCACCCCCACCTCGGCCTTGGCCTTATCCCGAGCTCGATACGGCCGTGCCGGAATGATGGCCACCCCGTAGTGCTCTCCCAGGTCGCGATAGGTGGGGTTCAGGTCTGGCTCGTAATAACTCGGATGGGAAACGGCACTCTTCAAGTTATCCGGCACCACTACCTCGGTCACCCCGCCGAAAAATTCAAAGGCTCGCATATGCGACCCGATCCAGTTGCGCAGATCCTGTCCGCTGGTCGCCTCGGCAAACGTGTAGCTGCTGGCGCCCAGTACCGCCACGAATATGGCGGCTGGGTGTACGTCGCCGCTTTCGGGATCGTGAATCGGAATCGTGGCCCCGGCGTAATCCACGAACATCTTCTCGCCGGCGCGATGCTCCTGCCGCAGCACCAAGTCCAGTTTCTTCAGCCACCGCCGGTAGAGATCACAGAAGCGACTGTAGCCGTACCCATCCGGGTCGGCCTCGCGCTGCTCCTGCCAAACCAACTGCAAGGTCAAATCTTTGTGCGTCTGCAACTCCTGGTGGATCTGCGCCCAGTTCGGCTCCGGGTGCTTGCGCCAAACCGCCGGCATCGGCCGCTTTGGAAACAGCGTTTGCTCGATCTGTTGATCGCCCCACTCCTCCGGCAGCGGCCAGCCAACGCCGGCCGCTTGCGCGGCGGACAAGTACTCATGGACGGTGCTTTGCGAAATCGAACAACTACGGGCGATCTGATGCTGGCTCAATCCGAGCGAATGGAGCCGCAGAACTTCCTTCAGCTTGCGCATGGTCAGCCTCTTCTGTGGCAACGGGGTCCCTCAAAGTCGATTTCGGAGGAGGAAATCTCACTCTAAGGGGCATCCCTTCGCCACGGCTGCCCTGCGTTGCCGTTCCAATCCGATGCCGATCACCGTTCCGAACTACAACCGTAGAACTGATCGGCTTCAGTTCGGAACACTGATCGGCATCACTTCGGAGTCGTGATCGACATCAGTTCGGAACGCTGATCGCCATGTCTCGGAATCCGCACCTGGTCCAACAACGAATAGCGAATGAGGGGCACAGACGATCCACACGTCGGGCGTCTGCCCGTACATGTTCCGCGGGCTTACGGCTTCCACATCGTGAGATTTTGGCAACCGTGCGTGAAGTCAGGTAGCTTCGCCTGTTAAGTTCGTGGAGTCGCCGAGACGACTACCATGAACCGCAAAAGGACAGTACCTACTCGTGAAGCGACGCAACTCCAGCGCCAACTGGAGCAATTTCGCAGCACCCGGCCAGCCGAACCAAACTGCCGGATTGTTGTGGCAGGCTGCCGTCTAGCCGCCCGCGAAAACCAGCCAAACCGGCGTTCGCCGAACTGACCGGGAGCGGCGCGGCCACTCTGGCAGAATGCGTGATCGAGTTTGAGTCATCCGACGGCAGTAAAATGGGATCCAGTGGAAAGCCGCGATCGCGCCGGACTGGACAAACCTGCTACGAGCCTGGCGCGAGACGCAGGCATGATCCAGATCACCGCGCAAATGCGCGTGCTGGTGGCGATTGAACCCGTGGACTGCCGTAAGGGCATAGATTCACTAGCGCGGCTATGCCAGGAGAAACTCGCCGAAGATCCTTTTTCTGGATGTGTGTTCGTTTTTCGAAGTCGCCGCGGGACTTCGATTTCGCCTGCTCACTTATGACGGACAAGGATACTGGCTGGCGCCTGGCCAGCGATTAACCGGCCACGGGAAGAGGCGATATTTCGACCTGTTCCTCGTTGGAAACAGGCATGGTATCAGGCCTCCTTCGAAATGGCTGTCGATATCTGAGGGTTTTCTCGAGAACTTCCTCGCGACTTCCCTGGTTAAAAACCGGGTGCTCTGGTGTTGCAACAACGTCTCCGCGGCGGCTTCGCCCTGTTGGAGGATAGCCTCTGGCAAGAACCAAAATAACGCAAATGTATATACTCCTCAGATCTATCTCCAAGGTACCAGTATTTCTCTGAAAACATTCTGGCTTAGTTTCGTTCGATACGTCCTATACTTGAAGCCGTGCGAGCGACATTCAAGCATTTGAGGATCGCTAATCTGATTTTGTTAGCGATTGTTTTGTATGGCGGAAGGATTGCGAAAGCGGATGTCAGCTTTACGTTTACGACAATTACTGACCCAAACGCAACTGGGCCAACATATGTTCGGTCGATCAATAATAACGGCCAGGTTTTGGGTGTGTACTCCGATGCAGCGGGGACACATGCCTTCGTAGACTCCAGCGGAAGCTTCGCCAATATAGCCTTTGATTCCCCACCAGAAACTTCGGTGGTGAGCTTTAATGACGCCGGTCACATCGTTGGATGGTACACAGACGTATATCCTAGCGGTGCTCTGGGGGCCTCCCATGCGTACGTCTACACAAACGGAACATTCACCTCATTCGATTTCCCTGGCGCACCGGTCTACGGCGGCACCCAGGCTTATGCGATCAATGATCTCGGTCAAATCGTAGGAGGTTACGCTGATGGTGCCGGTGCTCAGGGGTTTCTATACTCTAGTGGTACGATTAACCCGCTCAATCTTCCATTCTCTCTGGTCACGCCTGCAGCAATAAATGACAAAGGAGAAATTGTCGGACAGTTCGGAGCCGGTTCGAGTGCAGCAAGTTTCCTCTACGCAAACGGTACCTTTACAACAATCCAAGATCCGAATGCAACTCAGGGGACATGTGCCACAGGGATAAACGACAACGGAGAAATCGTCGGATATTTCTTTGACTCCACTGGTCCTCACGGTTTTGTCGACAATGGTGGGGTGTTTACAACGATCAACGACCCCGTCGGAACGGGCGGAACGTACCTTCTGGGAATCAATGACAGCGGCGAACTGCTTGGGTCATACACTGATAGAAGTGGATCTCACGGCTTCGTGGCCATTGACCCGCCATCGTCGGTACCTGAGCCTCGGACGTTGCCAGCCTTGGCCGGATGTCTCGCGATCCTTCCGTTAATCCGTTATCGAAGAATGCGCTCAGGGTTCAGCCGCTAAAGCTATCCACCTTCCCAGTACCTGCCGCGTTTGTATTTGTTGGGCACACGACGGGAACCACCCCATCGGCCGGCCACTACCCGGCGGCGCTTTTCGTTTGGATTGGGCAGGCCAGTCGAACCCCATGCCACCAAATTGTGTACGACCCCCGGCCGATAATTTCGGGGCGATGATTGCAAATCTTTGCAGCCAGCTATCCGTGATCACCCGGCTATCGACATCCCCGGCGTCCGAAAATGGCCAATCTGCTGTGCCAAGCTAGACCCCTTGAAAGAGAAACTTGACGCAAACACATCAAGTTTCTCTTTCAAGGGGTCTAGCTCAAGTCATCGCGTCCCCGCCGTGTTCAACGTGGCAATCTCCTAAACAGCGAAGCACAGCCTTTTCAGTTATGAATGGTTCGCTCAGGTAAGAATATTATGTTCAATCCGGGTGAGGATCATTTCCACTTCATCGGGCTCTGTTTCAAGCACTCTAAGAGGGGTCCTGCCCTGGAAAATATCCAATGGTTGATTCAGCCAGTGGTTCGCTTTTGCATCAGATCCGAATGTCTCGATAGCATGGGCCAGAATTGCCCGCTGCCTATCACCCCACAGAGTTGTGTTGTCCTTGTCGCCGTCGTGAGCCTTCATGACGTATTTACTAGTATACGCCGCCGCCGTTGAACGCGTGGAATCAAGAAACCGTCGTTCTGGATGAACAGATCGCCGAAAGCCGCGGTATTCTGAACCGTGGCCCCAATACTCGATGGCCCGCTGCTTCAGAAACAGCACCACGCAAGCGTGAAGATGCTTTCTAGCCACTCGCAAGAAGACGCAGGAGTCTCAGAGGCCCTGGTATGCCAGGTCCGGGGAAAATCGGGCGCGACCGGCCACAGAAGCGGCAAACGACAAAAGCCGGGGCCTCCCGTCTAAGCTGGCCGTTGAGAAATATCTTCGAGATTTCGCCCGGGTCTTCGCACTATAATCGCCAGATCTGAGAACGTCCAAGCTGCCGCTCAATCGGGGATCAAGCGGCAGCCGCTCTTTTCTACTTGCTCTTTGGAATTGCAAATTTGATTGAAAATAGTACAAATGGTACTTGCATCTCTGATTCGATCACGTACTATAAGGACTAAAGCCCACAGTATTTACCCGATGTGGCCCGATTACGATACTGAGGACATTCTAAACGGTCAGCCTGTCCCCCCTCGTTGGTTAAACCGGTCGGCTACTCTCGAAGATACGGCGTGTTGTCGCTCGTTCTGATCGAAGACACTACAATCGTAATGCAACTCCTGCAAGTTTGTACGTCCGAGGAGCGCAGAGCTTTGCTTTGCTTTGCTTTGCTTTGCTTTTATTGTAATGACGAAGATCCCGCAAGCATTGCTGCTGACCTCCGGATCACGCAGGATGAATTTCGCCGTTTGAGAATACGGCTTCGGAACGAATTCCTGTCCCGACGCAACTCCGACCATTGATTTGGACGACGTCTTCGCAGTTAGGTAGGATCGCCGCAGCTTCAAGGATGTTGCTCTGTCGGTACTGCGTACCATTGATGTAGTTAACGGGATCGGTCAGAATGTTGCTGGATATGGATGCCATGACCGCATTTCATTGTGATGCCGATAGTTTCGCCGAGTCATACGTGATGAACCGGATGCCCGCCGAAGAACGAAATCAATTTACGATCCACCTCAAACGTTGCGCACTCTGTAGGCTGCAAGTAGCAAGGACAAGGAGCTACATCAGAGCGATCCGCGCGGCGTTCGCAGAAGCTGGGGGAGCAGATCCAAAAGCCCGTCAAGCTGTCCAGGCGGTGTCCTTATAAGATCAGACCCGAACTCGTGCGGTGGGATTCGTCCGCCGAAGCCGAGCGCGGGAAGTTCGATGCCAAAAATTACTCCATGCAATCAGGTAATAATGTCTAGAAGTGTAGAATCTACATTGATGGATGCCGGTTACGGCTTGGCATAGCTCGTGAAGTTCGCGCAGATTGCCCGCAGGTGTTCGATTCCAATGAGGGAGTGTTCTAAGTCGACTGCTGCGCAGGGTTCTAAATCTTCCTGCCAACATCCAACCACTTCTCCGAATATCAGAGTGTCTTGCCAACTGATTTC
>DATBID010000272.1:0-6649 GCA_036557125.1 Bryobacteraceae bacterium | reverse complement strand
AGACGCCTCACTTCACATCAACCGCGGGCTTCTCTCCGCCATCGCCGGTGCCCGCCGGAGGACCCCAAAAGAGTTTGGTGCCGTTGGCCAGAGTGACCTGGCGCCCGTGCCCCCAGTTCGTGCCATCGCGCGCCCGCCACGCGAACACCGTGACGCGGTCACCCGGCTTCAATGAAACATCCCGCTTCCAGCCCGTCCGGTACAGGACGCTGGGAGGATACCCCTCGAACTTCCAGTTGGCGACGTTCCCCTTATCGTCGGTCACGTCCATGAAAAAGTGTGTGTGGGGATTCGTCCATTCGACTTTGGTGATCACGCCGGTGAGAGTGACCGGCTTATTGGCGTCATATTCCGCGCCAAAGGAATGATGTGCCCGTGCGGCCGGAGCCGCCAGGAACCAGGCTGCCGCCAACACGGCATAAGCGATCAGTGTCCGCATAGAAAATGGTGTTGTTTCCAAGTATACGTGAATCAGGGCTATCCCTATGCCTTACCCGCCATCTTGGCAAACCACCACCGCAGCCCCACCAACAAAAACCGCCAGTCTCTGAAGAACTCCGGCGGCTTGCGCTCAAACACATGCCCGACGAACTGAAAAACCCAGCCCACCACGAACAACCCGGCCGCCGCCCACCACCACCCCGCGCGCCAGACGGCCACCGGCACCAGCAGCAACGACACTGCGATGAGCGGAATCCCCAGCGTGTGGCAGGCCCGGTTTACCGGATGCTGATGGCTGGAGGAATACTGGCGGATCCAATCTTCCCACGATCGATTTCCCAGCATCGCTTCGTCGCTCCTTGGCACCCCTTCCTGCTGGCAGGTGGTAATGATATGATCTCGACCAAGTAACCCATCGTCAAGGAGGCACTCAGGATCTATGTTGCGGCTCTCTCTTGCGGTTTTCCTGTTCGCCGGAGCGGCATTCGCCGCGCCCACGTTTGACAAAGACGTCCTGCCCATTCTGCAGAAGAACTGCCAGCAATGTCATCGGCCGGGCGAAGTCGCCCCCATGTCGTTACTCAGTTATGCCGACGCGCGCCCCTGGGCAAAGGCGATCAAAACCGCTGTCGTTTCGAAGAAGATGCCGCCTTGGTTTGCCGACTCGCAGTACGGCCATTTTGCCAATGACCGCCGCCTCAGCGAATCCGACATCAACACACTGGTGGCGTGGGCCGACGGCGGAGCCCCGGAAGGCAATCCCCAAGACGCACCGTCCGCGCTCACCTTCCAGAACGGCTGGAACATCAAGCCTGATCTCGTTATCGAGATGCCCAAGGACTTCCGTTTGCCCGCCACCGGGACCATCAACTATCAGTTCATCCGCGTGAAGGGTAACTTCACCGAGGACCTCTGGGTGACGGCGGCGGAGATGCGTCCCGGCAATCCGGCCGTGGTGCATCACGGAAAGGTGTGGGTGGTGCCTCCGGGTTCCAAGTGGATGGCGAACGCCGTCTACGGCGAGCCCTACGAGAACCAGGAGTCTGGCCGCACGACCGAAGGCGACGGCAACGATATTCTCGGCAAGTTCAATCCCGGATTGGGCGCGCAGCGGTTCGACGTCAACGGCGCCGCGAAGTTCGTGCCCAAAGGGTCGGACCTGGTCTTCGAGCTGCACTACACGGCGATGGGCAAGCCCGCCACCGACCGCTCGAAACTCGGCTTGGTGCTGGCCAAGCACGCTCCCGAGACCCGCTACATCTTGCTGTCAGGCGCACCCTCGGGGCTGAACCTCGTCATCCCCCCCGGCGAAAGCAACGCCGAAGTAGTCGCCGAAGCCACCGCGCAGACCGATTTCAAACTGGCGTACATCCAGCCCCACATGCATCTCCGCGGGAAGGATTACGAACTGCGCCTCGTCTATCCAACGGGCGAATCCGAGACTGTGTTCAAAGGCAAGTTCGATTTTGAATGGCAGCTCGGCTACGATCTGGCCAAACCGATTGCGGTGCCCAAAGGCACCAAGCTTATCGGGATCGCGCATTTCGACAATTCGCCCAACAACAAGTTCAATCCCGATCCGACCAAGGAAGTGCATTGGGGCCCCCAAAACTGGGACGAAATGCAAGGCGTATTCCTGGGGCTCCTGACTGGAATGCAAGCAGATCCGCACGCACTGCTGAAGCCCTCGGGCCCGAGCTTGCTGCCGCGCGGCAAACCCGGCCCGACGCTGTCCGCGCTGGTCTTGCCGTAACGCCGGCGGTCCTTATGAATCGACGGCAATTTGTTTCTTCCTCGGCGGCTCTCGCTGCTCTGGCGGGAACTCCGCCGACGCGCGCCGACACCACCACTCCTGGCCGCGCGCTCATGAAACTCGGCTGCCAAACCTCCCCCAGCGACGCCAGGCACTTTCAATACTTCGCGCGCTACGGCGTGCGCAACATCTGCGGATATCCGGATATCGCCGACGGCCGCCTCTATGCCACCGTCGACGAGCTCAAGCGTCTGCGCGATCTCGCCGAGCATAGCCAGATCAGCGTCGATTGCATCGCCCCGCCGTTCTTGGAATCCAGCCACATCGACCGCGAGAAGCATCCGGCCATCATGCTGGCGCAAAGTCCCGAGCGCGACCGCGATATCGAATCCCTGCAAACCCTGATCAAGAACTGCGCCGCCGCCGGCATTCCATCCATCAAGTACAACATGAGTATTCTCGGCGTGCTGCGCACGGGCCGCACGCCCGGCCGCGGTGACGCCCAGTACAGCACGTGGCGTCTCAAGCAAGCCAGGCCCGCCACGCCCTCGACGCGCGCCGGCACCGTGGATGCCGATGCCGCCTGGGAGCGCATTACCTATTTCCTCGAGCGCGTGATTCCGGTGGCCGAAGAATACAAGATCCGCATGGCCTGTCATCCCCACGATCCGGGCGTGCCGCCCGAGGGCTACCAGGGAGTGACGCGCGTGCTTGGCACCGTCGATGGCCTGAAGAAGTTCATCACGATCAAAGAGAGCCCCTATCACGGCTTGAACTTCTGCCAGGGAACGGTTTCCGAAATGCTCGCCAACCCGGGCGCCGAGATCTATGACGTCATCCGATACTTCGGCTCCCGCCGGAAGATCTTTAACGTGCACTTTCGGAACATCCGCGGCCACCGCGACGACTTTATCGAAGTCTTCCCCGACGAGGGCGACATCGATTTTGTCAAAGCCATCCGCGTCTATCAAGAGGTCGGCTACCCGTACATGCTGATGCCCGACCATGTTCCGGAAGCCGCCGACGATCCGAAGGGCCTGCAATCGTTCGCCTTCTGCTACGGCTACATCCGCGCCCTGATCCAGGCCGTGGATCAGATGAGTTGAGGTCCGTCCCAGGAGTTTCAGCTGAGCCGTAAAAGGAACCGGGTACCGGAGGCTCGTTACCCGCGTACCGACAAGTCCCGCGAAGTCTCCGCCTCCGGCCGCGTCCACAGTTCCATTGTCGGAGCGCCTCCGATCGCCCATCGCGACCATGGCGTGGTCTCAATCGGGCCTGGATACAAAGCCAACGCTACCGGGGCCGGTCCTCGATCTAGAATCGTCAACTTGCTGAATCCACCTGAATTGCCCGACTATACGCAACACTTCTTCACCTCTGCCGGCCTAGCCAAAATAGACAGAACTTCTAAATCTTTCTGTAATTGTCAGAATCGTTGGATACTTTCACCGCAACCAGGAGGCGGTCCCAGACCCACCGGAACGTAGGATCTGTAACGAATTCGGTCTGAGTTTCACTACTGGTTGGGCTTTCCGGATCGATGTTGCCGCTGGCCGGGAGGTGTCAGTGAACAAGATAGGTTGGGTAAGCGCGGCCGTGTTGGTCGGGCTCGGGACCACTCATCAGGCCCTGGGCCCTGGCACTCAGTCGGGAGCCAGGCAGCAGGCACAGCCGGCTAACGGGCCGCTCTCGGCACAAAGCGAGACTACGGATCTTTGTGCCGCCCTACGGGCTTCCTTTTCGCTGTCCTCTCCCGATCCCAACCTGCCCCAGCCTTGCCTGCCGGGCGAACATCACATTCTCTTTGTGATCGCTACGACACCCAACCCCGCGAATTCACAGCTCGCACTCAGCTTTGACCGCACGATCGAATCGATCGAGCGTGCCGCGGGCGATCGCGGATTCCTTTTTGACCGTTTCGTTTTCCCCTGGGATGCCGAACCGAATCGGCAGCTCGACCCCGAGAAGAAACGCGCGGAGGAGAAACGGCGCCGTAATTCCGAAGCGAATCCTGGCATGCTTTTGTTCCGGGGGCCCTTCGACAAAGGGGATCTGATGCATCGTTTCGAGTCCCTGGCCATCATGCTCGTACCGGAAAATCCGAGTTCCGGCATCAATGGCAGCGCGTTCGAGAAGGCGACAACATTCGCTAGGGAAAACGGGGCGACCGAGCCGCTCGCGATTCTGGGCCCCAGTTTTTCAAGCTCGGCTGTGTCCCTGCACAATGCGATGCATCGCACTCCTCTTCACTACTTGATTCGAACCGGGAGCGCCACGGTTCCCGAGGCTTGGAAACTTCTCGACGACGATACCCACTCCTTTGCCGCAACAGTGCGCGACGATGACCAGGCGAACGATGCGCTTTTCCAGCACCTCAGCGGGACTGGCGAGTGGAAGAAAGTGGGCCGGGTCGCCATCCTTTCCGAGTCCGGCACCCTCTACGGCGCCCATGCCTCCAACCCGGAGCATCGGGTTGACCTCAACCTCATTTTTCCACGCGGAATTTCGTGGCTGCGGAATGCGTATCAGGACTTACCGGCGGTGCCCACCTCAGGTTTGCCGGCTGGCGTCGCCCCACCCATTGCACCTCTGCTCCCGTTCGCGCTCTCCGAACCAACTTTTGGCGACGACAAGACTCCCAGCCTGTCGGCAACTCAGACGCCACTCTCACAAGAGGCAGCCTTGCTCAGCATCTCCGACACGCTCCGCCGGGAGCGGGTCCGGTTCGTGGTCATCACCAGTACCGATCCTCTGGACAATCTCTTCCTGATTCGTTTCCTGCGTACCCATTGTCCCGACCTTCGGATCATTACCTTCGAGTCGGATCTCCTGTACGTTCGCGCGGCCACCGAGTACCCGGCTACCGGAGTGGTGTTGGTGACCACCTATCCGCTCTTCCTCCAAAATCAGGTCTGGACTGCTTACGACTCATCCGAAAATCGCGTGCCGTTCGACAGCATGGCGAGCGAAGGCACCTACAATGCCTTGCGCTCAATCCTGCTGCTCTCGGCGCATCCTCCGAGCCCGACAACCGGAACGGCTTTAGAGGCGGGAAAAGAAGACTTGCCCTTCGATTACCGCGGTCCCTTCGAGTCCCAGACCCGAAAACCGCCGGTGTGGCTCACGGTGGCCACCCCGGCCGGTTATTGGCCGCTCGCGGTCCTCGGCGACAACCATTTGAGGCCCACCAGCGGGTCGCCGTTTCTGTATTCCTGGCCGCAGCAAGAGAAGACAAACGGCGCCACTGACCCGCTGCCTACACCGCTTATCGAGGGCGTCAGCCGCCTTTGGTATTCGTTGGCGTTCGGCCTGATCGGCACGAGCATTGTGCTGCTGCTTGCCTTGCAAGGAAAACTGAACGGCTCTGGCCTCCCCATTCTGGGCAGTTTCACGTACCAGTTTCCGCAGGACGGGCAAGCTCTCGGCCGGGCTTTTTTTCGTGCCGTCATGCTGTTATCCGGGGCCATGCTGTGCGTGTTGCATGCCTGGCCGGTGCTCGTGCTGCGCCACAATGGGCCGGGTTGGGAAGCTTTGACTGTGGCGGGCTTGCTGGTTGCGACGGCGGTCGCCTTGCCGTTGGCCTCGGGCCGAGATGTGATGCGGGCCCTGCCGTCCGCGGAGCCCGCACGCCACTACGGGTATATGTTCTTCCTGGCCATCGCACTGGTAGCATTCTGGCTTGAGAATTGGCGTCGGACTTTCTCCGGGGGCCTGCACTACGAAGGCTTCTTCACTGCGTATCGATCGCTGGACCTAGTAAACGGCGTGGCTCCGACGATCCCGTTCGCCCTGATCTGTCTGGCATTGATCTGGTGGGCTTGGATTCATTTGAGACGGCTGCGGATCTTTGGGGAGTCCCCGCACTCAGTGCCGGCGTTGGGCACACGGTTTCTCGAGCCTCCGGAGGCCAGCGCGCTGGCGAGCCAGGTAAATCGTATAAACGACGCCGTGCAGGATCCCTTCCTGCTCCCTGCCTGGGCCTATCTCGCCGGCGTTGCGGGCGCTGCCGCCCTTTACTTCATCATGGGCGAATACACGCAAAGCCTGGAGTTGCGTCCCTTCGATGAATTGTACGGCGTGTCGTTCGCGGTCATTGTGCTGCTGCTGGTGCTGACATGCACCCGGATGTTGTTCGTCTGGGCGAGGTTACGCCGCCTGCTCAGGACCATCGAGCAGCACCCCATCCGGGAGATCTTCGGAACCGTGCCTTTGGCTGACCACTGGGGTCCAATCCTGCACCGCGGCATCGACCGCGATCAGCTCGAGCGGAGATCTCGCGAGTTGCTTCACAAACCTGCATGGGAGCGTGCCGCCGCAACCACCGACCGCGCGCTCGAAGATGCGAGGAATGAAGTGCTCGATCCGGCGTGGGCGGGGCGGGAGCTGGAAGGGGAAGGGTTCAAAGCCAGCTCGGAGGTGTTCGCCCTGCGTTATGTGATCTTCATTCAGGCAGCC
>DATBID010000271.1:0-4036 GCA_036557125.1 Bryobacteraceae bacterium | reverse complement strand
TCTCGTTGTAAGGAAAAGTGTTGTGCGGATTTGGCCCGGTCGCACCGGCAACCGGTTCAAACACCGAAAAATCGACATTGGGATCCGGGTGGTTGATACCGGTGTTCAGGGGAGGGAAATTCAGTGGGAATGGATTTCCGGTGAACGAGCCGTTCGCGGCAGTCCGGAAAGGCTCGGCGAATAGCGGCGGTCCAGGGCTCGTATAGCTCAAACCGTAGGGTGGCTGCGGAAGATCAAAACCAAGCACCTGCCCTTGGATGACTGAGTAGAACATACCATAGCCTGCCCGAATGCTCGTTTTGTCGGGGCCGCCAAAAATCTTTCCGAGGAGCCCGCTCGAGCTGTTGGGTGACCATGCGATGCCAAAACGCGGTGAGAATTTGTTCTGCGAGGGCACCAGAGTGCCTGGAATGCCTTTATCCCCCGGATAGACAAACCCTGGAGGAGCAGTGGGAAACACCTGTGATTGCTGGCCCAATGCGAACGTCGGTTCCTGGTGAAATTTCTCCGACCAATACTCCATGTACTCCCAGCGAAACCCGACGTTGACCGTCAGATTCTGCTTCACCCGCCAGCTATCCTGCGCAAATGCGGAGGGATATGCGTGCCGCAAATAGAATGTCTGCGAATCTGCTTGATTGTAGTTGCTTGCCACACCGATCAGGAAATCCGCGAAATCGAGGCCGGTTTCCGTGCCGGAAAACAAGAAGGAGCCATTGTAGGTCGGGTTGGAGTTCACATTCACTTGCTCGTAGGTGCCCTGAAAACCCGTCTTGAAGGTATGGTTGCCCCAAACTTTAGAAAACGTGTCATTGATGCCGTAGGTGTTATTGGCCTGCGTCAGGTTCGTAATCGGCGTGCCCATTACAAAGGAGTTGAAGATGACGTTTTCCACGCCTTCAATCTGAGGCGAGAGCGGCACAATACCGGGAGTGCCGATCCCCGTTTCAAACCCTTGCGAAGCAAGGCTCGAACCGACACCGCCTTGGGGTTGTCCGACGGTATTCTTGCTGCGCATGAAGCTAATCCGCAAATCGTTAACGGCAGTTGCGCCGAACGTCTTGGTGTGACCCAGCGTAAAGAGTTGAGCTCGTCCGAAGCTCAACGCGTTAAACCCTGGAACACCAGCGCCGCCTTGTCCGGTGGGATAGGGATTGTTCAGGGTATAGTCGTCGATAAAATAATAACCTGACAATAACCCCCAGTGCTCACTGTTGTGATCCACGCGATAGCTGGCTTTGTCGTCACGCACGATCTGGGCTTCGGCGCCGGTCGAAAACGTCGCGGGTCCAGTGTTGGGCGACGGAATGTACTGGAGCAAGTGTTGCGCAGGCGCCGACCACGCCTGCTGAGGAATGACTCCGCCGGGGAAAACGCTGGAATAAGGCTCACCTGTAATTACTGTGTATCCGAGCTTCTGCGTGAGCAGACTAGCCAGGTAGGGGCCACTAACAGTTCCTGTCATCGGACCTAAACCCGAGAGATTGCCCGCACGCTCCGCCAACGATGGCACCGCGATCAGACCGGAATCGATTCCCTGAGTAGTGCGAGTGCCTTGATAGTCAGCGAAGAAGAAGAGCTTGTTTTTCTTGATTGGGCCGCCGACTGTGCCACCAAACTGGTTTTGCCGAAAGAATGACCGGTCGGGAGAAAAGAAATTGCGCGCGTCCAGATCGGTGTTCCGCAAAAATTCAAACGCTGAGCCGTGGACCTCATTCTCGCCGGATTTCGTTACCGCATTGACAATACCCCCGCTGTAGTCGCCATATTCCGCATCGAAGTTGTTGGTCAGAACCCGGAACTCCGATAGAGAATCAATGTTCGGCACAATCAACGTACCGCCGTTCATCAACTCCTTCACGTCAGCTCCATTGACCATGAAGCCGTTGGCGTCCTCGCGTTGTCCCGCGATGGATTGATTGCCAGGGTTCAGCGTTCCGGAAGGGTTGATCGCCACAGTCGCGCCCGCCATGACCACCGAATCAGGCTGTTGCGTGGACATAGGTACTATTCCAGGCTGGAGAGCCAGCAGATCGGTGTAGCTTCGACCGTTGAGCGCGACTGCGGTCATCGCGCGCGACGTGACCACCTCCCCGACCTGGGTGCTCTCCGTTTCGACTTGAACTACGTTTTCGTTGACCGTTAGTTCTTGGGCCTGTTGGGCCAGTTCCAGGGTCGCATCTTGCGTGAGGGCACTGTCGATATCGACCGCGATTCCGGTTTGGTCCTGGGGTTTAAAGCCGTTCGCTTCGAAATGAAGATCGTAGCGGCCAACCGGCAGGCTGGGAAAGGTGTAGACTCCACTGCTGTCGGTCATGGCCTTGGTTTGAACGCCTTGAGCCTCGTTCTTTGCTGTAACGGTCGCGCCAACAATCACCGACCCTGAAGGGTCCTTCAAGGTTCCCGTGATGCTGCCCGTTACCGCACTCCAGGCAACCGTGGCGTAGGCCAGGAAAATAGCCCCGACGCAAGTTGTGGGGCGGAACGTCAATCGGGACATAATGAAGCGACTCCTCTTTTCCTTAAGCCTAGAAATTCAGCGGCGCCCGCAGCCAGTTATCTTTTGGCCAAACGGCGCGCCATTCGTGCCGCCCGGCACGCGCCTGGAGTCGCGCGTTAGAATCGAACAAGGCCGAAGTTTATGATTTCCAAGGTCTTCGAGTGGAACGCAAAAGCAGCCCTGGCATACGCGGCCATTTTGATTGCGATCATCGCCTGGTGCGATTGGCGGATCGAGATCAACGCCACACTGGGTTTCCTTTACATATTTCCCATCGTCCTTCTGGGGACGGTGCTGCGTTGGTGGCAAATGGTGTTCGCCGCCGCCTTTTGCACCCTCCTGTCGGACCGCCTCGACCCCTTCCCCTTAGAGATGGAATCTGCGCGGGATATTCTCGTCTTCCTCACCCTTGCCGTCACTGGCCTGCTCTCCTGGAGTCTTACCCGCAGCTATCGCCGCGAAAAGGAGCGGCTGGCTGCGCAGCTTGCGGCCGAGGAGCAGCTCCAGTTTCTGATCGAAAGCAGCCCGGCTGCGGTTGTGACGATGACGGATGATGGCGAGATTCTAATCGGCAACCCGGCCGCCCATAGGCTGCTGCGCGTGCCGGAAGGCTCGCTTCCCGGCCGGAAGATCAAACGCTATGTTCCCGCTTTAGGCTCGATCCCCTCAATCGCCGAGACAGATAAGATTTTCCGCACCGAAATGCAGACACGTGGGCAAAAAGAAAACGGCGAGGTTTTTCTGGCAGATGTGTTCTTCTCGACTTACAGCACGCCGGCCGGGCCGCGCCTCGCGGCTTTGCTGGTGGATACCTCCGAGCAGCTTCGCGAGCGCGAGGAGGCCAATTTGCAGCAACTCCTGGCCGGCTCCCGCATTCTGGTGGCGGCGGTCTCTCATGAGGTTAGGAATGTTTGTGGCGCCATCGGCATGATGCACGAGAATCTGGTGCGCAAAGGTCTTCTCAAGGGCGATCAGGATTTCGAAGCGCTGGGCTCGCTGGTGGACGCGCTCAACAAGATCGCCTCACTCGAGCTGAAGCAGAGCGTAGGTTTCGAGCCGAATGTGATCGATTTGAACGAAGTGCTGACGGACTTGCGCATCGTTCTCGAGCCGATTTGCGAAGAGTCGGAAATCGAGCTGCGCTGGAATGTCCCGCCCGATCTGCCCCTGGTTTACGGGGACCGCCCCCGGCTGATGCAGGTCCTGCTGAACCTCACCAAGAACAGCCAGCGCGCGCTCGACGCCGTCGAGCGAAGGGCGATTGAGGTGGCGGCTACCGCGCGGCCCGATGGCGTTTCCATCCGCTTCTCCGATAACGGACCGGGCATCCCACCCGGCCGCAAAATTTTTCGACCCCTTCAAAAGGGGGCGGAAGCAACCGGTCTGGGACTCTATCTCTCGCGCGCCTTTATGCGCTCGTTCCGCGGCGAACTCCGCCACGACCAGCAACACCCCGGGTGTTCGTTTATCTTGGAATTGGCGGCGGCAACGGAAGCCCCGGTTCCCGGCGCCATTCCCATCGAAGATGCAACGGCT
>DATBID010000270.1:0-27027 GCA_036557125.1 Bryobacteraceae bacterium | reverse complement strand
TCGATTACCTGGCGAATATAATCGGGAACGCGAAGCTCCAGCGACGAACTGCGCTCAAGCCATGCTTCCTGCCCCGTGATCGCGATGCCTTGTTCCAATGTGGCCGGATAGTGCGTGCGGATTTCGCTGCCGATGCGGTCCTTCAAGGGAGTGATGATCTTGCCGCGGGCGGTGTAGTCCTCCGGGTTGGCTGTGAACACCAGCATCAGGTCGAGCGGGAGGCGGACCGGATAGCCTTTGATCTGCACATCGCCTTCCTGCATGATGTTGAACAGCCCCACCTGGATTTTTCCAGCCAGATCCGGCAGTTCGTTGATGGCGAAAATGCCGCGGTTCGCCCGCGGCAGCAGGCCGTAGTGCACTGTCAGCTCGTCGGAAATGTCCTGCCCCCGCCGCGCGGCTTTAATCGGGTCGATATCGCCGATCATGTCCGCGATAGTCACATCCGGCGTGGCCAGCTTCTCCACGTACCGTTGCTCACGCTCCAGCCACCCTATCGGCGTTTCGTCGCCTTCCACCGCAATCAGGTCGCGACACCGCCGGCAAATGGGCCGGTACGGGTTATCGTGGATCTCACAACCCTCCACGTATGGCACCACCTCATCCAGCAGAGATGTCAGAAGGCGGATGAGCCGCGTCTTCGCCTGCCCGCGAAGCCCTAAAAGAATGAAATTGTGCCGCGAGAGAATCGCGTTGATCACCTGCGGCACTACAGTATCTTCGTACCCGAGAATGCCGGGAAACATTGTTTCCCCGCGTTGAATTTTACAAATCAGATTATTTCGGAGCTCGTCCTTGACAGACCGGTCAGCAAGTTTGATTTCGGAAAAGGAACTTTGGCGTAGGGCGCCCAAGGAACGGGGTAATTCTAGAGTGGCGTTCGACAAGCAAACCCCCCTTCTGCGCCGATTGTACCAGAACGGCGAATTGCCAACCCGTCGCATCCGATACAATAAGGCTGTGGAGACCCAGACACCCACCCAGCCGCACCCACTTGTCGCCCGATACAACGAAGTGACTCGCGGCGTCCAGCGCGGATTCATCGCGGAGTGGACAGTCACGATCATTTTGCTGGTCTTTGGCATGACCGTGCTGGTGCAGGCGTTCGTGATTCCGAGCGCTTCCATGGAGGACACGCTGCTGATCGGCGATCACGTTTTGGTCGATAAGCTGATTTATGCGCCCTCCGGTCCCGTCTCCCGCCACCTCCTCCCCTACCGCGACGTCCGCCGCGGCGACGTCATCGTGTTCCGCTATCCGCTAGATATTCGCGAAGATTATGTCAAGCGCGCCATCGGTATACCAGGCGATCACATCAGGCTGGTGAACAAGCAACTGATATTGAACGGGCACGCGGTCAACGAGCCATACGTTGTACATAAGACTCCCTACATCGATCCCTACCGCGACAATTTTCCTTCGGCGGAGCCCAACACACCCCTACCCACGCCCGCGACCGATCCCACGGCGCGGCCGCCGGCGCTCGATATGCTCGAGCATCACGTGGTCAACGGCGAAGTGGTGGTGCCGCCGGGCTACCTCTTCGCCATGGGCGACAATCGCGACAACTCATCCGACAGTCGCTACTGGGGTTTCGTGCCGCGCGGAAATATCGTCGGCACCCCGGCAATCATCTATTGGTCATTCGAAGCGCCCACGGAAGATTTGACCAATCCCAATATCGGCATCGGCCACATCGTCGACATCATCGCGCATTTCTTCACGAAGACCCGCTGGTCGCGCGAATTCAAACTCATTCGCGGCTATCCGCTGCAGTAAGGATCGGTTCGTCCGGTTGGCGGCAGTCACGGCAAGCGTGAATCTTTTTTCCCGTTGCCGCGATAGCATTTAGCTCTCAAATCCCCCTTTGGAACGACGGTCCGCGCGCGCTCGCGTGCGATGGTGGAGGGTGTGGGAGAGCTGTTGCGCTCTCCGCAGCGCTTCCGGCGCTCCGATGGAGCGGCGGCTTTCGAGCTTTCCCCTTTTATTTTCAACCAAAGGTATTTTCTTCACCGCTCCAATGGAGCGGTGAACAGGAGGATCGATGAGCGAGGAATTGGTTTCCGAGGTAGCGGCGGGCGATGCCGCGCTGCTGGAACTGGGTGTCATCCTGGGACAGAACCATGCGTTTGGCCTGATTGCCGGCCGATGCTCGGCCGCGCAAGCGGAAAGCATCCGCCGTCTGCGAGAAGAGAAGCTATATAAGCGATGCTGTGAGAAATGGGAGGATTTCTGCCCGAAGTACCTGAAAATCAGCAGGGGCGAAGCCGACAAAACGATTAAGTTGTGGGAGGAATTCGGCCCCACGTATTTCGAGCTTTCGCAACTGACCCGTGTCTCGCCGGAAACCTATCGCGCCATTGCTCCCTCGATCGGGAACGGCGTTCTCCACTTTAATGGCGAAGAGATCCCGCTGAACGCGGACAATTCGCGCAAAATTGCTGCCGCGGTTGCCGAGTTGCGCAGCGCTATTCCGAAAAAGTCTCCGGAACAGGAAAGCCTGGCGCGGCAGATCGATCAGATCATGGAAGAGGCAGAGCTTGGAAACCGGCTGTTCAAAGTGGAGAAGTGCGCGATGACGGTCGTTAAAGAATTCGAGAAAATCGCGAGCCATGAAAGTCTGGGCGCGTCGGAGATGTTCCTGAAGTCCGCGGTTGCCCGCGTCTGCCGCGAACTGAATCGGGTCGCAGCCGAGATAGGAGCCGTGTGAGCGAGACAGGCGAAGACACTCGCTTAAGCTCGTGCTCCGATCAGAGCCGCGACCGGCAGGGAGCGGTCTTCCCGCGAAACGAGCGAAATCACTCGGTCAGACACCTACATCCGCTTCAACAGATCTTTGGCCTCGCTCAGCCGCGGAAACTGGCGTTCCGCTGACCGAAATTCCCGCGTGTGGACCCGTCTTCGCACGCCGTTGTGGTCCACCGGATAGCGCAGATGCAGCATTTCGTGAAACATCACGTATTCGAGCGCCAGCTCGGGCACGAAAGGATCATCGAAGATACGGCTGATGACGATGGCGTTATGTGAGGGATCGAAATGTCCCAGCAGGCCGCGCGATTTTCCGCGGCTCCAGCCAAGCTGCGGCTGCGCCAGAAGCCCGTCGAAGAACTGCTGATTGAGCCGCTCGAAAATTGTCTCCAGATTCCGATACTGCCCCTGCGGGCCGGAGAGAAACTTGCGGCCCCGAATCTGCCGCACCAAATGCATTTGCCGCCGCACATCGCGGCGGTTCAGATATAGCCGATACCGATGGTTGTAGATGCGCGGGATCGGCTTGCGGTAGAGCTTGCCCAGCAGGATATGAGCCAGCGCTTCGGTTACCGGCGCCGGCGCCCCCGCCAGCAAATCCGAAACACGCACCCGCAGCCGCCCATCCTCCAGGTGGATGAAGCTGTCAGGATTGGCGAAGCGGCAAAACTCGAGGTGCAATTCCGGCACCGGCGTCCGCGGCTTCAGCTCGCGGAACACGCGCGTGTAGATCTCTTCGGGAGTTTCAAAAAACAGCGAGGATTCGAAAGGTTCCAGCCCGGAAAACCACTGAGGATCCTGCATGCCTCATTCAGAGTAGCGCACTGCTGCCCGATGTTACGGTCAATGCGCTACTCTTATTCCTTAAGGAAACCCTCTTGCCGAAAGCCAAAATCAGCGCCCTCGGGTGCTACGCTCCCCCGCGTGTTCTCACCAATCAGGACCTCGAGAAGATGGTCGATACGAACGACGAATGGATCGTGGCGCGGACCGGCATTCGCGAGCGCCATATCGCTGCTCCGGAGATGGCCACTTCCGACATGGCGGCAGCCGCCGCCCGTTGCGCTCTTTCTTTGCGCGGCATCGATCCTTCCGAAATTAATACCATCATCGTGTGCACGGTAACGCCGGATATGATGTTCCCTTCCACGGCCTGCCTGGTACAGCATGCGCTCGGCGTGCCGAATGCCTGGGGGTTCGACCTGGTGGCGGCCTGCTCGAGCTTCATCTACGGCCTCAACACTGCGGCGAACCTTGTGGCGGGAGGCACGAACACCAAGGTGCTGGTGATCGGCTCCGACACCATGAGCCGGATCATTGATTATACCGATCGCGCCACCTGTATCCTGTTCGGCGATGGGGCAGGCGCGATGGTCGTGGAGGCTGGCGCAGAGGGCGAAGAAGCCGGCTTCATCGATTTCGTGGGCGAAATCGATGGCTCCGGCGGGAATTATTTGAAAATGCCCGCGGGCGGCAGCCGCCTGCCGGCTTCGCGCGAAACCGTCGAGCAGCGGCTACATTATGTTCATCAGGAAGGACAGCAGGTCTTCAAGTATGCAGTGCGCAAGATGTATGAAGCCTGCGCGGCGCTGCTGGCGCGCAATGGCCTCACCTCCGCGGATGTAGCCATGCTGATTCCCCATCAAGCAAATGCCCGGATCATTACGGCTTCGGCCGAACGGCTGGGCATTCCGCCCGAGCGAGTGCTGATCAATATCGATCGTTACGGCAACACCACTTCAGCCACCATTCCTTTGGCTACGCGGGACGCCATCGGGCAGGGCCGCCTGCGCAAAGGCGATCTTGTGGTGTTTGCCGCGGTCGGCGCCGGCTACACCGTGGGCGCTAGCCTTTGGCGCTGGGCGTATTAATTCCGCGATTCACCGGGAATCCTGCACACAAACGCCAGACGTGGGCGGTTGCCTAACAGAGGATAGTAGAATCGCAGAGATGGATTTGCGATATCCGGTGGGGCCATGCGACTATCCGGCGGTGGTATCGGCGGAGGCGCGGAAGCGCCACGTAGATGACGTTGCCGCGATGCCGGAGCGGTTGTTCTACGCGGTCGACGGTCTGGATGAAGAACAATTGGATACACCGTACCGTCCGGGCGGGTGGACGGTGCGGCAGGTAGTGCATCACCTGGCCGACAGCCATATGAATGCTTATGTAAGATTCCGCCTGGGGCTGACGGAAAACCAACCAACCATCAAACCCTATGACGAAAAACTCTGGGCCGAATTGGCCGATTCCCGTTGCGCCCCGGTGGAAATGTCTTTGAGCCTTCTGGAGGGTTTGCACCAGCGTTGGGTGATGCTTCTTACGGGTATGTCCGATAGCGATTACGCCCGAACGATTCACCATCCGGAGACCGGAATCTTGAGATTGGACACGTATTTAGCCAGTTATGGCTGGCACTCACGGCATCATGTGGCGCACATCACCAACTTGCGAGAGCGGTCGGGCTGGTAATTTAGTGGTCACCAAAGCGGCCGCCCGCGCGTCCAAATGAAGGAGCCTTATCGGGACGAAGGGGCCTGAGGCGGTATACTTTCATTTAGGCCTCCGGAGTTTCACCACCTATGCAAAGCCGCTTGAAATACTTTGTTGTGACCAGTTCCACCATTCTGACGCTTCTGCTGCTGATTGGCAGCGTGGCCGGCCAGGGCGCCTCAAGCCAGGACGACACCTACAAACATATCGGCGTATTCACTGACGTGGTCTCGCGAATCAAGACCGAATACGTGGAAGAGCCGGATATGAAGAGCGTCACGCTGGGGGCGCTCAACGGGATGCTGGAGGCCATCGACCCTTTCGCCAGCTACCTGAATGCGGACCAATATAAGGACTACCTGAAAAACAAGGACGTCAAGCGCGCAAACGTGGGACTGCTGTTGAGCAAGAAGTTCGGGTATGTCGGCGTAGTGGGCGTAGTTCCCGGGTCACCGGCCGCCAAGGCGGGCTTTACTACTGGCGATATGATCGAAAGCATTAAGGATATCGCCACACGGGACATGCCGCTGGCTTACGCCGACCTGTTGCTGCGCGGCGATCCCGGGACCGAGGTGGAGCTGAGCGTGGTGCGTGTTTCGAAGCCCGAGCCCACCACGGTGAAGCTGACTCGCGCCAACTTCACGGTTCCGCCGGTGGAGGAACGGATGCTCGCGAACCAGGTGGCGTACATCAAACCGCAGACGCTTTCCATGGCACAAGTAAAGGAAACGGCCAGCGCGATCCAAAAGGCCCAGAAGGATGGGGCGCAGAAGCTGCTAATCGACCTGCGGAATACGTCCGTGGGCGACCCCGACGAAGGCATCGCATTTGCGAACCTGTTTCTGAACAAGGGCCTGATTACGTATCTGCAGGGACAGCGGGTTTCGCGGCAGAATTTCGATGCCGACCCGGCGAAGGCGATCACCACGCTGCCCACCGTAGTGCTGACCAACCGGGGCACGGCCGATGGCGCGGAGATCGCCGCCGCGGCGCTAGCGGATAACAACCGGGCGCAGCTTGTGGGCGAACCTACTTATGGGGAAGCTTCGATGCGCAAGGCGATCACGATGGACGATGGTTCGGCGATCATTTTGTCGGTGGCGAAATATTATGGGCCCGACGGCAAAGCGATCCAGGACAATCGGGTGACGCCCAAAAACCAGGTGTTGCAGGCCGAGCCTCAAGTCGATGTAGACGACAATGGCGAGCCGCTAACCGATACCGATGCACCGCAGGCGCAACAGCAAAAGAAGCTGGAAGACGATTCAATGGTGAAGAAGGCGCTGGAAATTCTGGGCGGGAAGGTTTAAGTACGCCGGAGGAGAACCGGCGGCAAGACCGCCGGCGCTACCAGCGTTTTGATTTAGCATCCCGATAGTTACAGGGTTTTCAGGTAAGCGATGACGTTGTCCTTTTCCTGGTCGCTGAGGATATCCTTGTAGGCCGGCATTCCGTTCCCGCCGTCGTTAATCTGCGCTCGCACATTGGCCTCGGTTACGGGTTTGCCGCTGGCCAGCTTGTCACGTTTGAACAGGCCCTTGAGGCCGGGGCCGATTTTCTGCTCAGTGCTGTCGGCATTGTGGCAGACGCTGCACTGATCGAAAACCTCCTTGCCTTTGGCCGCATCGCCGGCGGCGAACGCCATGGTGGATCCGGCAGCTAGAGCCGCAGCGATTGCAATGGTTCGAATTTGGTGTGTCCGGTACATGCCGATTATCTTACCGGGAAATCGGGCGGGAAATCACTCCTGAGTGCCATCGATTTTCTGTCCGCCTAGCAGGTAGCGCAGTTCGCCGAAGCGGAAGGAGAACAAGGAGCTGAGGACGGCTCCGAGGGAAGCCTGGAAGCCGGCCAAAGAGCCGTGGTATTTGCTTAAGAAGCGGGAGCGCGCTTGAAGGAAATCGGCACGGCGCAGCGGGCTCCACGGGCCGCCACCGGAGTGTCTGACGCGCGCCTCGGGAACCAGCAGGATCTTGCGGGAGCCGGTGCGGATGTGGGCGGCGAGATCGGCATCGCTGCCGAACTGGCCGTAGCGCTCGTCGATCTGGCGGATGGATTTAATAACGAAGGCGCGCAGCATCAGGGCCGCGCCGCGCGGATAGGTTACTGCAATAGGATCGGCGCCGGTGATTTCGGCGGGCCGGTAGTTGCCATCGGGGGGGAATTCTCCGAGCTGCGGCGCCGGCCGCCCTTCGTCATCCAAGAGCAGCGGGCAAACGGCGGCGGTATCGGCGCGTTCGTCGAGAACGGCGGCGAGGCGTTCGATGGCATCGGGCTCGACTTCGGTGTCATCGTGCAGAAACAGGACGTAATCGGCTTCGGCTGCGCGCCAGCCGATGTTCATGGCTTTGGTAAGCCCGAAATTTTTGGGAAGGCGGAAGAAGCGGATATTGGGGAAATCCGCTTCGAGCAGAGGGCTTCCGTCGCTCGAACCGTTATCCACCACAATGATCTGAAGTGTGGCGCGCCCTTGGGACTTCTCGAGAGACTCCAGGCAGCGGCGCAGCAGCGCGACCCGATTGCGCGAGACGATTACGACGGACACGCGCGGCGGAGGAGGCGGCTGCGGCTCTCTGGATTGCGGGGTCAAGCCATTAGAATAGCGCGGGGATGCGGCGGGAGGGTTTCAGCGTGCTAATAGAACTGGATTTCTTTCATCGGAAAGTGCTTTCGATTCCGGGTCCACAGGGCGGCAGAGTTGAGGTACGCGCCGGCGGCGATCAGGGCATCGGCAATTTGCAAGCCGTGGCTCTTTGCATAGGAGCGGAGATATGCGCCGGCTTGCCGGCCGGTCTGGCCATCAATGGGGACACAGGTCATATTTTGAAACAAGGTTTCGGTTCGTTCAAACTCCCCAGGAATCGCTCCCGCCCAAACTTCTGCTTCGCTAACCGGCGAATACAGAACTTCCGTAAGCGACTCGCTCAAGGAACCCCAGCGGGAAAGGATGTCCGGATTTCTGGAACGAAATACCTCGATGAGAATGTCGGAATCGACTAGAACTCTACCGTTCACTAGACGGTGATTGCCGAATTTTTCTGGAGCGACGATCATCGCGCAACTGGTTTATGTACTCGACTGGATCCACATTCGCAAAACGCCGTTTGCGCATTCCGATAACTGCCTCAAAGGCCTTCCGACGCTCTTCCGGGCTGGCAGGATATTGGCTGCGAACGGCGTCTCTTACGAGCGCTGAAACGCTAGTGTGTTTTGCCTGCGCCCACTCGTTTAGCCGGTTCCACAGGTCGTCATCCAGATAAAGCTGTGTCCGCTTCACGATGTATATTGTACATCGCCACGGGAAACAGCCGTTGCTCCGGTAAGATTTAAGGCGTGCTGGTGCGTGCTGCTACAACTGTGGCTCCGTTGCGGACGGAGATTCGCGAGTACCCGTTTCCCGAAGTCCCGTCCGATGCGGGTTTGCTGCGGATCGAGGCAGCGGGGGTCTGCGGGTCCGATTGGCGGAGCTATACGGCCGAAGGGCCGGAGCGGATCATGGGGCACGAGAATGTGGGGCGGATTTTTCGCATCGGAGGAATGGCGGAACAGCGCTGGGGATTGAAAGAGCATGACCGGGTGCTGCTCGAAGAGTATCTGCCCTGCGGACATTGCAGCTTGTGCCGGTCGGGAGAGTACCGGCTGTGCGAGCAAACCGAATCGCGGCGGCCGGACGCATTGCGGTACGGAACTACGCCGGTTTCGGAAGCTCCGGGGCTGTGGGGCGGCTACAGCGAATTTCAGTATTTGCATCCGAACTCAGTGTTTCATCGTTTGCCGGATGGCGTGGCGGCGGAGCTAGCGGCGCTATGTATTCCGCTGAGCAACGGATTTCAGTGGGTGTGGATGGAAGGCGGAATCGGACCGGGGAAGAGCGTGCTGATCCAGGGGCCGGGGCAGCAGGGCCTGGCGTGCGTAGTGGCGGCGAAGGCGGCTGGGGCGTCGCTGATTATGATCAGCGGCCTCAAGAGCGATGAAAAACGGCTCAAGGTGGCGCGCGCGCTGGGCGCGGATACAACTATCGATGTGGAACAGGAGAGCCTGGAAGAACGGGTGCAATCGCTGACCGGCGGACGCGGCGCCGATTTGACGATCGACACCGCCGGGACTGAGACCACGATTCTGCAAGCGGTGCGGCTGGCGCGGCGGAACGGCACGGTGCTGTTTGCGGCGGCGCCGGAAGGCTTGGCGGCGGATTTTTCACTCCGCGATTTGCAGGCACGCAGGCTGACGCTGCGGCCGTGTAGGGGGCACAGTTACGCGGCGGTAGAGACGGCGCTGCAGCACGTGATCGCGGGGCGCTCTCCGGTATACCTGATGTCTACACATTCGTTCAAGCTGGCGCAAACGGACTTGGCAATACGGTCGGTCGGAGGGGAAGGAGCGCCGGGCGCCATCCATGTGACCGTGCTGCCGTGGACTTGAAGGCGCATTCGGAGGGGAACGAATGCTCACACGCGAAGAGAACGAACTGTTAACCCGCACGGGAGCCGGCTCGGCGGCGGGTAATTACTTCCGGCGGTACTGGCTGCCGGCGCTGCTGGCAAGCGAGTTACCGGAGCCCGATTGCCCGCCGGTGCGGGTGCGCATTTTGGGAGAGGACCTCATCGCCTTCCGGGATTCGCGGGGCCGCGTAGGCTTGCTCGATGAGTTTTGTCCGCATCGCCGCGCGAGCCTGCTTTGGGGGCGCAACGAGGAGTGCGGGCTCCGCTGCGTGTATCACGGATGGAAATTCGATACGACGGGCGCTTGCGTGGACATGCCGAATGAACCGCCGGAGTACGCGTTTGCGAACAAGGTACGCACTGCGGCCTATCCTACGCGCGAGTTTGGCGGCGTGATCTGGGCATATCTGGGGCCGGCCGAACATGTGCCGGAGCCGCCGAAACTGGAATGGGCGCGTGTGCCGGAGAGCCATCGCTACGTTTCGAAGCGGCGGCAGGAGACGAATTACTTGCAGGCGGTAGAAGGAGGCATCGACTCGAGCCACTCGAATTTTCTGCACGCCTCGGTGGAGGCGTTCCAGGTTACGGACACGTATCTAGAGAAAGTCAAGAACAGCGCGAACTTGCGCGCGAAGTATCACTTGCTCGATAAGTCGCCGCGGTTCACGGTGAAAAAGACCGATTACGGCCTGATTATCGCGGTACGGCGGAATGCGGAGGAGGACACGTACTACTGGCGGCTGACGCAGTTCTTGCTGCCGAGCCATACCATCATTCCGCAGCAGAGGGGGCTTACGATTCACGGGCATTGCTGGGTGCCGCGGGACGACGAAACATGCTGGGTGTGGACGATGAGCTGGAATCCGGACGAGCCGCTTTCGGAGACGGAATGGCGGTCGATCCAGGACGAATCGTTCGTGCACGCGAGAGTCGAGCCGGGAACGCTCCGGCCGCTGCGGAACAAGGACAACAACTACTTAATTGATCGGGAGCGGCAGAACGCCTCGATGACGGGGATTCACGGGTTTGCGGCGCAAGACCAGGCGATTCAGGAGAGCATGGGGCCGATTGTGGACCGCACGCGAGAGCGGCTGGGGACGAGCGACACGGCGATCATTGCCATGCGCCGCCTGCTGCTGGAGGAGATTCGCGGCCTCGCGGAAGGGCGCGAGCCATTTGCGCCGCAGCACGGCGATCTCTACTGGGTGCGCTCGGCTTCGATGCTGCTGAAACGGGATGTGGAGTTTGACGAGGGCGCGCGGGCTTACCTGACGGCCGAGGTATAGCGGCGGCTCCGGCGGCGACTGCCTCGGTGGTGCGCGCGCCCTCGCGCGATTCATTGAGGGTTTAGAATTCGGTCATGAGGCGAGTTGGACGTGGTATTGGGCGTGTCGCACGTCGTGCGGGGGGTATCGTGAAAGCAGAAATCAAATTCGTTCCCTTCTCGGTAACAAGGCGCTCGCTTGTCCCCGATAGCCCAGCAGAAATTGAGTGCTTGAGGAGACGGGATGCATGTTACGAGGACGTAGCCAAAAGGAGCAATGAATGTGGTCTCGATTGCCAAAAACAGAAACCCCTGGAAGCTGAACTCCAGTGCGAAAGTGAATGTACTAAGCTGCACCAGATGGGTATCGCAGATTGCGACCGTCGCTTCAGAATTTGCCGTGGCCTTCCTCCCGACCCCCCTGATCTCCCACAGAGATTTACCCCGAATCAAAAAAACAAATTTGCCGCAGCAGGCGGCGCCGTGATGTCATTGGGCGCAACAGTGTTCGCAGGAGGTGCAGGTATATTTATAGCGGGTTTAATAGGTCCTGAGCCGAAACCATGGGTGCGATATGCGGGACTGGGAATGTTGGCTGTCGGGGTCGGGTCAATTGTATACGCAGCCACTGCCCTTAACTGGGTTGAAGATCCAGTAGACAATAACTTCAAGAGAAAGGCACATCCCAAGCCTCCAAAGCCGCCGGTCATAATGCCTGTGCCCGGTACGAGCCTAAATCAAGAGGTCGCTAATACTGTAAATGTGGTACTGGAAAATCAGGCAACAGTGGTGGGAATAGATCGTGCCCTTACGAGCTCCATAAATCGCGCTCAAGGTGCAGCTTTCGCTAAAGAACCTGATTTCGAGAAGATGCAAATGAGAAATGCCAGAGAGTACGCTGGCCAGGCTGCTCAATTAATAGGACAAAATGCCAATTTGCGACGGACCGCTGCTAACAAACTTCGTAGCCGTGGGCTGGTGTTTGCTGTAACTGATGATCAGGCTAGGAAAATACGCAGCACGATCATTGAAAATGGAATACCTGAACAAATTCATAATGTAATTCAAGCCTACGGAAGCAATGTTCAAGAGAGGGATGACATCGAAGGCACTTTTATCATGAGTCTCTTTGGCATAAATGCGTTGAAAGCTCCCTTCCCGGATACGATGACACCCGCAGGTCTTTCCGCAGCAGAGCAAAGCATTGCCTCAGCTCTTAAGGCGTTTTCCACTTCTACGTCATGAGGCAGGGAGGGCTCTGTTGCAAATAGCGAGGGCGGAGACGCAACAGTTGGCGTTTGACGAGGGCGCGCGGGCTTACCTGACCGCCGAGGTATAGCGGTGGCTCCGGCGGGGACTGCCTCGGTGGTGCGCGCGCGCTCGCGCGGGCGGGCCGTGGCGGCGGCGGTTCCCAGCGTACTGGTTCCAGCGGTCGTTTGGTTTCTTCCGCTGCAACTCGAGGCGCGGGCTCAGCACGCCATTGCAATCGCGGTGTTCATGATCCTGGCCTGGGCCACGGAGCTGATGGATCACGGCCTCACGGGGCTGATCGGATGCTATCTGTTCTGGGCGCTGGGCGTTGTGCGGTTTGAGGCGGCATTCAGCGGCTTCGCGGATGACACGCCGTGGTTTCTATTAGGCGCGCTTCTGTTCGGGGCGATGGCCAGCAAATCAGGGCTGGCACGGCGCATCGCGTACCTGATTACAGCTCGCATCGGGACTAGTTACTCGCGTCTGCTGCTGGCGCTGATTCTCTCCGACTTTCTGCTCACGTTTCTGGTTCCTTCGGGAATGGCGCGAGTGGCGATCATGGCCGCGGTGGCGGTGGGCTTAATCGATGCATTCGGAGCCGGGCGGGGGAGCAACATCGGCCGCGGCATGTTTCTGATCCTGACTTACACGGCCGGAGTTTTCGACAAGACGATTATTGCGGGAGCGGCGGCGATTACCGGCCGCGGAATCATAGAGAACTTCGGTCACGTGCCGGTTCTGTGGAGCAGGTGGCTGGCGGCGTATGTTCCTTCGGATATCGCCACGATACTGGTGGCCTGGCGGCTCATTCTGTGGCTCTATCCGCCAGAGAGCGCCTCTTTGCCGGGAGGGAGGCGGTACCTCGAAGAGGAACTGCGCAAGGCGGGGCCGTGGTCTCCCATGGAGAAAAAATGCCTCGCATTGATGCTCGGAGCGATCGCATTATGGGCGACTGACTTCATCCATCACATTTCGCCGGCGATGATCGGCCTCGGTATCGGCCTGGTCGCGGCGCTGCCCTTCCTGCATATTCTTAGTCTTGAAGACATTAAGAATGTTAACTATCTGCAACTGTTCTTCGTCGCGGCCGCGTTAAGCATGGGAAAGGTACTGGGGGACACGAAAGGCTTGGCGGTGTTGACTAATGTGGTGTTCGCATGGCTAGGGCCGCTGGTGGGTCATGGAGTAATTTTTCCATTTATTCTCTACTGGACGGGATTTATCTACCACATCTTTCTGGCTAGCGAGATATCGATGCTAGCTACGTCCATGCCGCTGCTTATGCAGTTTGCCGCGGGGCACGGACTAAGCGCGCTCGAGCTAGGCATGATCTGGGTATTTTCTTCCGGCGGGAAGATCTTTGTCTATCAGTCGGGCGTTTTGATCATCGGCTATGCCTATGGCTACTTCCGGCCGAAGGATATCCTGAGGCTCGGTCTTGCAATGAGCCTTGTAGACTCAGTACTACTTGTTCTAGTAATTCCCCTGTACTGGCGGCCGGCAGGTTTCTGACTCTTTCGAGGCAGTGACCTTTAATCCGGATCTCGCGTCTCCTTGGGCAGCAGCTTGCATTCTCTGGGTCAGCGCCCTTGGCGCACTCAAAATTCTTTAGGGGACACAGAAAAACATGAAGAATTTCTTAATCGCTTCCGGTATAGGCCTTTTGGCCGCGGGTTTCCTGGGCGCTCAGGAATTTCCGAGATTCACGTTTAATATTGGGGCCGGTTTCACTAACCCGGTTGGCACTACCGGCTCGCAACTCGATACAGGATGGAATGTTCGCGGAGGCGCGGGCATGAACTTCAACTCGCATTTAGGCGCGAATATCAACTTGGGGTTCGACCATCTGGGGATCAACAGTGGGACGCTGGCGAGCTTCGGGGTGCCTGGAGGATCGGTTCACGTATTTTCGGCCACATTGGATCCGATCGTGCACCTCACTCCTCACAGCCACGTCGATTTCTATTTAACTGGCGGCGGCGGCTTATTTCACTGGTATCAGCAATTTACGGCTCCGACAACCGCGATCGTCGGTGTCTATAATCCGTTCTTCGGTTTTTACAACGCGGCAGTGCCGGCAACACAGATTCTCGGTTCATACTCAGTGAACAGGCCGGGCATCGACCTCGGGGGAGGCGTGGCGTTCGGCGGCGTCAGGGGACATGGTAAGTTTTTCGCGGAAGCACGCTACGACCACATCTACATGAGCCACTCACACGTTGACTATATCCCGGTTACCTTTGGTTTCCGCTGGTAGCTTCCGAACCGACGATGCAAGGTGGGGCAGTCGGATAAGCTGTCCCACTTTGGGAGAGGCGCCTCACTGAGGCAGAGCCTCGATGACACACTGCGGAGCTTTCATCGGAATGATCCGATTGAGATGGAACCCTGCTGATTTTAGTAAGTCGCGGAATTGGGACTCACGGCGCTCCATACCACCTTCCGTCTGGGTGAGCGTGGCCAAGTCTAGGAAATTGCGGTAGGTGTCGGGCACGTTCTTCTTGTCAGAGAGCACAATATCGATGATCAGAAGGCTGCCACTGTCTGCGACGCGGTCCCTGCAGTTCCGGAGAATTTGCAGGCATCGTTGATCATTCCAGTCGTGCAGAACTGCCGAGATGAGATAAGCATCAGCGCCGGCGGGAACGTTCTCGAAGAAATCACCGCCGAGGAAATCACATCTATCGCTGACATCATGGTCGCGAAAGGTCTTGAGCGCACCTTGCTCGGCACTGCTGAGGTCGAAGCACGTGCAACGGAGGGTGGGATACCGCTTCGCGATGGCGGCAGTCATCGATCCGTGGGCGCCTCCCAAATCGACCAACCTTGTAATGCCGGAAAAATCATAAGCGTCCAGAAGACCAGCTATCCGGGCGGCACTGATGCTGGACATCGCGCGAAACAGCTTGGTGGCGTATTCGGCATGGGTTGCCACATATTCAAAAATCGGTGAGCCGAACGCCTTGCGAAATGCCGATTCGCCCGTTCGAAGACTGTGCAGCATCTCAAACGAGGACCGATACGGAAGGTCGGCCAGGTAAATAGCCCAATCGCGTAGAGAGCTGGGATGGTCAGTTCGTAGCAACTCGGCCATAGGGGTGAGGGCAAAACGGCCGTCATCCTCCTCAACGAAAATATTCTCGCCCGCCAGCGCGCGCAGCATGCGGTAAAGGGGACGCTCGAAGACTTCGCATTCCCTCGCGAGCTCCGCGACTGTCCGTGGACCACCTACGAGTAGATCAGCAAGGCCGAGTTCCGCGGCTACCGCGATCGAGCGCGTAATTGAGAAGCCGAAGATCAGGCCACGCATTTTCGCCAAGGTGGCCTCGTCCGAGACGCGTGCACCCATTTTGTTCGGTGGGTCAGGCAACAGCGTAGGTTCCATGCTCAATGATAGGCCCAGAGCATTCCGACTAATGAATTCCCGATTCGATTATTCTGACCCGCTCCGCGAGAGTTGCGGGCTCAACGGAGACCAGTTCGAAGCCGAAGTCCCGGTAAACCTGCTCGTGGATCTTTTCAAAACGCAAGGTTTCCTCAAAGCTGATTCGGCGCACATCGGTCGGTGTGACGAAGCCCAGATTGCGAATGAAAAAGACCCGGTTTTGATAGATTACTTCTTTTTTGACGCGCTCGAGCTCAACCGAAAGAAAAGGTGTAAAGGGGCGTCCGAGCCAGACCGCCAGCGCCGCGGTGCAGACAACGGACCGGTCGTGAAACTGAACTGCATCCGGGTGGTAAGAGGCTCGAAGCTGACGAACTCTTTGCAGATTCGCGATTACATCAATGAAGGAGGGATGGGTCCAGGGTTGAGCCGTACCTTGAGCTTGCAAGATGACGTTCACGTCAGTCGCTGCCTCTTCGACCACGCTGAACCCATCCAGTTCCAATTGACGGATGATGGCCGTCTTGCCGGCGCCCGGCGCGCCGGTGATGATAAACCTTCTCATATAGTGTAGTTAGTCTTTGGGAGCGTAGTAGCCGGTGCGGTAATAGACGCGGACTCCGGGCAACTCTCCGGTAACGGTGACCTTCACGCGGCGGTACTTACCATCGCGCGCGGTGTTTTTCGAGTAGTAGCCGAGGACATATTGTTCGCGGAGTTCGCGGCTGATGCGGGCGGCGATGCGAGGCAGATCTTCGACCTGATCCACGGTAAACAGGCGGCCACCGGTTTGTTCGGTGAGGTCGTCGAGAAGCATGGGGCCTTTGACCTCTTCGGGCGCGCGATGCGGATTGATCTCGGGGTCGTCGAAGATGCCCATGGCGTAGACCTGGACGTCCGATTCGACGAGGGCATCGCGGATCTGATGAAAGGTGTGGGTGCTCCAGTTGTCTCCGCCATCGGAAAGAATGACCAGGGCTTTGCGCGAATTGCGCGCGCCTTTCATTTGCTTCAGGCCGGCGTGGATGGCATCGAAGAGCGGCGTCTGGCCGGAAGGCTTGATGTGAGTGATGCGCTGGTAGAGTTCATTGGCATTAGGAGTGAACGGGACGGAGACTTTCACGCGCCCGCTGAATTCGACCAGGAAGAATTCGTCATCGGCGTTGGCAGTGTGGAAGAAGGTAGCGGCGGCTTCGCAGGCCTTATCCATCTTGTTGCGCATGCTGCCGCTGGCATCGAAGAGGAGGCCGATGGAAAGGGGGGCATCTTCAGCGCTGAAGGAAGCGATGGTCTGCTCAACGTCATCTTCGAAGATATGGAACCGGTCCGCTGTCAAGCCCGTAACCGAATCTCCCCAGGCATGGCTCACATGTGCGGGAATCAACACCAGGGCGGAATCGACGCGCAGGAGAGGCTCCGGGAGCGACGGTTGCTGGGAGCGTGGCGGCGGCGGCACCCGTGGAACAATAGCCACATTCTGGGCCAGCGCTGTTCCTACCCATACGCACAACCACAACGCCGGGCAGCGGATCATTCGGAGATTGTATACCAGGCTTCAGCCAATGGAAAACGGCCCAGGTAACCAGCACAACAGGCCGCGGGACTGGGCTTACTGGAACGCGAGGACGGGGTGAGCGCGGGCGCGAGGCTCTGCTTGTTACACTCAAAAGAGCACCATGGCGAAACAGAAAAACACGGAACCGGAGAAGGAAGCCAAACTGCCGCCGCCGCCTCTGGGCGTGTGGGCGCCGCCCGTGCTCGTGGGCTGGCTGGTTCCGGGAGGCGGACACCTGCTGCTGCGGCGCAGGGGACGGGGGCTTCTGCTGCTGTTCTCAATTACGGTGATGTTTCTCCTTGGCCTGATGATGCGCGGCGCGTTCTTCCAGCCGCAGACGGGCGACCTTCTAACGACCCTCATTAACACCGGCGGATTCGTGGGGAACCTGTGCTCCGGCCTGCTCTATTTGTTGAGCGCGGCTTTTGGCTACAACCAGCCGGATATGGCGGGCGCAACTCACGATTACGGGACGAAGTTCCTGGTAGCGGCGGGGCTGCTGAATGTGCTGGCGATGGTGGATGCCTACGAGATTGCTGCCGGGAGGAAGGACTGATGCCGAAAGTGAGCCTGGACCACTTCGAAGCGGCGATGCTGTTCGCGCTATTCACCTCGGTGGTGATGGGCGTGGTGACCAAGCAGAATGACCGCGACCGGCTGCACTACGGCATTTACGTTTTCTGCTGCTTCGTGGTCGCGCTGTTCGGAATCGGCTGGCTGATGTTTCTGGGGCACCGGTAGGAAGCAGCTCACCGCAGAGACACTGAGGCGCAGAGAAAACCAAAAGTTTTGCAAGTCAAAACCTGAGACGCTGAGCGGGCAGAGAGCGCGGAGGAATTATTGTTTTGCTCCGCGCCTCCGTGTCTCTGCGGTCAGCTCGGTGCAGCGGTTTAGCGCTTTACTCTCGCGGTGAGGTTGATGGTGGTGGCGCCGGCCTCGCGGGAGACGATTACGCGTAAAGTGCGGTGGTTGGCGTCGTCTTCGGCCACCAGCATTCCGCCATCGGCGGTGGGGGTCTGAAGCGCCAACTTCATGCCCGCCTGTTCCAGTGTGCGGTGATAGTAATCGAGAATTTTCGCGGGCGCATCGGTGGTGGTGAATTCGTATTCATAGGCGCCCTGTCCTTTTTCGCCATTGCCATCCACCTGAAAGCTGGACTTCACCTTGGCTCCGGGGTATACGGGCGCCTCAGCAGGGACTCTACCGGTATCGCCGCTGCCGCCGATTTGGACGAGGGCGCGATGACCTTCGTCGTCATTGGCTTCGAGGCGGAAATCTCCTCTTTTCACCTGTTCGAAAGTCAGAGTGACCTCCTTGCCGTTCCTGCGGTCGCGCACGGTGACGGTTTGGTCGGAGGGGTCAGTGCTGATGACCTCGGCATCGGGATCTGCCGCAGCGATGAGTTTGCTGATGGCAAGACCGGGATTGTCGCGAAACAGATCGGCATCGACACCGGCTTGCTTGACTTTTTGAGCCACCCAGAGACCGCCGGCAAAGGTCGCAATTCCGGCCAGAAGCGCCACGCCGAGAATGCCGGCCAGAATCCAAACCAGCAAACGGGATTTGCGTTGAGGTTGGGCGGAGGCAGCGGGCGCGGAAGAACCAGCCGGGTTGGCGGGCTTGCCGCATTGGGCGCAGAAGGCGCCTTCGGTGGCGGCTCCACAGTTCGTACAATAAGGCATTAGAGTGAACTCCTTCTTATTTTAGCCAGCCAGTGTTTAAGCGAGGGGGCGCAGATGAGCGGGAGGGAATGCATGCAAAGTGCACCTGTGAGAACGAACGAGAGATTGGGGTTGCAGCAAGAGTGGCTCGAAGCGGCCCGATCGGCGATCGCGATTGAAGCCGAATCGCTGGCGGCGGCGGCGGCGCGCCTGGATGGCGAATTGATTCGCGCGGTGGAGTTGATCGCGAGCCATTCGGGCAAAGTGGTAGTGACCGGCATTGGGAAATCCGGCCACATTGGGCGGAAAATGGTGGCGACGCTGTGCAGCACCGGGACGGCGGCGGTATTTCTGCATCCGGCCGAGGCGGTGCATGGCGACTTGGGCATCTACACCCCGGGCGACCCGACCGTGCTGATTTCGCGCCACGGCAATTCACCCGAATTGTTGGCGCTCGTGCCGCTGCTGCGCGACTTCCAATCTCCGCTGATTGGGATCGTGGGGAGGGCGGCATCGCCGCTGGGCGGGAAGGTGGACGTGCTGCTGGATGCATCGGTAGAGCGCGAAGCCGACCCGCACAATCTGGCCCCGACGGCGAGCGCAGTAACGGCTCTGGCGATGGGGGATGCACTGGCAGTAGCGCTGATGTGCGCCCGGAACTTTACAGCGCAGCAATTCGGCAGATTCCATCCCGGCGGCCAGCTCGGGCGAAACCTGCGGCTGCTGGTGACCCAGGCGATGCACCCGCGGGACGCGATTGCGGCGCTGGGACCGGAGGCGTCGTTGAAGCAAGTGATCATCGCCATGACCGACCGGCCATGGGGCGCCGCATGCATCGTAACCGCGGAAGGGATGCTGGCGGGATTGATTACCGATGGAGACTTGAGGCGCGCGCTCACAAACCACGATGATATTCGCGAATTGCGCGCCGAAGACGTAATGACCCACTCGCCCATCTCGATCGGCCCGAATGCCACGCTGGCTGATGCGCTGGAGAGGATGGAGAAGCGGCCATCCCAGATTTCGGTGTTGCCGGTGGTGGACGAGATGGGAAGAGCGCTGGGTTTGCTGCGGCTGCACGATATTTATTTGGGCGGCGGGGGTGAGATAAGCCGCCGGCTCGTTAGCGACGACTAGGCGCTTCCGCGAACGTAAAAACCGGTGGAGCGGGCGCAAGTCCTCTTAGAGACTCTTTGCGCCGCCCCACCGGTTTCGCGCCACTTCAACTGACTTTGCTTAAAGCAACGGCTGTGCCATTCGCGGGATGGATAGTATTTCACCGAAACCGGGTGCATTTGGGCCTTTCACGAGCAAATGCGGTAGGGGTTACACGGACAAATTACATGGAAAGTAAATCCTTTGCTGTATTTAATTGATCGGATTCGCACAAAAGAGGGGTCGGTCAGGGTGCGGCGGGTATACTGGTATTTTCATGGTCAGGGTTCGTTTTGCGCCTTCTCCCACGGGCTTCCTGCACATTGGGAGCGCGCGCACGTTCATCTTCAACTGGCTGTATGTCCGGCGGTCCGGCGGCACGATGATTCTGCGCATAGACGATACCGATATCGGCCGCAATACAGAAGCTTCGCTCCAATCGATTTATGAAGGCCTCCACTGGCTGGACCTGGGATGGGATGAAGAGTACAGGCAATCGGACCGTTTAGCGCTTCATCGCGAACTGGCGCGGGCAATTTTCGAAAAAGGGCTGGCGTACCGCGATTTCACGCCGGCGCAGACAGGGGAAGGCGAACGGGAATGGACTGAGGGCGCGTGGCTTGCGAACGCCGAAATGCGCGACTTGCCCCGCGCCGAAAGCGACCGGCGCGCGGCGACGGGGGAGCCGTTCGCGTTGCGGTACCGCGTGCCGCGCGAACCGGCGCGAACGATCCGGTTTCGCGACGCAGTTTACGGTGAGCAGGCGAAATCGACGGCGGATATCGAAGATTTCGCGCTCCTGCGCAGCGACGGGCTGCCGACCTACCACTTGGCGTCATGTGCGGATGACGCGGACCTGCGCATCAGCCACATCGTGCGCGGGCAGGATCATCTTTCAAACACGTTCAAGCACGTGCTGATTTTCGAAGCGGCGGGCGTGGAACCGCCGGAATTCGCGCATTTGCCGCTGCTGGTTGCGCCGGACGGCACGAAACTTTCCAAGCGTCGCCACGGGCCGGTGGTGAGCGTCACCACGTACCGGGACGAGGGCTTTTTGCCGCATGCGTTCGTTAATTTTTTATGCCTGCTGGGTTGGTCGCCGAAGGACGACCGCGAGCGGATGAGCCGGCAGGAACTGATCGACGCGTTCTCGTTTGAAGGGATCAATCGCAGTAACGCGGTGGTGAATTTCAAAGAAGACGACCCGATCGATCCCAAAGCGCTGTGGCTGAATGCGGAACAAATCCGCGCGCTGCCGGTCGAGGAACTGGCGGAGCGTTTGCTGCCGTTTGCCGCTGCGGCGGGCTTCGAGACCGATCGCGACAAGCTGATTCGCATTACGCCGCTGATTCAGGAGCGCATCAAATTGCTGCGCGACATCGCCACTGTGGCCGATTTTTTCTTTGTGAAGGAGCTGGCGCCGTATGATGCCGCGGAACTGATCCCGCAGAAAGGCGATCGGGCGCTGGCTTTGGCCGTTTTGCAGCAAGCCTGCCGGGTCTTGAGCGAAACGCCTTTCGAACACGACTCACTCGAAAACTCGCTGCGCAAGGCCGCCGAAGAGTTGAAGATCAAAACCGGCCAGATGTTTCAGCCTGTGCGCGTGGCGGTTTGCGGCCGAAAGAATGCGCCTCCGTTGTTTGCCACTCTGGAAGCGCTCGGCATAGATATCTCGCTGAAGCGAATCGCGCAAGCGATTCAGAAGCTGCAATAAGAAGCGAAAATATGGGAACAACGATTACCGAAACCGGTACCTCGAACTTCATTCGCGACATCATTATCGACGATCTGAAGACCGGCAAATACCAGGGACGCGTGCACACGCGGTTTCCTCCGGAGCCGAACGGGTACCTGCATATCGGACATGCGAAGTCGATTTGCCTGAATTTCGGCCTCGCGAAGGAATTCGGCGGCAAATGCAATTTGCGCTTCGACGATACCAATCCGGAAAAGGAGGAGACCGAGTACGTCGAATCGATTATGGCGAGCATTCGCTGGCTGGGTTTCGATTGGGAAGAGCGGCTGTATTACGCGTCCGACTATTTTGAACAGTTGTACGAATGGGCGGTTCAACTAATCAGGAAGCAAAAGGCTTATGTCTGCGACTTAAGCGCGGAGGAAGTGCGGCAATACCGCGGCACGCTCACAGAGCCGGGCAAACAGAGCCCGTACCGCAACCGTTCGGTGGAAGAGAATCTGGACTTGTTTGAGCGTATGAGAAAGGGCGAGTTTCCCGATGGTTCGCGAACGCTGCGCTCGAAGATCGATATGGCTTCGCCCAATCTGAACATGCGCGATCCGGTCATGTATCGCATCCTGCATGCCGAGCATCACCGCACAGGAAATAAGTGGTGCATCTATCCGATGTACGACTTTACGCATGGGCAATCGGATTCTATCGAGCGCATCACGCACTCGATCTGCACGTTGGAATTCGAAGATCACCGGCCGCTTTATGACTGGTATATCGAGCAGTTAGGCATTTATCATCCGCAGCAGATTGAGTTCGACCGGCTGAACCTCACTTACACGGTGCTGAGCAAGCGGAAGATGCGGACGCTGGTGGAAGAGGGACACGTGCGCGGGTGGGACGATCCGAGGATGCCGACGCTCGCGGGAGTGCGGCGGCGCGGGTTCACGCCGGGAGCGATTCGCAACTTCGTCGCGTCCATCGGGGTTTCGAAGACAAATGGCATTCTGGAGTTGTCTCTGCTCGAGCATTTCGTACGCGAGGATCTGAACAAGCGCGCGCCGCGCGTGATGGCGGTGCTGCGGCCGTTGCGCGTAGTAATTGATAACTATCCCGAAGGCCAAGTAGAAACGATGGAGGCGGTGAACAACCCGGAGGACGAATCGATGGGGACGCGGCCGGTGCCGTTTTCGCGGGTGATTTACATCGAGCAGGAAGATTTCCGCGAGAACCCGCCCAAGCAGTATTTCCGGCTTGCGCCGGGGCGCGAGGTTCGGTTGCGGTACGCGTACTTCATTACGTGCACAGACGTCGTGAAAGATCCGCAAACCGGCGAGGTGGTGGAATTGCGCTGCACGTACGATCCGGCGACGCGCGGCGGCAATGCCCCGGATGGGCGGAAAGTGAAATCCACGATCCACTGGGTTTCGGCTGAGCACGCGCTCGATGCGGAAGTGCGCCTCTATGAGTACCTGTTTGACCGGCCAATTCCGAACGAGGAAGGCGTGGAGTTCACGGCCTTTCTGAATCCGAAATCGCTCGAAGTGATTCCGCGCGCGAAGCTGGAGCCATCGCTGGCAGGGGCGGAGAAATTACGGGGCTATCAATTCGAGCGCCTTGGCTACTTCTGCGCAGACCTGGACTCCACCCCGGCGAAGCCGGTTTTCAACCGCACAGTGGCGCTGCGGGACACGTGGGCGAAAATCGAGAGGCGCGAGAAGGGCGGCCAGTAGCGTGATCATCCTCGGCATCGGAGGGATTCTGGGGCGGGCGGCCGCGGCACTGCTGAAGGATGGCGAGCTGGTTGCGGCCGTGGAAGAGGAGAAGCTGGCGCGCGTTCACACGGGCCATCGTGGCGATTTGCCGCATCGTGCGATAGCTGCCTGCTTGGAATTGGCCGGCGCGGCGCCAAAGCACGTGGACGCGGTGGCGCTCGTGCGGCCTATTCCCGAGGATGGTGTTCATCTGAAGCTGCGGGCGCGCTTCCCGAACAGCCGAATTGTAGTGATTGAGCACCACCTGGCGCATGCGGCGTCGGCCTATTATCCCTCCCCGTTTGAAGAAGCCACTGTGCTGACGCTCGACCGGGAAGGCGATTTTCGCTGTGGCTCCCGCTGGAACGCGCGCGGCACGCAGATGACTGTAACGGAGGAGCAATATTACCCGGATTCGCTCGGCGATCTCTACGGGCGAGTGACTGAGCTGCTGGGTTTCACCGCCAACCTGGATGAACACAGAGTGCAGTGGCTTTCAGTCGCTGGTGACGATCGGTACCGTCAGCTTTTCCTGGAGATGCTCTGCCCGTCCGATGGCGGCCTGCGAGTGGACCGGTCGTTTTTCAGCACGGAACGGCTGAGCCGCGGCGGGTTCGGCACCCGCTTCTATCAGCGGCTGCGATTGCGGGAAGGAGAGCCTGTGCCCGAGGCCGAGCGGCCCCACATTGCGGCGGGGATTCAACGCGCCACAGAAGATGCCGTGATCCGTCTGGCATGCCAGGGCGCGGGCGAGGGAAGAAACTTGTGTCTGGCGGGGGGCCTGGGATATAACGCGCTGCTGGTTTCGGCGCTCGAAACCCGCTCGGGCTATGAGAGCGTTTTTGTACAACCGGTTGCTGGGAATCCGGGAACGGCGCTGGGCGCAGTACTCGAAACCTGGCACTCGGTGTATCGCCAAGTGAAGCGGGTTCCACTCGAAACGCTGTGTCTGGGACCTTCCTTCACAGCGGCTGAGACTAAGCAAGTGCTGGAAAATTGCAAGCTGCGCTTCCGCTATCTGCTTACTACGGAGGAACTGATCGAGACGGCGGTGGCGCAACTGGGCGAGCAGCGCATCCTAGGCTGGATGCACGGACGCATGGAATTCGGCGCGCGGGCATTGGGGAATCGCAGCATCCTGGCATCGCCGCTAGACCCCTATTCGGCGGAAAACCTGAATGCGTTTATCAAACACCGCGAACCGTTCCGCAAATTCGCTGCCTCTGCGCCGGCAGAACTTGCAGGTGAGTACTTCGAAGTGGGCGCGAATGCGCGTTTCCTTTCCACTGTCGGGCGGGTACGGCCGGCGTATCGAGACAAATTCGCTACCGCTATTCTGGCGGGCGACCTGATTCGCGTACACACCGTGGATCGCGCCGAAAATCCGCTCTATTGGCAGTTACTCCACGCCGCCGGCAAAGCCACCGGGCTGCCGGTCCTGTACAACACGTCGTTCAACCTTTTCGGTGAACCGCTGGTCTGCACGCCGCGCGATGCTGTCCGCAGCTTCTATTCATCAGGGATCGACGCGATGTTCATCGGCAATTTCTTCTTACATAAATAGCCGGCATTCTTCGTCGCGTAACCGATCGGATATCATGGTCGCCTGGAACGTATATGCGATTAGCCGTCTGTGTTTCCGGCATGCTGTTTGCGCTCGCCGCGAATGCGGCGATTCAAGACCCGGTGCGTCTGGATTCAGGCCGAATTTCCGGCTCTCCCGGAGCAAGCCCGGACGTGCGCGTATACAAAGGCATTCCTTTCGCGGCCCCGCCGGTCGGCAAGCTGCGCTGGCGCGCTCCCCAGCCTCCGGCGCATTGGGATGGCGTGCGCAGCGCCACTGAGTTCGGCCCCATCTGCATGCAGGCCGCGGCGGGACGCGGCGGCGCGCCCGCGAAAATGAGCGAAGATTGCCTCTACCTCAACGTTTGGACAGCCGCGAAATCCGCCGGCGACCGACGCCCCGTGCTGGTGTGGCTGCATCCCGGCGGCTTCACCGGCGGCTCCGGTTCTTCTCCTGCCTATGACGGCGACAACCTCGCTAAGAAGGGCCTCGTGGTGGTCACCATCAATTACCGCCTGGGCGTATTCGGCTTCTTCGCACACCCCGAATTGACCACAGAGTCCGACCGCCACGCGTCCGGCAATTATGGGTTGATGGACCAAGTCGCCGCGCTCGAGTGGGTGCGCAGGAATATCGCTGCCTTCGGCGGTGACCCGCGCCGCGTCACAATCGACGGCGATTCGGCAGGGGCCATGAGTGTTGGCGATCTGATGATCTCGCCGCAGGCCAAAGGCTTGTTTCAGCGCGCCATCGCGGAGAGCGGCGGCCCGGGTGGGCTTTCCGTGAATCCGATGCGCAAGCTGGCGAATGCGGAGCAGGCTGGCAGGAAAGCCGGCGAAGCAGCCGGGGCCAAATCCCTGGGAGAACTGCGGGCCAAACCCGCCGAAGAGGTTCTGAAAAACGTGCGCGGCACCCAGCCGATCATCGATGGCTGGTTCATTCCCGAAGATCCCGGCGCAATCTTCGCCGCAGGCAAGCAGAATGATGTCCCGCTGCTGGTCGGCTCCAACAAAGATGAAGGCACTTTCTTTCTGCAGAAAGGTCCCGCCGAGCGGTTCCTGGAAAACTCCCGCCGCCGCTTTGGCGATCTCGCGGACACATTCTTGAAGCTCTATCCGGCCGGCTCCGATGACGAAGCATTCGCCTCCCAACTCACCGCTTTCCGCGACGAACTCGGCTGGGTGATGCGCCAATGGGCCGATTTTCAGACCAAGACCGGCAAATCGAAAGTGTATCTCTACTACTTCACTCACGAGCCGCCAACGCCAGCCGGCTCGCCCCGCGGCGGACGCGGTTCCGGGGCCACACATGGCGCCGAGGCCCAATATGTCTTCGAGAACCTCGCGCCCAATCGCTCCTGGACCGATCTCGACCGCCGGCTCGCTGACACGATTTCCTCTTATTGGGTCAACTTCGCCACGTCTGGCGACCCGAACGGCAAGGGACTGCCACGTTGGCCGGCATTCGACGGCAAGAAAAACGACCGCGCCATAGCTTTAGGCGACCAAATCGAGGTCGGCCCTGAGCCAGACCAAGCACGCCTGGCATTTTACGAGGCCATGTACGAGCGCGAGAAGAAGTAGGTTGCCTGTTCCTGTATTGGCGCAGGCGCAGTCGCCTCGTCTCCATCCCGCAGGGACAACTTTGCCGCAGCCCTACAGCAGGTTCCGCGAGGTGATTGGGGAGCTTAAAGTAGTCGCAGTAAGGTTGAACTCGATGGTTGCTCGTAAAATCGGGTCTAATCGTTGAAAATTGGAGCGGGAGATGGGACTCGAACCCACGGCGTCCAGCTTGGGAAGACGACCGTAGATTGGAAACAAAGACTTTTGCGTTTCCGGCATCTCGTTCTGGCGATACAGATTCCCCTGTTTTCGCCCTGTGGCTCCGGGCGGCTCTAAACGGAGCACAAACGGAGCACACGAAATCATCCCCCCTACCCTGTTAACGTTCTGCCGGTGGTTCCACAAATGTTTCACATGAACCTTCTGTGCACACTTGCAAGCGCGCACAGTTGCAAAACTGCACTCTTGCCGCTGTGCAGCGGACGTTCAATCATGCATCGCCA
>DATBID010000269.1:0-23198 GCA_036557125.1 Bryobacteraceae bacterium | reverse complement strand
GGTGTTTGCTTCGGAGTAGAGATTTTGTGGGCCGGCCCCCCGTCGGACGGGCTGCTGGCGGGCCTCGTGCCGAAACTGAACAGCGAGAGCCTGTACGTCGCCATCGGCATCTTGGGAGCAACCGTGATGCCGCACAACCTTTACCTGCACTCGGCGCTGGTGCAGACGCGCCACATCGGCAATAGCGAGCAAGCGAAAAGACGCGCCTGCCGCTATAACTTCGTGGATTCCGTTGTGGCCCTCAATGGCGCTCTGCTGGTGAACGCGGCCATCCTCGTGATGGCCGCAGCGGTATTCTTCCGGCGGCACATCGTAGTCACGGAAATTCAGCAGGCCCATCTGCTGCTTGCGCCGCTGCTGGGCACCAGCCTGGCGGGAGTCCTGTTTGCGGTGGCGCTGCTGTGCTCAGGCCAGTCTTCCACACTCACCGGCACCCTGGCAGGACAGGTGGTGGTCGAAGGGTTCCTGAATCTCCGTGTGCGTCCCTGGCTGCGCAGACTCATCACGCGAGCCATGGCCGTGATTCCGGCGGCGCTCACCATCTACTTTGCGGGCGAAAAATCTACGTACCAGCTTATTATCCTGAGCCAGGTGATTTTGAGCCTGCAGTTGCCGTTCGCCGTAATTCCGCTGATCCACTTCACCAGCGACCCCAGCCGCATGGGAAAGTTCCGGAACTCGGGATGGGTGCGGGCACTCTCCTGGGTGACCGCGCTGGTGATCGTTGCGCTCAACTTGCGGCTGGCCGTGTTAGCCGTGGCCGGCTGGTTGAACCAGGCCGGCGAGTGGCGCCTGTTGGTGTTGCTGGGGGCAATAGCAGGTGGCGCACTGCTACTGTTTCTATTGGCCTGGGTCACTTTGGAGCCGCTCATCAGCCGCATCCATCGCTACGGGCGCGCTCCGCTCACCTTACCCGAACCGGCCAGAGTGCCGGAGGCGCCCGTGTATCATCGCATTCTGGTGCCGCTTGACCTCTCGCCGCTCGACCGCCTGGCCATCAGCCACGCCGCGGCCATCGCCAAACTGCACGGAGCCAAGGTCTTTCTGCTGCACGTCGAAGAGGGGGTCACCAGCCAGATCTACGGGACGGAATCCTCCACGGCTGAGGTGGAAGCCGGCGCGCAGTATCTCGACGAAATCGCCGCAACCCTGCGGCAGCAGGGAGTTGCCGTGGAGACGGCTATTTCCCACTCGGCATCACCGCGCCGCGAGATCGTCCGCTATGCCCGTGAGATCTCTTCCGATTTGGTGGTAATGGGCGCCCACGGCCACGGCGGCCTAAAGGATCTGATTTTCGGCACCACCATCAACCCGGTGCGGCATAACCTGGAAATGCCCATCCTGATCGTGCGTCCGGGCCAATCCTGAGTGTGGCGCAGGCGTGTCATGTGCGTGTCCGGAAAACCCAGGGAGATCCCGAGGGATTCCTGTAAATGCCTGATTTTGCGGCAGATTGGATTGGCCCAGCGGATGCTTTTCCCCAGCAACGTGCGCCGCTTCGTTTGTGCGTTAGTGCTGACCTTCTGCGTGTTGCCGCTCCAGAGCGCAACTCTGGAGCGGCTCTCCCTGGACAATATGATCCAGAAGGCGACCGCAATTGTGCGGGCGACAGTGACCGGCTCCCATGTCGCGCAGCAAGGGCCGCTCATCTATACGCACTACACGATACACGTGACCGAGCGGTTCAAAGGCCCCGCCGCGGCTAGTGTGGATATCGTGGTTCCGGGCGGAACCCTGAACAATCTGCGGCAGAGCTTCGCAGGGACGCCTTCATTCCGCACGGGTGACGACTACGTGTTTTTTCTCTGGACCGGCCCATCGGGCCTGACCCATATCATCGGCTTGACGCAAGGGCTGTTCGCCATGTCACGGCCATCTTCGGGAAATCCGGTGGCTACCCGCACGGCCAGCTCGGAAGTAATGCTCGACCGCGCCACCGGGCATCAGGTTAAAGATCAGACGCTGGTCATGAATCTGAGCGACTTGCGCTCTCGGATCGCTAAGAGTTTGAGCGGGGCGGGGAACTGAGCGATGGACCGCTTAAGAATACCGCTGCAGCTTTTGCTCGCGGGAGTTGCTTGCGGCATCCCAGCCCAGGCCTATTATCACTACGTCCACTATCTGAATGGCAATTTGGGCGCGCCGGTTTACGAGCGGTTCGATTTGAACGCCCTGCCTGACAGGACAGTGACCTTCTTCGTGGTAGACACGGGACCCCAGACCTACGGCCCGAATGACGATTTTTCATCCGTTTTGAGCCAGGTACAACAGGCAGCGATCGCCTGGAATTCGGTGAGCAGTTCGGCTCTGCGGGTGGCATTCGGTGGTCTGGAATCGCAAAACCAGACAGAAAACACCCCTGGAGGCGATGTTGTATTCGCGGAATTGCCGCCGGGCCTGCTGGGTTTGGGCGGGACCAACGTGCCGGCATCGGAAACGCCGGTAAACGGACCGAACGGACCGTTTTTTCCGATCGCCCGATCCATCATTCAATTGACCAATGACACCAGCCAAGGCCCCGGACCAAGCTATCTGCAGAGCTTCTTCACCACCGCGGTTCACGAGATGGGTCACGCGCTGGGCTTGCAACATACCTGGACTTCAGCCGCGATGTCGCAAGATGTCATTCGCAACACATCGCGCCAACGCCCCATCGATGCCGATGACCGGGCGTCGCTTTCGCTCCTGTACGGCGCGGCCAACTGGGCGGCCGGATTCGGCTCCATTTCCGGGCGGGTGACGGCGAACGGGCAGCCCGTAGCTCTGGCATCCGTGGTGGCCATTCCGCCGGCAGGCCCCGCGGTCAGTACTCTTACTAATCCGGACGGAACCTACACCATCAGGGGCCTCCCTACGAACAATTATTTGCTCTATGTGCATCCGCTCCCGCCGGACGCCATTGCCCCGAATAACGCCGGTCTGCGTTTGCCAGTGGATCAGAATGGCAATACTCTTCAGCCCTCCGGCCCGTTCTATACAGTCTTCTATCCGGACCCGAACAATGCCGGCCAACCGGGCAGTTTTTCGATCCAGCCCGGGACTGCGATCACAGGCCAAAATTTCTCCGTAACCCCGGAGAGCGCCGTTTCGATGTACGACATGGTGACCTGGAGTTGGAGCGGGAATCAAAGCATCAGTCCGGCGTATGTAAACAGCACCGCAGCGCAGTTTACGATCGAAGCGGAGCCTGCTATCGGATTGCAGTTACAAGTGCCGCAGTCGGTGACAATTCTGGGCGGCTTCGGCACCGCTACGCTGTGCGCCCCGCAGAACGCCACACTGCCTTGCTTTCAGGCGTATGACGTCAATACCAACCAAGTGCTCCCGGCGAATACGACCGACTCCTCGGCTGCTCTGGCTATTTACTTCAACGGTTCGCTGGCGCAGGCGGCTGGACCGAGGCATCTGGTGTTCACGCTCGCAAACGGCGATCTCTATGTGCTGCCCGATGGAGTGAACCTGGTGAACCAGGGCCCGCCAACAATCGGCTCCATAACGCAAAACGGCAATGGCTCAGCTACCGTGACGGGGAGCAATTTCAGCTCTTCGAGCACTGTGTATTTCGATGGTGAACCGGCAACCGTGACGCGAACAGGAAGCTTCACCGGCACCAGCGCGCACGGGTCTATCACAGTCACGCCGCCGTCCGGCTACAGCGGCCAGAATGCCAGCGTCATTGTGTATAACACGGATGGCCAGAACTCCACGTTCTACCAATCGCAAAATCCACCAACGTACTCCTATCCGACAATCGGGACGCCACAGATCACAGTGAATCCGACCACGCTTCCATCCGGCCTTTCTTCCATGGTGGACATCCAGGCTACGAACATGCAGTTCGTGCCGGGCCCGGTCACCGTGGGAATGGGAAGTTCGGATGTCTCGATCCGCCGCGTTTGGGTGCTCAGCCCGACCCACCTAGTCGCCAACCTGGTGGCATCACCCAACGCGGCGGTCGGTTCCTCGGAAATCAGCGTGATCTCGGGGTTCCAGGTGGCGTCGCAGCCCGGCGGTTTTCAGACGCAGGCGGCTAATCTCGCGCTACCTTTCGTCGGTTTGCCAATCGCAAACGCGAATCCCAATCAGGCGGCGTTGTATCCCGGCGCCTCGGCAAGCATCTACGGATTGCGACTATCGACCGGACCAAACACCACTCAAGTGTTCCTGAACGGCCAGGCCGTGCCGGTCCTCTATTCGTCCGCCACTCAGGTCAACTTCCTGATTCCGGCGAGTATCTCCACAGGCTACGCATCGCTGACTTTGAACAGTGGGCAGGCCACCTCACCAACGGTATGGATCGAGATCGACAACGCTCCTGCGGTGATCCAACAGATCGCCAACAGCTCGGGGCAGGTGCTGAACTCGTCAGTCACCGCGGCACCCGGCCAGGTCCTGATTGCAATCTTGTCCAACATAGATCCCACCGTGGTGAATGATCCCACCCGTGTGCAAGTAACGATTTCCGGGTTGCCGGTGACTGTTCTCTCGGTGTTGCCCGGTTCGCAGAGCGGCACGGTAACCGTGTCGTTTCTCGTAAGTCAATCCTTTGGCGGGGCTTCCGTCCCTGTAGTTGTCTCCGTGGATAGCGCGCCGAGCAGCCCTTACCCAGTGATTGTGCAGTAGACTCCGGGGTTCAGGCCGTTTCGAGGGGAGCGATTTCTTGGGCGGCCTGACTGACCGTCTGGTTGAGAGAGGTCAACTCTCCCAGACCTGCTCCACCGATGAGATCTTCGTCGGGGGCGCGATAAAACCGGACGTCTTCAACCGGCAGGGTATTGACGGAGCGGGCTTCGTATTCAGCGATGAAACTCTCCAAAAGCTCTAAGGCGGCGCGAATCTGGGCAAGGCCCTGTTTGATCTGTTGAAGGTCGCGGGTCATAGGAATTGCATTCCGTGTGGGGTTTAACACCCTATTATCCCGCAATCATGCCAATTCAGCAAACGAAAGAGGCTGCGCCTCAGACTGACTCGAAATGCGCCTGATATAATACCGCCCACTATGCATCCGAAACACTGGACACCGTGGATCTTGCTCGCGGGGCTGGGCTTCACAGCAATCTTCGCCGTGGGCCAGCAGCGACGGCGCGTGGATGATGCTGCCCTGAAGAACGCCGCGCAAAACGGCGACGAGTGGGTTGCTTACGGGCGCACGCAGCAGGAGACGCGCTTCAGCCCTCTCAACCAGATCAATACGGCCAATGTGAACCGCCTGGGACTGGCATGGTCGTACGAAGTGGGCCAGGGCGGAGGCGGGCAGGAGGATACGCCGCTGTTCTGGAACGGCACGCTCTACGGCATCACCAACTGGAGCATCGTCTTCGCCGTCGATGCGCGCACCGGCAAGGAGCGCTGGCGCTGGGACCCGGAAGTGAACCGCGAAAAAGTCGCGCCTAAGATTTGCTGCGGCATCGTCAATCGAGGCGTTGCGTTTTATAACGGCATGATCATCGCGCCCGTTGTCGATGGACGCCTCGAAGCCCTGGATGCCGAAACCGGCAGGCCGGTATGGGAGGCGCGCGTGGCCTACCCGCAGGAAAATTATTCCATCACCATGGCGCCGCGCATCGCCAAGGGCAAAGTGGTCATCGGCGTGAGCGGCGCCGAGTATCCCGTGCGCGGATTCTTCGCCGCCTTCGACGCCCAAACCGGCCATTTCGCCTGGCGCTTCTACACCGTGCCCGGCGACCCCTCCAAACCATTCGAAAACCCGGCCCTCAAAATGGCCGCGCAAACCTGGGAAGGCCAGTGGTGGAAGATGGGCGGCGGCGCAACCATATGGGACGGCATGGCCTACGATCCCGAAGCCGATCTGCTCTACGTCGGCACCGGCAACGGCGGCCCGTGGCCTGAGGCGCTGCGCCAATCTAAAGGCAGGGACAACCTCTTTGTGGCCTCGATCCTCGCCGTAAAGCCCGATACCGGCGAGCTGAAATGGTATTTCCAGCCCGTGCCCGGCGACTCCTGGGATTACGACAGCGTCCAGCAGCTTTTGTTGGCGGATTTGACTATCAAGGGCCGTCCTCGCAAGGTACTTATGCAGGCCAATAAGGACGGCTTCTATTACGTCATCGACCGGCTCACGGGCCAGTTCATTTCGGGTGAACCGTTCGCCCGAGTCACTTGGGCCAAAGGGTTGAATGAAGCCACGGGCCGGCCCATCGTCAACCAGGAAGCGCATTACGGCACCGCGGCAATTTCCATCTCGCCTTCCGCCGGCGGCGCCCATAACTGGTCGCCCATGTCGTTCAATCCGGCCACCGGGCTGGTCTACATTCCGTCCAATCCCAACGGCAGCCAGACCCTGGCCATTGATGAAAAATTCGAATACCACCCCGACCGCAAAAACCTGGGAATCAACCGCGCCGCCGCGCCCGCTGCGGGCGCTGGGAAGACGCCGCCATCGCCGCCCGCTATTGGCCCCGAACCGGTCGAAGGCCAGCGCGGCGTCCTGATGGCCTGGGATCCGATCACGCAGAAGGAGCGCTGGCGCGCGAATGGCGGCGGTTCGATCGGCGGCGGCACCGTGACCACGGCCGGAAACCTGGTCCTTCAGGTGGTCCCCGATGGCCGCCTCATGGCCTACAGCGCCGATAAGGGCGAAAAGCTGCTTGAAGTCCAGACCAACCTGCATGGCGGCATGGGCCCGCCCATCACCTACATGCTCGATGGCAAACAATACGTAACCTTCCTGGGAGGCACGGGCGTAATCACAACGGCCGGGCCCGCAAGAGAAACGGCCGGGTCGCCGGTGTTGCCCAAGATGCTCACTTTCGTGCTCGATGGCAAGGCCCCGTTGCCTGCGGATATACCTGAAGTCGCCACGCTGTTAGGCACGGGCATTAAAGGGTTTTCGGATACACAAGTCAATAATCCATACGGAATGGCCATTGGGCCGGATGGCGCGCTCTACTTCTGCGATGTGGACAACCAGCGCATTCGCCGTCTCGATCTGACGACCAAGCGGGTGACCACCATCGCCGGCGACGGCCAGCGCGGCTATCGCGGCGATGGCGGCCCCGCTACGGCGGCATCCCTCAGCGCGCCGCACGAACTGGCCTTCGATAGTAAAGGCGACCTCTACTTCGCCGAGCGCGATAACCACGTCATTCGCAAAGTCGACATGAAGACGGGCATCATTTCGACGGTGGCCGGAACCGGCAAGCCAGGCTTCAGCGGTGATGGCGGCGCAGCTACGCAGGCCCAATTGCGGCAGCCGCATTGCCTCCTGTTCGATCGCGACGGCACGCTGCTGATTTGCGACCTGGGCAACCATCGCATCCGCCGGCTCCATCCCGATACCGGAATGATCGAGACCTATGCGGGCACCGGAGAGGCTAGGCCGATTCCCGAGGGCGCGCCGGTGAAGGGAACCGCGCTGAACGGTCCGCGCACGCTGGCGCTCGCCTCCAACGGCGATCTCTACCTGGCGCTGCGCGAAGGCAATGCCATCTACCGGATTGATCGCGCGACTCAAACGCTCTACCACGTCGCGGGCACTGGTGAAAACGGCTTCAGCGGCGATGGCGGTCCCGCGCTTGAGGCCAAATTCGGTGGCAGCGCCAGCGGCCCAGCGGCCCGCCTAGCCGGACCTAAAGGCCTTTCGCTCGCTCCGAATGATGAGCTCTACGTGGCCGACACCGAAAGCCATGCCATCCGCCGCATCGATCTGAAGACCGGCACAATCCGGACGGTGCTCGGCACTGGCGCACTCGGCGACGGCCCCGACGGCGATCCGCTCAAATCGAAACTCAACCGGCCGCACGCCGTCCTGTTCGCCAACGGTGTGCTCTATGTCGCCGATAGCGAAGCCAACCGCATCTTGGTGCTGCGGTAATGAAACGGCTTATCCTCCCGGCTGCTCTATTGCTAGCCACGCCGCTGTTCGCAGCCCCCGCTTCCCAAGTATTCTCTACCCGCGAATACTTCTACATCGGCGGCCACTACACCGGCCCGCCCGACAACCAGATCATGAGCGGGCAGATGTACGTCGAGGTGCTGCGTCCCGAACGCGTCACTCGCAAGTATCCGCTGCTGTTCTTGCATGGCCTCGCCCAGACTGCTACCAACTGGCTCGGCACGCCCGACGGGCGCGAGGGATGGGCCGACTATTTCCTCTCGCAGGGATATGTTGTTTACCTGGTGGATCAGCCCGCGCGCGGGCGCTCCGCGTGGCACCCTTCCGACGGCGGGCTACAGATTCTTTCGGCTCCCGAAATCGAGCGGCGATTCACCGCAAGCGAAGTCGGAGGCTGGTGGCCGCAGGCTAAGAAGCACACGCAGTGGCCAGGCGAAAGCCCAAACAAAGGGCGGCGCGGCGATCCCGTCTTCGACCAATTCTATGCCTCGCAAGTGGAAAGTCTGGCCAGTGCCGAACAGACTGAGAGGCTCATCCAGCAAGATGGCTCGCTGTTGCTCGATAAGATTGGCGAGGCGATCGTCGTCACGCACTCACAGGCAGGCCCGTTCGGCTGGCTACTCGCGGATAGCCGACCGAAGGCGGTGAAAGGTATCGTCGCCATCGAGCCGGGCGGGCCGCCTTTCTATAATGCCGTCGTCAACGAGAATCCCAACCGGGCCTGGGGCATCACCGATATTCCCATCACCTATGATCCCCCGGTTTCAGCCGCGAGCGATCTGTCCAAAATGCGCGAACCGCAACCCGAAGCGCCCGGCCTCGCGGCGTGCTGGAAGCAGGCCGATCCTCCGCGCCAATTGCCCCACCTGAGAGGCATTCCCATCCTGATCGTGACTACGGAATCCTCTTATCACGCCGTCTACGATCACTGCACGTCGAATTACCTGAAGCAGGCGGGCGTGGAGAACACTCACATGCGCCTCGAAAATCAGGGCATTCGCGGCAACGGCCACATGGTGATGCTGGAGAAGAATAATCTGGAAGTGGCCGCGGCGCTCGAAAAGTGGATTTCGTCCCACGTAAAATAGCGGACAGCCCAAACGGAGGCCTCATGCAATATCGAGTCGTGCTCGCGGCCTTGACACTCGCCGCCGCAACATTACACAGCCAGACCACCCAGCAGGCCGAAACGGGGCGCGCGGCCTATCAGGCCGAATGCTCCGGCTGCCACGGCCCGGATCTCGGCGGCAACGAAGGTCCGCAGCTCGCCGGCTCCAACTTCATCGCCTCATGGGGCACGCGGACCGCCCGCGAGCTCGTCAGCTACATCCAGTCCAGCATGCCGCCTGGCGATCCCGGTTCGCTAGGCGAGGAAGCCTCCATCAACTTGGCCGCCTTTATCCTCGCCGCCAATGGCGCTCCCAATTCGCAGGCGCTCACGGCTTCGGTCGCTCTTCCGATCCGCTCCGTCGTCACCGGCCGCCCCACCATTGCGCTGCAGGCCGGCGGATCGGTCGCCGCTGTACCGGCGGCTCCGAAGGGCCTCACTGTGAAAGGTGAAGTGAAGAACTATGTGCCCGTCACCGACGCCATGCTGCGCAATCCCGATCCCGGTGACTGGCTCATGATCCGCCGCAATTACCTGGCGTGGAGTTATAGTCCGCTCGCCGAAATCAATACCGGCAATGTCAAGCAGCTTCAGCTCGTCTGGGAGTGGGCCATGAATGAAGGCGGCGCCAACGAGCCTACGCCCATCGTCCACAACGGCGTGATGTTCCTCGCCAACACCTTCAACATCGTACAAGCCCTCGACGCCCGCACCGGCGACCTGATCTGGGAAAATCGCATCGGCCCCGAACTTTCGAACGGCCTGGGCGCGATTCGCAGCCTCGCGGTTTACCAGGACAAGGTTTACATTGCGACCACCGACGTTCGGCTGGTGGCGCTCGATGCCCGCACGGGCAAGGTGGTCTGGGAAACGCGCATCGCTGATCCGAAGAAAGGTTACGGAAACACCAGCGGACCGCTCATTATCAACGGAAAGGTGATTCAGGGCATGGGCGGCTGCGACCGTTACAAGGAGACCGGCTGCTTCATTAGCGCCTACGACGCGCAAACCGGAAAGCAGCTCTGGAAATTCCAGACCGTGGCGCGTGAAGACACTCCCGGCGGCGATACCTGGGGCAAGCTTCCGAACCTCCTGCGCGCCGGCGGCGATACCTGGATTACGGGGAGCTACGACCCTAATCTGGATCTCACCTACTGGGGTGTGGCCCAAGCCAAGCCCTGGATGCGTGCCATTCGCGGCACCAACGCCGCCGCGCTCTACACGGCGTCGACCCTAGCCCTGCGGTCCAAAGATGGCTCGCTGGCCTGGTATTACCAGCACGTCCCCGGCGAATCGCTCGATCTTGATACCGTCTATGAGCGCGTGCTCGTCGATTCCGGCGGACGCAATCTGCTGTTCACCATCGGCAAAGACGGTATTCTCTGGAAGCTCGATCGCAAGACCGGCAAATTTCTCGACTACAAGGAAACCGTATACCAGAACGTCTTCGACCACATCGACAAGAGCACCGGGGCAGTGCATTACCGCAACGACATCGTTGAGCAGGAGCCCGAAAAATGGGTGGACGCGTGTCCTTCCACCGAAGGTGGGCACAACTGGCAGGCGATGAGCTACAACCCACCCACAAATCAGCTCATCATTCCGCTGAGCCAGACCTGCATGCAGATGTACGGACGCAAGACCGATTTCAAGGAAGGTTCAGGCGGAACCTCGGCCAACCGCCGCTTCTTCGAAATGCCGGGCACCAACGGCAACATCGGCAAGCTTGCGGCGTATGACGTGGACAGCATGAAAGAGCTATGGAAGATCGAGCAGCGGGCGCCTTTTCTGACGGCGGTGCTTTCCACCGCCGGCGGGGTGGCATTTGTCGGCGATCTCGACCGCGTCTTTCGCGCCGTCGATGTGAAGACCGGTGCAGTGCTGTGGAAGACACGTCTGGCGACTTCGGTTCAGGGCTTCCCGGTAACATTCCGCGCAGGTGGCCGGCAGTACATTGCAGTCACCAGCGGCTTAGGTGGAGGCAGTCCGCGGCAGGTTCCGGCTACGGTTGCACCCGATATTCATCATCCGGCGAACGGCAATGTGCTGTATGTGTTCGCGGCCAGGTGATTCCGATGGCCGCCCCGGTTTCAGTTTTCCGTAGGCATCCGCTCGACGTGAGTCACAGTGAGCATCTCCATCGGGAACCTGCGACGCTCCAGCTTAAGCCCAAGAGTTTGCAAAGCATCGGACAGCGACGGGGCCGGCTCGGAGAACAATACCTTTCCGTCCGCACCGCGGCTACCGGCATCTGGTAAATTCCGAGTGGACTCTGGTGCAAACATCAACTTAATATCGTACGAGCCGTTAAGACCTGTCATATCGATTATCGGCTGTTCTGTATACCGCGAAAGCACCGGCAAAAGACTAGCGAGAGTCACGGAGGGCGCCTGAACAAGGATGCCGGCTGCCAAGTGTTGGTATCCGATAAGCGGCCTCGGCTTCCCGTCAGCTCCCAATGCGGTCGGTCCCTGTTTCCCGACGTTCGCGTCAGCTAGCTTCAGCCTAGGCCCGTCCTTTCCCACGAATAATGCGTAGACCGGCTGCTCCTTCATACCGCGGCGAAGCTCCAACTTGAACCGTTCCGAAAGCAACGACTGAAGCATTTCGGGAAACTGGTCCGGTTTAGTCCCGGCCGGCAATTTGGCGGTGATCTCAAAACGGGTGTCGCTCAGCCATGCCGGTCCCTGGATCTGGAAATCCCGAACACGGTACGCGGCGCGTATGCACTCTTTTAGCGAGATATTCGTAAACCGCACCATCCCACCATCGGCGCTCATCCCGGTCCACATCTGCTCCGAAGAATTCGGATCGTACTGCTTGATGGAAGCGACTTCGAAGGCAGGTTTGTTTGTCCCCTGCTGGGCAAAGGCAATGCCCAGAAAAACAAGATCCGCGCAGACAGCACGGAATTTCATAGTTAAGATTTTAGCGTCTAGGATTGCCAGTGTCGATTGCTGGCGGACAATTACGCCCCCAGATGCAAGATCCCCCGCCGGATAGCGATTGTGACCGCGTGGGTGCGATCGGCCGCTCCAAGCTTCTCCAGGATTTTCTGCACGTGCATCTTCACGGTGCCGCTGGCCGTGCCCAAGCGTTCGGCGATGTCTTTATTGGCCATGCCCTGCGCCACGAAAGAGAGCACTTCCACTTCGCGCGGCGTTAGCGCGATTTGCGGGAAATACTCGCTCAGCTTTTCGGCCACTTCCGGGAGGACCAGCCGCTTTCCGGAGTAAACGGTGTGAATAGCGCGAATCATTTCGGCGTGAACGGTCTCCTTTAGAAGATAGCCGCGAACGCCGGCTTCGAGCGCCTGGTAAATATCCTGGTCGCGCGCCTGGCAACTTCAGTGCAAGGCTTCCCGGTAACGTTCCGCGTGGGCGGCCGACAGTACATTGCAGTCACCAGCGGTTTAGGCGGAGGCAGTCCGCGGCAGGTCCCCGCTACGGTTGCGCCCGATATTCATCATCCGGCGAACGGCAATCTGCTCTATGTGTTCGCCCTGCCGGAAAAGTAATTGTGGGGCAGGCGCTTCCGCTTGCCACCGCGCGCTGCACGGCGAAGGTGTTCACAACTCCGCGAAATTTTCGTACTCCCGTGAGCGCTGCGAAGTTACGAGGCCTTTGAAGGCTCAGAGGGCAGTTGCTGGCCGACCTGGTTGCGGGCCAAATCACGCGCTTCTCCAATTTGGCGAAATACGGCAGAGCGATTTGCGGGAGCCTGGGGCGTTTAGCGGTCCTAATGACCAGCGTTGGCTGAGAGCAGATCGCTTCCGGGTTTGCTCGGCCCTCGAATCAGAGATACGCTGAAGGGGATGGCTGAAGCCCTCAGTAACGTGCCTTTTCCCCTCGAAGCCGGCCCGGATGGCGCGATCCGCGTGCGTGGCACACGCATCACGCTGGAAACACTCTGGGCTGCATTCAACGAGGGCGCTACGGCCGAAGAGATTATCCAACAATATCCGTCGCTTTCGTTAGCTGACGCGTATGACGCGATTGGATACTGCTTGCGCCACCCCGCACTGCTAGCCGAGTATCTAGCGAAGCGAGCCCAGAGCGCTGAGGAAATCAAGGCTTCCAATGAATCCAGGTGGCACCCCGAGGGGATTCGCGCCCGATTGCTCGAACGGCGTCAGCCATAGCCGTGCTTCGCTGGCTGGCAGACGAGAATTTCAATAACGATATTCTCCGCGCATTGTTCCGCGCCAGACCCGACCTCGACATTGTCCGAGCGCAAGATGTGGGACTAACGGGCAGCGCTGACGAAACGCTTCTGGCGTGGGCGGCGGAGCAACACCGAGTTCTTCTGACACATGATGTTTCTACCGTCACCGCGCATGCCTACCGGCGGGTAATGAAAGGCGAGCCTATGCCAGGAGTCTTTGAAGCAAGCCGCCGCCTAATGGTGCGAGCCGCCGTGGAGGACATACTCCTGCTTTCAGAGTGCAGCTATCCTGGGGAATGGGAAGGCCAAGTCCGGTACCTGCCGCTCCGGTAGCACCACTGCAGGAATGAACGGTATCTGACAGAGGTAATCTCCCGTTTCGGGCCAGTGCACGAGCCAGTTAACGACTACACATGAATTCGGCCAGACAGTCCAGCATTCTCGGTCGCTAAGAAACGTCCACTACGGGTGCGCGAGAATACCGACGGCTATGCCCTCACCCATTTGGAAGGAGAGGATCTGCTCGGCAAAAGTCTCGGCCGCACCGGAGCACCCCAGCAAATCCTTTTCGATGGGTCCGAATCGGATTGTCTGTGATGGTCAAACCAGATTGCCCCGCAGTTCTGTTCCCATCCAGGTGATTTGAATTGGGTTTCGCGCTTTGGTCTTGTCCCAACGTCGTATCCAACTCGACTTTCGGGGAGATTACTTCCCTGAATTCCACTTACGTTCTCCGATTACCGCCTCCCGGCATTGGTCATACCGGCTCAAGTGGGCCAGCGGCCCTGAGGTCATAAGCTGGCGTTGGAGGACGCTTAAGCCCCCAAATGCAGAATCCCTCGCCGAATCGCTATCGTGACCGCATGCGTGCGATCCGCCGCCCCCAACTTCTCCAAAATCTTCTGGACGTGCATCTTCACAGTACCGCTGGCGGTGCCGAGCCGTTCGGCGATGTCTTTATTGGCCATGCCCTGCGCCACGAACGAGAGCACTTCCACCTCGCGCGGCGTTAGCGCGATTTGCGGGAAATACTCGCTCAGCTTTTCGGCCACTTCCGGCGGGACCAGCCGCTTTCCGGAGTAAACCGTATGAATGGCGCGGATCATTTCGACGTGAACGGTCTCTTTTAGAAGATAGCCGCGAACGCCGGCTTCGAGTGCCTGGTAAATATCCTGGTCGCCATCGTAACTGGTCAGGGCGATGATGCGCGCGTCCGGAAATTCGGCGCGGATCTGGCGCGTGGCGTCGATGCCATCAAGCTGGGGCATGCGCAGATCCATCAAGGTTACGTCGGGGTGCAACTTGCGGTAGAGGTCCACCGCCTCTTTCCCATTGGCGGCTTCACCCACCAGCACCGTATCGGGCTCGCTGGCCAATAACGCAGCAATGCCTTTGCGAACCACCGGATGATCGTCCACGCATAAGACGCGGATTTGGGCTGTGTTCGATTCCATTCAATCTCCCGTGGCGCGCGCGGCGTCCATTGCCGGACCGTGGGAAAGAGGGACCGCCACTCGCACTGTGGTGCCGCGCCCTCGCCCGCTTTCAATGGCAATTTCCGCGCCGATGTCGCGCGCCCGCTCGCGCATGCCGATTAATCCATAATGCCCCGGCGCGCCGTTCACGGCGGGATCGAATCCCATTCCGTCATCCACAATTGCCAGGCCGATGCCGCTGCGCTTATACCGCAGGCTCAACTTGAGGCTCTGCGCGCGGGAATGCTTCACGGCGTTGATGATCGCCTCTTGCGCGATTCGCGCCAGGTTATCTTCCAGGCCGGCTGGAAGCTCGGAAGGTAGGTGATCGAGATGAAGCTTCAGTTTCAGCCCGCTCGCATCCGCCGCCTGGCGCGCCAGGCGCTCAAGCTCATCCGCCAATCCAGTTTCGCTGCTATGGCTGCCGCGCAGTCCGGCCACCGAGCGCCGGGCCTCGGTGAGGCATTGCGCGGCATCGTGAATGATCTCTTCAATTGCGGTGCGCTCGCTACCGGCGAGCCGGGCCGCCAATGCTTGCATCTGCATCGTCACCCCGGAGAAACCTTGAATCAACGTATCGTGCAGCTCGCGCGCGATCCGGCTGCGCTCCCCCAGAATTGCCGCAAACTGCCGGTTCATGCCTTCGATCCGCGTGCGGTATGCGAGAATGGCCGCCAGCAGAATCATCAACGTGCACGACGCGAGGAACCACGTGCGTTGATAAAATGGCGCGGGGATGAGGAAGGCGACGGCTGCGCCGGCCTCATTACAGGTTCCATCGAAATTACAGGCGGTGACTCGGAACCGATACTGGCCTGGCGGGAGGTTGGTGTAAAAGGCCTGGCGGCGAGTGTTGGCTTCGGTCCAGCGCTTATCGAATCCCTCCAGAATGTAGCGGAAAGTGATTCTGCGTGGCGAGCGGAAACTCAATCCGGTATAGGTGAAGGCGACGTTCTTGCTGCCGGGGCTCATTTCGCCCAGGCTGGCTGGGGACGTACGTCGGCCGTCTACGGTGACGTTTTCGATCGAGACCTTCGGCACAGGCATTTTCGCGTTCACCTGATATGGGTCCAGCACGATCAGGCCATGGATCATAGAGAAGCAGAGGTGGCCATCGCGCAGCCGCCACGCCGCGGGCTGAACGCGCGGCCGGCATTCGAGTGCCTGCAAGCCATCCATCGGACTATACGTGGAGCTGCTCACCTGCTTCAGGTTGGCCGCCCGGAATTTTTCGAGATCGGCGCGGCTCACGGAAAAAATCCCTCTGCTGCAAGCCATCCAAAGGCGGCCCTCTCCGTCCGGAACAATGCCGTAAATCTCGTTGTCGTAGAGGCCGTTTTCTTCGGTCACCGTGAGTGCGCGGCCGTTTTCGATAACCACCAGGCCGCTCCCATCGGTTCCTACCCACAACGTCCCGCCCGCGCTATACATTGCATCCACGTTGGGGATAGCGTAGCGGGTTTCGGGAAGCTCGGCGAGCCAGCGCTGGTCGTACGCACTGATGCCGTATTCTTCGGCTCCTACGTAGACGCGCCCATGCTCGTCTTCGGCAAAAGCCAGCACGGGTGACGGCTTACCTGCCGTTCCGACCAACGGCTCGATGCGCCCGCCGCGCAAAACGGCGGCTCCACGATCAGTTCCTATCCACAACGCGCCTTCGCGGTCGACAAACAAGCTGCGAACGGAATTAGCTGGGAGCCCATCTTCCCACCGGTAGCTTCGCTTGAGGCGGCCATTGATCAGAAGGTCCAGCCCCGCTTCTCCTCCCACCCAAAGTTCGCCCGCACGCCCCTGCGCGAGCACGGCTATATCCGCGCTCGAAACGCCTTCTCCCTTGCCAAGTACGCTCCAGTGCTTGCCGTCAAACCGGGCCAATCCCATTCCCGCCGATCCGACCCAAAGCGTTCCGGCGCGATCCTGCAGCACCGGGCCAGTATCATTACTCGGAAGGCCTTCGCTGGTAGTGAAGGGAATGGCGCGGCGGTCCAGGAATTGGTTCAGTCCCCGCTTGGTGCCCACCCACAAGCTGCCCTCGTGATCCTGGTAGACCGAAAAGACGGTGCTCTGGGAGAGGCCGTCGCGCGCCCCGAAGCTCTGGATTTCGCCTTTTCGCAGCCGGCTGAAGCCATCATTGGTGCCGACCCAGAGAGTGCCATCCTCGCCCTCGTCAAGCGAAAAGATGGAATTGCTCGCGAGGCCGTTATCTTTGGTCAATTTTGTCTCTTTGCCGTTCGAAACCCGAATCAGGCCATCGGTGGATCCGATCCACAGGGTCCCATCGGAGGCGCGCAGCAGCGCCTGCACGGTGGCGAACGGAGGAAGAGTGCGGAGGCTGGTTTGCTGCGTGGGATGCTCGCGGTCAAGCCCTGTGCCATTCCAGGCAGTCAACTGATTGCCTTTGCCGCCCGCCCACAGTGTGCCATCGGGTGCCAGAAAGGCGGCTGCGAACTTCTCTCCGGCGCCGAATACCTGGACCTCTTCGCCGCTGATCCGTGCCATACCCTGATCGGTACAAGCCCAGATGGCGCCCGCGCGATCCGGAACGGCGCAGAATACCGCATCGGATGGCAGGCCGTTCTTGCTAGAGAATTGTGTGAGCTCGCTGCCACGCCAGCGGAACAGACCCGCGCCGTTGGTGGCGATCCAGATATCGCGGCGGGCATCCTCCGTGATCTCGCGCACGCTGGCGCCAGCGAGCGGAGTGCTGAGCAGCTCGCCGGGAGTGCTGAAACGCACGCCATCGAACCGTACCAGCCCGCGGTCCATTCCCAGCCAGAGGTAGCCATCGCCGGTCTGGCTGATTGCGCGGATAGCTCCTTCCGGCAGACCTTGCTGCGCCTGCCAGATGCGATGCGAATATTGCGTCAGAGCGCGGTTAGGATCGACCGCCCAACTGAGGGCGGCGGTGATGAGAAGCGTAACCAGGACCCGCACGGCTGCCAACTCCGCCTTTTCTAATGATAACGGCGCGAAGTGGGGCGGCGTCGGTTACGTGCTCAGTTTGGGGAATCGGGGAAACCGATGGGGATTGGGCGGCCCCCAAGTCTTCTGTTTTGTACGGGAGAAGATGGCCGCAAAGCTGCTTCTCTCAGCGGCGGACCACTTCCCCCATGCTGCAACGAATGTCAGATACAGCGGTTTTGACGGTCGTTTCGGTCCTCTATGCCATTGCGGTTTTTCTGCTGAAGCACCGCCGCATCTGAAAATTGTGATGGACCACATGCCGCGCAATATTTTGACCGTCGATGTTGAAGAGTATTTCCACCCGGCGGAAGTGCAGGCGTTTGGCAATACGCGCGAGTGGACACAGAACCCGTCGCGCATCGCGAACGAGATCGACACGATTCTGGCATTGTTCGACCGGCACGCTGTAAAGGCTACGTTCTTCGTGCTTGGCTGGGTGGCCGAACATCATAGCCGGGTGGTTAGGAGGATTCGGGAAGCCGGGCACGAAATTGGCTGCCACAGCTACTGGCACCATCTCATCTATCGGCTCACTCCCGGTGAGTTCCGGCGCGATACCGACCGCGCGGTGGCTGCGATCGAAGACGCCTGCGGAGTGACGCCCACCGCTTACCGCGCGCCGAACTACTCGATTACGCGGCACTCCCTCTGGGCGCTGGACATTCTGGCCTCGTGCGGGTTTACACATGATTCGAGCATCTACCCTATCGCCCATGACCGCTACGGCATTCCAGGATTCGACCGCCACGCGGGCATTCTGATGACGCCTTCGGGGCCGATTTTGGAAGTTCCTGTGGCGACCGCGTCGTTGTGGAGACGCGCTGTGACGCCGGTTGGCGGCGGCGCCTACTTGCGGCTGCTTCCCTATTGCTACACCTCGGCCGGCATCCGCCGCATCAATCGTATGGAACGCAAGCCGGCATGCGTTTACTTCCACCCCTGGGAGATCGATTCGGAACAGCCGAGACTGGCGCGCACACGCATCGCCAGGCTCCGCACGTATACCGGCCTGGGCGGAATGCTCGCGAAGCTGGGCCGGTTGTTAACGGATTTTGAGTTTACCAGTCTCGATCAGGTCTATCCGCGCCAGCGCGCCTTCGCTGTGAACCAGGTCCCTCGCGGCGGGTACTGATACGCTCAGACGACAGCGACCCGCAGGGCGCCCATTTCACCGGCTTCCACCTCCAGGACATCTCCCGGACGCAGCGTGGCCGAACCAAGCACGGAGGTGCTTCGGAATTCTCCAGGATGGAGGGCGGTTTTTTCGACGCTGAGAGCGAGTGTGGTTTCGCCGCTTGCGTATTCCTGGCTGTTGACACAAGCGGTCCACTGAAGTTCAGCGGGTTGGCGGATCTGGTTCGGCGTGAGTAAATACGGTCCGGCGAGTTCGCGCGTGCCGCAGCGGACGACTATCGTGTAGCCTCCCGGCATCGACGCGCCTCCCGGACCCGCCGCTGCTACCAACGCCAGTTCCCATTCGCAAGCTGCCGGCCCAGGCAGCTCCGGTTCGCGGCCAAAGAGGTCAAGAAGGCGGACGCTGTCATCGTGGTAGACCAGGGTTTCGCCATTTGAGCCTTGGGGTGGGGGATCCGAGCGCCACCATTCGGCGGGATGCGGACCGGAGCCGAGAAACAATTCTTCGGCCGTGTGAGAGGCGCGCAGGCCCGAGCGAAGGTAGCCGATCATGAGAGGCGGCACGAGCGCGTTGGCCAGCAGATGCGGGTCGGGTTCGCCGGTCTGCGCCAGGTACCACGCCGTGGCGAAATTCAGATCGAGCACACGGCCTTCCTTGTACGCGCCCAGGCGGCGATGGCGGCCCAGGCGGGTGCAGACTTCGAAGGTGCAGAGTTTCAGGTGATGATGGGTCGGTTCCATCAGAGATTGCCGCGGCGCGCCTGCTCGCGCTCAATGGCTTCAAACAGCGCTTTGAAATTGCCTTTCCCGAAACTGCGGCTGCCCTTGCGCTCGATCACCTCATAAAACAGAGTGGGGCGATCCTGTACCGGCTTGGTGAAGATTTGCAGCATGTAGCCCTCGTCGTCGCGATCGACCAGAATGCCGAGATCCTGCAAGCGATCGATGGGTTCGTCAATCCGGCCGACACGGGCGCCGAGATCGTCGTAGTAAGTGGATGGGACGCGCAAAAACTCGACGCCTCGGGAGCGCATGGCGGATACGGTTTCGATAATGTCGTCAGTGGCCATGGCGATGTGCTGCACGCCGGGGCCGTGATAGAACTCCAGGTACTCTTCAATCTGCGATTTGCGCTTGCCGTGCGCGGGCTCATTGATCGGAAACTTAATCCGGTCATTTCCGTTTGCCATGACCTTCGACATCAGAGCCGAATACTCGGTAGAGATGTCCTTATCGTCAAAATGTTTGAAGAGGCGGAAACCCATCACGTCGCGGTAGAAATCCACCCACTCGTCCATGTGGCCGAGCTCGACATTGCCGACTACATGGTCGATGTGCTTGAGGCCGACCGGCTCGCCCACGCGGTCCTCGGTTTCGGCCGGGGCAAAACCCGGCAGGAAGGCCCCATGGTAATTGCGACGCTCGACGAAGGTGTGGATGGTATCGCCGTAGATGGCGATGGAGGCGATACAGGCTTCGCCGCCGGAATCTCGGAGCACTCGCGGCGGACGAAGGCCGCGGGCGCCGCGGGAGGTGGTTTCGCTCCAGGCTTTCCCTGCGTCATCCACCCAAAGCGCGATATCGTGTACGCCATCGCCGTGCTGCACGATGTGCTTCACGATGGGATGATCCGGTGTGATGGGCGAAGTGAACACGAAGCGAATTTTGTTCTGTTCAAGGACGTAGGAGGCAGTATCGCGGGTGCCGGTCTCCGGGCCGCGATACGCGATGAGGCGGAAACCGAAGGCAGAGCGATAATAATGGGCCGCCTGGCGGGCGTTGCCCACATAAAATTCTAAGTAATCGGTGCCGTTGAGGGGCAGAAACTCCTCAGCCGGCGCGTGCTTCTCCAAGACTTGCTGCATATGGCTTTGCTCCCTGGATTCGGCGGAATGCTTCCAGGCACAGGGCGGTGTCTTCATCCGTTCCGGTGGAGACCCGAAGGCAATGCGGAAGCCCGAACGCCTTCAACGGGCGGACGATAATGCCCTGCGCCAGCAGTTCCTCAAAAGTGCGGTTAGCCTCCTGCTCTGAGGGCAGAACGACCATGACAAAATTGGCTTCAGAGGGGACGACTGTGAAACCGGCATCGCGGAGACCTTCGGTGAGCAGGCGAAGCCCGCGAGCGTTCAATTCGAGCGAGCGGTGAAGGAATTCGCGGTCCGCAAGCGCGCCTATCCCCGCGGCCTGCGCGGGAGTTGAGGGTTCGAACGGCAGTTTCACCTTGAGCAGATTGCGGATCAATTCTTCGTGAGCGAAACCGTAGCCGATGCGTACGCCCGCCAAACCGTAGACCTTGGAAAATGTTCGCAACGTAATCACGTTGTCATAGCGATAGTGCATGGAGTCCGGGTAGCGCGGGTCGTCTTTGGCGTATTCGAAATAGGCTTCATCCAGAATGATGAGGACGCGCTCGGGGACGTGTTTGTAGAACTCGTCGAACTGGTGTTTGGTGAAGATGGTGCCGGTGGGATTATTGGGATTGGCGAGATAAACAATTTTGGTGTGCGGGTTGATGGCACGCGCCAACGCGGGAAGATCGTAATGCCAATCGCAGTAGGAAACGGTACGGTATTTCACGCCGCGCGAACGGGCGAGGACCTGGAAGCCGATGAAGGCGGCATCGGTAGTCAAGACTTCGTCTTCATCGCACAGGAAGGCGCGGATGATATTAGACATGATGCCTTCCGAACCGCTGCCGGCAATGACATTGTCGAGACGGAGATCGAACTCTTCCGCGAGAACTTCGCGGATTCGAAGCCCTCCATTGGGATAAAAATTGAGGCTGTTGAGGGTCTGGCTGAGCGCTTCAATGGCTTTGGGAGAAGCGCCCAGCGGGTTCTCATTGGACGCCAGTTTGACAACTCGGCTCAGACCATACCGTTTGCGTACGGCCTCGGCTGTAAGCCCCGCCTCATACGGGCGCAGGGAATCGATATAAGCCGGAACCAGAGGCACCTGCTTTCATTGTAAACAGCTCTCAGCGTTCAACGTTTGATTGGCCTGCTCTCGTTCATCCGGACCAACTCAATGCCGAACTCAATGCCGTTTAAACCATGGGTCTCGACCTTTTCCTATTTGCGCAATGGCTGCGGGGGAGGGCGAAGCGATGGTGGCCAGAAGATAGCACGCACAGCAACTGTTCCTTCACGGTTCTCTCGAATGCCCGCGAGCGCACCATGGCCACCGTTGTAGCAAAAGTGACCTAGGCGGCAGGCGTGCACGAAAATCACAGGAGGTTTTTCATGGCCCAAATTACTCAAACGGATCCACAGAAGCGGTTCCGCCGTGTCATGTCTGCCGATTCGCTTTCGGGCGATAAGGTCAAAAACAATGCTGGCGAAGACCTAGGCAAAATAAAAGACATTATGATTGATATCCCATCCGGCAGAATAGCTTACGCTGTGCTGTCGTTCGGTGGTGTACTGGGCATCGGGGACAAGCTATTTGCCCTACCGTGGAGTGTTTTGACGCTAGACGAGGATGAAAAGCACTTCGTTCTTAACGTCGATAAGAACACCTTGAAGAATGCGCCTGGCTTCGACGATAAGAACTGGCCCGATATGGCGGACCCAACCTGGGGCGCTCAAATCTTCAACTACTATGGAGTTCGTCCCTATTGGGAAGAAACTACCGACACCAGGACCCTGCGCGGCGGCGGCGGCATGTAAGGAGCCGTCGCCTCCTTTTTTCGTGGTCCCTCTTCTGGTTTCCGCCGGAAGGGTGGATCAGAGATCACTTCTCTCCCAAATCGCAGTATGTCTCAGTCCCAACGTAAGTGATGGCCGACCGGTGCCCGCACGAAATGCGGTCGACCGGTCGCCACTCTTAATGCCAGCAGAAAAGCACACGCAGAGATCAAACTCGTCGATTTCAGGCGTGGTGGCGAGAAACAGTAGAGCTTTTGCCGGATAGCAGTAAACAGCGAGTGCCTACCTGTCAATCCCAAGAAGATACTTCATAAGACAAATGACCTACTTACGGTTATCGTCACTCCAACGGTTCCCGTCCGATTTTCCGGGCGATACTCTTTTTTTCCTTCGAATCAGACTCGATCCGATCGTTGATTTATCGAGCTTTAGTTAGGCTACTAACTATTCCTGACGGCAATTCTGTGATTTTGAACAGGATACAGTCCGTTTCGATCTTGTTGATTGCTTTTCGTCTCCCGTACAGTTGAAGATGTGCGCTGTGGCATAAGAGGACGCAATGGCGAAAACGATACTGATAACTGGTGGAGCGGGATTTATCGGCTCACATCTGTGCAATGAGTTAATTTCGCACGGGTGTAAAGTACGAGTGCTGGATAACTTGACGCCTCAGGTCCATGGTTCTGGTTGCCGGCGGCCAGTCTACCTTTCCTCGGACGTAGAACTGCTCGTGGGCGATGTGCGCGACCAGGATGCTGTCCGATCCGCGCTGCGCGGCGTTGATGCGGTTGTCCATCTGGCCGCTCTGGTCGGCGTAGGCCAAAGCATGTATCAGATCGCGGAGTATA